>NZ_JBHVWT010000014.1:0-142098 GCF_042882135.1 Streptomyces sp. NPDC058240
ACTCAACGCCTTCGACATCACCTTCGACGGCCGGCTCTCCGCAGCACGCCAGTAACTCCAACAACCTGAGTTACACCGCTCGTTTGACAGACCCGTTCAAGGCGGCCCGCTGGCGCGGCCCGCGCGCGCTCCGGCCCGGCGGGGCCGCCGCCCGCTCCTGTCTCCGCCCCGCTGGCGACTTCCCCGCCGCTCCGGGCGCGCAGTAGGCAACACAGCGAACCATCCTGAGGCTCTGCCCCAGACCCCGGCCCTCTCTCCGAGTGGCAGGGGGGTGAGTACGGGTGCGGCTCCGTTGTGGTGGGTGGTCGCGGGTCGCGAGAGGGGTCCCTCGCCGCCCGGTCACCGGAGGCGTACCAGGAACCCCCGGGGAACCCTGGTACGGCGAAGCTGCCCGACCGACGAGGAACCCCCTCCCGCTCAGGCCCCGATCCTGCCGGAGTTCCGGCCCACCAGGTGGTGGGGCACGCCTGCGGGTGGGTGTCTGCCGGATCACCCCCGGCTGATGTGCCGGCCGGGCGTACCGTGGAGTGGGAGGTGGTGAGTTGATGATTACGGAGTTGGCTGACAACGTCCGCAAGTACCGGCGTCGCGTGGGGATGAGCCAGGAGGAACTGGCCCACGCCGCAGGCGTGTCGCCGGGCACCGTGCGCAAGGCCGAGCAGGGCGGCACCGTCCGCATGGAGACCTTGCACACACTTGCCCGCGCGCTGGGGGTGACCACGGCCGCGCTGATGGCCTCGGATGCACCGGAGCCCGTGGGGCGGGCCGAGGAGCCGAACCGGGTCAACCTGATCCAGCTCCGCGCCGCGCTCACCCCGGCCGTTGGGCTCGTGGACCAGGACGCCGAGGCCGTGGCCGAGGAACCGAACCTGCGCATCTTCCGGCGGACGCTGCAAGTCGCACGGGTGCTGTACTTCTCCGACAGCTACAAGAGCGTCGCGGCTCAACTGCCGGGTCTGCTGCGTGATGCCGCACAAGCCGTCGCCTGCTACGACAGCGGGGACGAGCACCGGCAGGCCCTGTTGGCCCGCGCCGAGGCGCTGCGTCTGGCCGGCACCTACCTCACCCAGGTACGGCAGTACGACATCGCATATGCCGCTGTGCGTGGCGCCATCATGGACGCCCGCCGGGCCGGAGACATGCTTGCGGCGGGCTCAGGTGTCGGCTGCATGTGCTGGCTGCTGGTGAGGCAGGGAAGGTTGGACGAGGCGGAACAGGTCGCCGCCCAGAGCATGGACGCGGTGGAGCCGAAGATCACTGGGGCCGAGCCGGACCACTACGCGGTGTGGGGCGGCCTGGCGATGGAGGCCGCCGCCGCGGCCGCGAGGAACAACCGTCCCGACGAAGCGAAGGAGTACCGTCAAGCCGCCCGGGTCGCGGCAACCGCTGTCGGGACGGCGCATCGCAACGTCTCCCGGCACTGGTCCGTCTTCGGGCCGGTCACCGTCGCTGTCAAGGCACTCGAAGACTCCCTGGTCATCGGCGACGCCCGCGCGGTAGTACGCAAGGTCGGCGAGCAGGAGGAGTTGTCGACCAAGGCGTGGAAGCGTTTGGGTAGGCCCAGCACCAACGACGGGAACCGTTTCACCCTCGATGTGGCGCGCGCCCACACCCGGACCGGCGACCTGCCCGCGGCCATGGACGAGTTGACCCGCGCCCGGGAAGCCGCCCCGCAGTGGCTGCGGCACCAGAACGGGGCCGCCGAGACCATGCAGGAGATCCTCGGTAAACGCAAGCGCACCCTCACCACGGAGATGCGCGAAATGGCCGACTACCTGGGCGTTGTCGGGTAGCTGCCACGCAGCGTGGCAATTCGTGAACCAAGAGTCGCGAACTGTCATGGCTCTTATGTGGGGTGACAGTCAGTCAGTGCCTACGGTCGATGCGTCCGCCATCCGTGACCCAGGCCGGGGGTGCCCAGTGAGCCACCCCAGGAGTGACGCCGACCGCATGCGGCGCAGAGAGTTGTACGACGCTGCGTCGGGTGCGGGAGGTCCCCGCTTGCTTCCGTGGATCAGTCCGGAGGGGAAGACCCCCCTGTGCCGACACCCCCCAGCGGCAGCACCACCGTGCACCCCGCACCCCTGACGGCAGTAGCGACGGCAACACCCACGGATTCCCCCGCACAACCACGGACACCAGCGGAACCCGAAACCGCCGCTGATCTGCGAATACGCAGATAGAGAGGGGTCGCGTAGCGCACGTACTATGTGCGGGCGAGGGTAACTCCGGTTCTTGTTCACAACTGCAACATTGCGGACTGTGCCGATTGCCTGCGTCCCGGCTTCAACAAGGTTGATGGCCCCTTCTTTGCGGCGAAATATACGTCCCCGTCAGGTCGGGCGTACTTTGGTCACTCGGGTCATGATCTGACGCCAACCCCCGGTGGAGAGGTGGGTTCCCTTGTTCGGCAGTTTACGCCGGGGGGTGGTCGTTACCATGCGGGGTGCGCCGAGACAATGTGTCTCGTCCAGGTCGAGGCGGCCGAGGGTGCAGCTGGAGTTCGAGGGGGATCGTTCGAAGTGGTAAAGGCGAAGGGATTGAATTCGCCGCCCGGTGGTGCACACGGCACCCCCGCCATTCCTTGCCCAACGGTTTGCCAGCCCAGGCTGCGGAATCAAGGAATCAGCTTCGATGGGAATTGACGTGAGCAGGGAACATCTCCGGGTCAATCGATTCGGCTTCGCCGAATACGAAGACATGGTCGAACTCTCTCGTGAAGTGGACGCCTCTGAACTGGCAGGAGTCTTGAGTTCGATCGTGGAGCTGGTTCTCTCGGAGGAATCTGATTTGCTCGATTCGCTAACGGACGAAGCTCAAGCGGACTTTGTGGTCCCTCTGGGAATGTGTGCCAGGATGCTGTCGAGCGGCGAGTATTCGGCGATGGAGTTGGTCTCTGCGGCCTGCGCCGTGAGTTACTGCGCCGAATCGCACATGTCGGAGTTTCCGGACGACCTCGCACAGATGCTGTCTCAGCTGCCTCGCTGAGTGATATCGACAGCAAACTAGAAGCCCCGTCAGGCGCCCTGGCAGGGCTTCTGGGGTGGGTGACGGCAGTAGTTGACGGCAACATCAGCGGACGACGGCTGTGGCGGTGGGTCGCCAGCTTCGTCGTCGGTCGCATCCAGTGCGTTGCCGAGGGCGTCGATGGCTTGGCGTTGGAGCCGGAGTCGTACGTGGGCGTAGACGCCAGCGGTGACGCCGATGTGGGCGTGATTCAGCAGCTCCTTGATCACGACGAGGTCAACGCCCTGCTCCAGGAGCAGGGTGGCGGTGGAGTGCCGTAGGTCGTGGAAGCGGATGCGGCGGAGCCCGGCCCGATCGAGGAGGGCGCGGAATCTGCGATTGAGGTTCGCTGGATCGATCGGCCCTCCTGCTGGTGTGGTGAAGACGAGGCCGCTGTCCTTCCAGCCTTGGGCGCTTGTCCATGCCGGACGCACCGGCCATGACCTGTTCAGGCGCATCGTCACCGACCACCCCAAGGTCATCCGAGCCGGCTGGAGGCCCGTCGGCAGTTGGATATCCCCTATAGATTTGCGGTTCGGCGTGAACGTGTCGCGATGTTCTGGGTCCTGGCCCTCAAGGTCGGCCCTGGGGTGGGGATGTGGGCGTGAGAAGCAGAAGAGGCATATTGCTGGGCGCGACCGTGGTGGCCGCAGGCGGGGCCGGCGTGATCGCGACGAATGCCTCGCCCTTCCAGACGTCACCCGGTGATTCCATGCGCTCGTTGGCTTCTCTGCGAGGCTCGCTGCCTGCCGCTTGTGCGCGAGTCATGGCCCTTGATCTGTCTGGTGATCTGTCCGGTCAGAAGCCCCAAGCGTTGAAGGCCGCCTTGACCCGGTTGCAGCAGTCGGTTGTGGCGGCTGACAGAGACGGCGTAGACGCCTGGCTTGCGTTGGGGAGCCGTGTTTTTGCCGGAGGGGTGCCCGGAGGGGCGCAACGTCCTCGCCAACTGAAGGAAATGCCAGCCTCTGCTGGGGATCTGCTCGACCCGGAACAGTCGCACGGGGACGTGCTCGTACAGGTGACCGGAGCCGGCAAGAGGGCAGTGCAGGAGGCTGCCGAGCAAGTGGTGAGGCAGGCTCCCGGGTGGCGTGTGCGATGGCAGGTCGACGGGTTCCGGGATGAGAACCGGGTCGAGGCCGGCAAGGGGCTTTCCCGTAATCCGTTCCATTTCACCGAAGGGTTCGGGAATCCGGGCACCGAGCGCGAGGTGGCCGATCGGGCCGTTGTGCGCAGCGGGCAGGGCGAACCGGACTGGGCCGTGGGCGGCAGCTATCAAGTAGTTCGGATCGTGCGGTTCGCGACCGAGTTGTGGGACAAGGATTCCGTCCGCGAGCAGGAGCGCGTCATCGGGCGTCGGCGCGACGGCCGATGGCTCGACGGTACCCCGACCGGCGAGCAGCCCAGCTTCGCTGCAGACCCCAACGGCAGGGCCACACCGCTGGATTCGCATGTGCGGCTCGCCGCCCCCGATCGGCGCAACCCGCCGCCCCTGGTGCGCCGCAGCTACAACTACGACCGTGGCAGCGGCGACAGCGGGCTGATCTTCTCCAGCTTCCAGCGGGACCTGGCCAATGGGTTCGAGGCTGTGCAGAAGCGCCTGGGGGGTGAGGCCATGGCCAAGTACATCCTCACCACCGGCGGCGGGTACTTCTTCGTGCCGCCACCCGGGGACGCCTGGATCGACGCGCTGTTCGCTCAGGCGACCGGGAACGCGTAGAAGATCCGGTCGCGTTGCACGACGGCCGTGCGGCCGGCCGCCAGCACCCGGTACGGGGCGGTGACCGTGGGGCCCTTCGGGTCCTGGGTGCCGATGTCCTGGAACTTCCACAGTCGCCGCCCGTCGTCGGCGGCGAACGCGGTGACCTGGGAGCCGTCCGCGGCCAGCAGTGTGCGGCCGGTCGTGCTGAGGGTGACGGCGGGGGCGGCGGTGCCGATCGCCGCTTCCGTCGAGCGCCGCCAGCGCAGCCGCCCGGTCTCCCGCTCGACCGCGCCCACTTCCTGGTTGCGGTTGGTGGTGTGCAGCACGGTCCCGGTGACGACGGGGGTGCCGTACGGGGTCCCGCCGCTGCCGTTCAGCGTCCACTTCGGCTTGCCTGCCGGGGTTTCGAACGCCTGGAGGTCGTCGCCCACCGCCGCGTACAGCAGGCCCCGGTCGTCGCCCATGGCCGCCGCGTCCGGGGCGACCGTGCCGAACTGCTTGCTCCACAGCGCCTTGCCGGTCTTGCGGTCGAAGCTCCGGAAGACGGCCTTGCCCTTGGCGGCCCTGACGTCGCCGGGGGTGAGCGTGGCCGGGTTCTGACGTACGACCAGGTGGTTCTGCCGGACCGCGATCAGCCGGTGGACGGGGGTGGCGGGGCCGCGTCCGGCGGGTACGGGGGTACGCCACAGTTGCTCGCGCCGCACGATGTCGTACGCGAAGAGATAGGCCCTTACGACCTGCTTGTCCTTGCCGCGCTTCTTGCCCTTCTTCGGCGGCGGCGCCTTGACGGTGGCCTTCTCGGACCCGGTGAACCAGATCACCGGCCCGGACGAGCCGACGAACTCCGGCGCCGAGAGCTTCGGCGTCTCGGCGGACAGGTCCGCGTGATCCGCCCGGTGCACGGTCTTTCCGTCCTTCGGCGACAGCCAGAGGAACCCGGAGGGGGCGGCGACGAAGCAGAGGTCCTGGCCGGCGGGGAGGGCGGCCCGCCCTCCGGCGGCGTCCGTGTTCTGCCAGACCCGGCGTCCGGTGCGCAGGTCCACGCCGGTCGCGCCGTTCTTGCCGGTGAGCACCAGCAGCCGCTCGTTCCAGACGGCGGCGGTGAGCGGTGCCGGTTCCGCCGCCGGGTGCGTGTACACCCAGCGGGGTTGCGGCGGCAGCCCCGCGACGGCGGGACCGCTGCGGCTCGGCGCGGGCTTGGGGTCGTCCGTGTCCCCTCCGTCACTGCCTCCCAGCGCGAGCACACCACCGCCACCGACGGCCAGCCCGGCGGCCCCGGCGGCGAGCCCGATCAGCAGACCGCGCCGGTCCACGGCGGGGGAGGAGGCTGCGGCGCGACTCGTGGGGGCCGGGAGGGGGCGGGGGACCACCGGGACCATGGGCGGAGGTACGGCGGGCACCCCGCCGGGCAGAGCCGGAGTGGGTCCGGCGGACAGGGCCGGAGCAGGACCGGCCGGGCGGCCGGTGAGCTCGGGCGGGACGGACAGCTGGGTCGTCGGCCGGTCGGTCCTCGGGACATGGCGCCCGATGTCCCCGAGCTGAGCGGTCTGCGTGTCCGGGGCCGGGGCGGGGGCCGGGACGGGGACGGGTACCACCGCGTCGGCCGGCGCACCGGCCGAACCACCGGCCACCGCGTCGGCCGGCTCACCGGCCGTGACCGTCTCCCGTGCGCGCACCCCCTGCTCCGCCACCGCGGCGGCCAACCGCTCCGGCAGCCAGCCGCCCTTCGCCAGGCCCGCCGCCCCCTCCAGGGCCAGCTCGGCCGCCACTGTCCCGGCGCTCGGCCGGTCGGCCGGGTCCTTCTCCAGGCAGCGGGCGATCAGGTCGCGCAACTCCTCCGGGACCGCGCCGAGTTCGGGGGCGGTGCGGGCGATCCGCTCGGCGGCCTCGGCGGCCGGGCCGTCGGCGAGCGGGGTCGTGCCGGTCGCCGCGTAGGCCAGCAGCAGGCCCAGCACGAAGAGATCGGAGGCCGGTCCGGGCTCCTCGCCCTCGACCTGCTCCGGGGTGAGATAGCCAAGCCGTACGGACAACTGCCCGCCGGGCCGGGCCTCCGCGGCGGCCGCGGCGCCCAGCGGGCCGAACGCGGTGAGCCGCGGCCCGTCCTCGGCCAGCAGCACCGTCCGGGGAGCCAGACCCTGGAGCACGGCTCCGGTGGCGTGCACCCGGGAGAGGGTCTCGGCGAGGCCCGCGCCCAGTATCCGCACGGCACGCTCGGGAAGCGGTCCGGTGGCGTCGATCGCCTCGGAGAGCGTCAGCGCGGGTACGTACGGGCCCGCCGTCCACAGCAGCTCTTCGTCCGGGGCGTCGTCCGGGCCGCCCAGCTGGGGCTGGACCCAGCCTCCGGTCAGCCGGTCCGCGGTGCGGGCCTCCGCCTGGAATCGGCGCCGGAACGCGGGCAGTGCGGCGAGTTCGGGGCGGGCGGCGGTGATCACCACCGCGTCCTCGGAGGCCGCGTCGCGCGCGAGGTACTGCACACTGCTCGCGGTCCCGCGCAACCGCGCCAGCACGGTGTACGGGCCGAAGCGGCGTGGATCGTCCTGACGCAGCGCCTCCATGGCGCACCCCCCTCGCTGACCGTGCCTGGGCACCAGAGCGTCGATCTTAGACCGACCGCCCCTCGCTCCATCGGGCCCCGTACCCTCAGTCCGGCTTCGACCAGGGCCACTTGGGACTGTGCCGCTCGCGGCCCCCGGGAGCGTACTCGTACACCCAGCCGCGCGGGAGCCCCAGCCGCTTGGAGTGGCCGGCCGGCACCCTGCGGTACGCGTACACGGTCGCGGGACCGCCGTCGGCGGCCGGTACCGGGACCGTGTACCACTTGGGCGGATGGCCGGTCGGGCCGACGAGGACGGGCAGTACCCGCCCGTCCAGGGGCCCGCCGGTGAAGGCGGTGCTCTCGCTTCTCACCTCCCCAGTCTGACCGATCAGCCGTCCTGGGGCAGCAGATGGGCCGCCTCGCCGAGCACCGGGACCAGCAGCTGTGCCAGCCGTCCGGCCGGACCCGCGGCGGTCTCCAGCGGCAGCAGCGCCGCCACCGCCGCCGCGGTCTCCGGATCCGTCGCAGCCGTGGCGGCCAGCAGCACGATCAACTGGTCGACCAGCCAGTCGCGCAGCTCGGCCGCGGCGGGCTGCTTCCCCTCGTCCAGCCAGATCAGGGACGCCGCCTCGACGGCCGCGATCCAGGTGCGCACCATCATCCGCAGCCTCGGGCCGGCCGCCTCGCCGCTGCCCAGGTGCAGCAGGATCTGCTCGGCCGCCGCCCGCCGCACCTCGTCGACGATCGCCGACGTACGGGAGGTCTCGACGACGCTGCCGCCGCGCAGCAGCGCGCTGAAACCGGTGTCGTGCTCGTCGACGAAGGCGAGATAGCGGTCGAGCACCCGCGTGACCCGCTCGGTGGGCGGTCCCCCGGGCGGTTCGCCGAAGCACAGGATCAGCTGCTCGGCGGCGGACCTCAGCGCCGCCTCGTACAACTGCTGCCGTCCTCCGGGGAAGTAGCGGTAGACGAGCGGGCGGGACACCCCGGCGACGGTCGCGACCTCGTCGAGCGAGACCTCGTCGGGGGCCCGGTGGGCGAAGAGGGTGAGGGCCGCACCGAGGAGCTGGGCGCGGCGCTCCTCGACGCCGAGCCTTCGGTACGCGCGGGCCGGCGGCGCGGAGGCGGCAGCAGAGGTCATACGTCGAAGCCTAGGGCCTGCGGGGCGGCCGGCTCAGGCCAGCAGGCCGGAGCGCTTCCACAGCCGACGTCCCACCCCGTTCAGCACCCCGATGTCGTCGAAGAAGTCCGTCAGCCGCTTCGCGCCCGACTGCATGACCTCCGCCCGGTGGCCGCTCGCCTTCACCTGGGCGACGGCCTCGTGGCGGTCCAGGCCGACGTTCTCGTACACCTGCGGGTTGACGAAGCAGACGGAGAAGACGCGGGCCGCCTCGCCGCAGCTCAGCCGGGTCAGTTCGCGCTCCCAGCGCGGGGCGGTCACCATCTGGCGGCGCAGCTCCTCTCGGGCGTAGCGGACGTGCCGCGCCTCCTCGACCACATGGATGCGGGTCACGCCCCGCACCAGCGTCTGGACGCGCTCGTCCGGGAAGGTCAGCCGCTGCATCCAGTCGAGGATCTCCTCGCCGAGCAGGGTCGCGGCGAACGAACCGGGGGTGGTGGAGATGGTCTTCAGCACCCGTGCGAGGTTGTGATAGACGCGCGGCACGGGGTAGTCGGGCGACCCGCCCCACTTGATCATGCGGCCGAACATCATCGAGTGCCGGCACTCGTCGGCTATCTCGGTGAGCGCGTAGCGGACGTGATTGCTGGTCACCGGCCGGTCGTAGATGTGCCGGACCAGCAGCTGCATCAGGATGATCTCGAACCAGATGCCCAGCGAGGCGAGCGACGCCGCCTCGTGCCGGGACAGGTCCATCCGCTGTTCCTCGGACATCTTCCGCCACAGCGGGGTGTCGTAGAGCGAGACCAGCTCGGGCGGCCAGAACCACTTGCCGTCCTCGATCGCCGCGTCCCAGTCGAGCTCCTTGTCCGGGTCGAAGGAATGCTTGGCCGAGGAGGCGAGCAGCCGCTCGGCGATCTGCTCGCGGTCCCGGAGCGGGCCGAGTGCGTCGCGAAGCAGCTGGACGTCGCGTTCGCTCACTGTGGTCATGCTGGAGGCACCTCGCACATGGGGTTACCGGCGGTCACCTCTTATGAGACTCCTCGTCAGTAAGGCCGTCAATCCCTTGCGCACGACTTGTTGACCCGGCGTCTACCAACGTGTGAACCTGCCAACTGGAGCAACCGCCAAGGGAATTGCCGAAACATGCCAGGCGAAGGAGCCGTCCGTGTCGACACACGACCTCTACACCACCGCCCCCGAAGCGCCGTTGTGGCAGGTACCCGCCTCCGGCGCCGCCCGCTTCAGCTGGGACTACGACGACGGCCGCGAACGCCTGCTCGCCCTCTACCAGAAGGGCAAGGACAAGCAGTGGGACGGCAACAGGCGCATCGACTGGTCCCTGGAGGTCGACCCCGCCGACCCGCTCGGCACCCCTGACGAGGCCCTCACCCTGTACGGCACCCCGCACTGGGCGAAGATGACCGAGAAGGACCGGGGCGAGCTGCGCAAGCACTACACCTCCTGGCAGTTCAGCCAGTTCCTCCACGGCGAGCAGGGCGCCATGGTCTGCGCGGCCAGGATCGTGGAGTCCGTCCCCGACCTGGACGCGAAGTTCTACTCCGCGACCCAGACCATGGACGAGGCCCGGCACGCGGAGATATACGGCCGGTTCCTGCACGAGAAGGTCGGGATGCTCTACCCGATCAACGACAACCTCCAGGGACTGCTCGGCGACACCCTGCGCGACTCCCGCTGGGACATGCCCTACCTCGGCATGCAGGTCCTCATAGAGGGGCTCGCGCTGGCCGCGTTCGGCATGATCCGCGACACGACGACCAAACCGCTGCCCAAGCAGATCCTCGCGTACGTCATGCAGGACGAGGCCCGGCACGTCGCGTTCGGGCGGATGGCGCTGCGCGACTACTACAAGCAGCTGAGCGACGCCGAACTGCGCGAGCGCGAGGAGTTCGTCATCGAGGGCTGCTACCTGATGCGGGACCGGCTCAGCGGCGTCGAGGTGCTGGAGAACTTCGGCATCGGCAAGCAGGAGGCCAAAGACCTCTCCGAGCACTCGGAGTTCCTCCAGCTCTTCCGAAAGCTGCTGTTCAGCCGGATAGTGCCGTGCGTCAAGGACATCGGCCTGTGGGGCGAACGGCTCCAGAAGGCCTACGTCGACATGGGCGTCTTCGAGCTCGGCGACTCCAACCTGGACCTGCTCATGGCCCAGGACGAGGAGATAGCCGAACAGCTCGACCGGGACCGTTTCGAGGCGGAGGAACAGGCCAGGGTCGCCGAGGTCGAGGAGGCCATCGCGCAGGGCGCACCGGGAGAGTGAGGGAAGCGGCGCCTTCGCGGGCCACAACGGATGTACGCCGTCGGCCGGCGCGGGGAGTATGGCGGGTATGACGATCCCGATCCCGACCCCGCCCCTCGCCGCAGGTCCCGCGGCCGCCCGCCGAAGCCTCGAAGGGCTGTCCCTGGGCGACGCGTTCGGTGAGCGATGGTTCCCGCTCTTCCGCGAGCCCCGCCGGGCGTTCGACGAGATCAAGGCGCGCCGCACCCCCGAGGAGCCGGTCTGGCACTGGACCGACGACACCGCCCTCGCCCGTGCCCTGCTGCGGGTCCTCGACGAGCACGGCCGCGTCGAGCAGGACCGTCTCGCGCTCTGCTTCGCCCTCGCCTTCGAGGCGGACCCGGCCCGCGGCTACGGCCACGGCATGCACATCCTGCTGCCCGAACTGCTGGCCTCACCGGCCGACTGGCGCACCCTGGCCCCCGAGCTCTTCGAGGGCGGCAGCCTCGGCAACGGGGCCGCGATGCGGGTCGCGCCGCTCGGCGCCCGCTTCCACCAGGACCTCGAACTCACCGCCGGGCAGGCCGCGCTGCAGGCGGCCGTCACCCATGCGCACCCGGAGGGGATCGCGGGCGCGGTGGCGGTCGCGGTCGCGGCGGCGCTCTCCGTCCGCGGCGAGTTCACCCTGGCCGCGGTCGCCGACCGGACCCCGGAAGGGCTGGTACGGGACGGGCTGCGCCGGGCCGTGGACGTACCCTTCGCCACCGAACCGTGGAAGGCGGCCGATCTGCTGGGCAACGGGCAGCGGATCCGCGCCGACGACACGGTCCCGTTCGCCCTGTGGACGGCGGCCCGGCACCCGGACGACCTGGAGGCGGCGCTCTGGGCGACGGCCGAGGGCCTCGGCGACGTCGACACGACCTGTGCCATCACCGGCGGCGTCGTCGGCGCGGCCACCGGGGTCGGCGGGGTGCCCGAGCAGTGGCTACGACGCCGCGAGCCGCTGGACTGAGGCGGGGTGGTCCCCACGGCCCCCACGGCCCCCACGGCCCCCACGGCCCCCACGGCCCCCGCGGTCCGCTTGCGGCACCGTCGGGGTCACGGCCGCACGGCGGGCAGTGCCTCCTCCACCGCACAGGCCGTCGCGAGCAGCGAGACATCGGCCCCGCGCTCCGCGACCAGCTGGAGCCCGACCGGGCAGCCGTCCGCCGTGAGTCCGGCGGGCACACTGGCGGCGGGGTGCCCACTCAGGTTGAACGCCCAGGTCAGCGCGGTCGAGAACAGCTCGCCCGGACCGTCGTGGCCGTGCGGGCGGTTGGGGGTGGTCGGCGTGAGCAGCAGCGGGGTACGGGTGAACAGGGCGTCGAGTGCGGCGTCGTTCGCGCGCCGGATCTCCGCGGCGCGCGGGGACGGCGACCCGGCCCGGACCGCCTGCCACGCCTCGCGCGGGTCGAGCAGCCCGCACGTGCGGTCCACGAGCCGCACCACCCCGGCCGCCACCAGCCGCCCCACCGCCCGCCGGACGACCGCCGCGACCTCCGGGTCGACCTCGGCGTACCCCAGATCGGGGCTGAAGACGGCCGGTACGGGAAGGACGGCCGGCACCGGCTCGTAGGCGTCCAGGGCGGAGCGCAGGTACGTCCCGGCCCCGGCGGCCGACCGGGTCAGCACCCCGGCGGACGCCAGCCCGGTGCGGTCGGGGGAGGGCAGCAGGCCGTTCGTCGTCTTCAGGCCGAACACCCCGCACCACGCCGCCGGAATCCGTACCGAACCCGCCCCGTCGCTGCCGGTCGCCAGCCCCACGAGGTCCGCCGCGACGGCGACCGCCGAGCCCGCGGAGGAGCCGCCCGGGGTGCGGTCGGGGCGCCACGGGTTGACCGTACGGCCGTGGGTGCCCAGCCCCCAGGTCTGCCAGGACGTGCCGGGGCCGGGCACCGATGTCGAGCCGACCGCGACCCCACCGGCCGCGATCAGCCGCCGGGCCGCGTACGAACGGATGCCGGTACGCCCCTTGACCGCGAACGGCATCCCGGCCAGCGGGAGCCCACCGGCCCGGCCGGCGTCGGCGAGCGCCCGCCCGTGCCACACCTCGACGAACGCGCACAGGCGGGGGTCCTCCCGCCCGATGCGTTCCAGCGCCCGGCCCACCCCGCCCGCGTCAGCCATCCGGTCAGTCTTGCAGGGCCGCCGCCATGACGGAACGGGCGATCGGGGCCGCGCTGCCGCCGCCGCTGATGTCCGCCCGGTTCGCCGCGGCGTCCTCGACGACCACGGCGACCGCGACGGCCGGCTGTCCCGAGCGGGGCGACCGGGCCCAGGAGATGAACCAGGCGTACGGCCGGCCCGAGTTGTCGATGCCGTGCTGCGCGGTGCCGGTCTTGCCGCCGACCGTCACCCCGTCGATCGCGGCGTTGGACCCGGTGCCGTTCTCCACGACGTCGACCATCATCTCCCGCAGCTGCGTCGCCGTCCGCGGGTTCATCGCCCGGTGGTAGGTGTGCGAGCCGTTCTGGTGGACGGTCGAGCCGTTGTGCGTGGTCGTACGGTCCACCAGATACGGGTACTTGAGGTCGCCCCCGTTGGCCACGGCGGACGCCACCATCGCCATCTGGAGCGGTGTCGCCGTCGTGTCGAACTGCCCGATCGACGACAGCGCCAGCTGGTCCTTGGTCATCTCGGTGTCGAAGTTGCTCTTCGCGACCCCCGAGGGGATCTTCAGCCCGGTGTCGTTGAAGCCGAACTTCCGCACCGCGTCCACCATGCCGTCGAGCCCGACCCGCACCCCCAGGTCCGCCATCACGGTGTTGCAGGAGACCCGGATCGCCTCGGCGAGTGAGGCCTGCTCGCAGCCCCGCGCCTCATTGGGCAGCGTGGTCGACGTACCCGGCAGCACGTACGGGGACGGGGTGCCGGTGTCCGCGTCGGGATCGGTGACGACCTCCGCGTCGAGCGCCGCCGCCGCCGTCACGATCTTGAAGGTGGAGCCCGGCGGATAGGTCTGCCGGATCGCCCGGTTGAGCATCGGCTGGCTCTTCGACGCGTTCAGCCGCGCCCACGCGTCGGTGACGGACGAACCGGTGCCCGAGAGCTGCCCGGGATCGTACGAGGGGGTCGAGACCAGCGCCAGGATCTTCCCGGTGGACGGTTCGACGGCGGCGACCGCACCCCTTCGCCCGCCGAGCCCTTCGTAGGCGGCGCGCTGCATCGAGTCCTTGACGGTCGTGACGACATTGCCGCCGGGCTGCCGACCACGGGTGATCTCGTTCCACAGCGGGAGCGGGGCGAGCATGGAGTCGGTGCCGGAGAGAATGCCGTCCTCGGCGTTCTCGATCAGGGTCGTGCCGTACGTCTGCGAGGCGTAGCCCGTCACCGGCGCGTACAGCGGGCCTTCGCGGTACGTGCGCTCGTACGTGAGCTGCTCGCCGGTGTCCTTCGAACCGGTCACGGACTTGCCGCCGACCAGGATGTTGCCGCGCGGCTGGTCGTAGCGGGCGATCGTCAGACGGCGGTTGGCGGGATTCCTGTCCAGGCTGTCGGCCTCGAAGACCTGGATGCGGGCGGCGTTCAGCAGCAGCGCCACGAGCAGCACCAGACAGAGCGCCGCGGCCCGGCGGATGTAGCGGATCACTGCTCGGCCTCCGTGATCGGCGCGATGATCCCGGTCTCCACCTGGCCCGGCTGCGGTCTGCGGGCCTGGTCGCTGACCCGGATCAGCAGCGCCACGATGATCCAGTTGGTGACGACGGACGAACCGCCCTGGGCGAGGAACGGCATCGCCATGCCGGTCAGCGGGATCAGCCCCATCACCCCGCCCGCGATCACGAACACCTGCAGCGCCAGGATCGAGGCGAGACCGATCGAGAGCAACCGCCCGAAGGGGTCGCGCAGGGCGAGGCCGGCCCGGTAGCCGCGGGCCACCAGCAGCGCGTACAGCAGGAAGATCGCGGTCAGCCCGGCCAGCCCGAGCTCCTCGCCCGCCGTCGCCAGGATGAAGTCCGACTTGGCGGCGAAACCGATGAGGATGGAGTGGCCGAGGCCGAGCCCCGCGCCGAGCATCCCGCCCGCGGCGAACGCGAACAGCGACTGGGCCAGCTGGCCGGGGCCCTGACCGGCGTCGATGGAGGCGAACGGGTCGAGCCAGTCCTGGACCCGGCTGTGCACATGCGGTTCGAAGGAGCCGACGACGAACGCGCCGACCGCGGCGAGCAGCAGGCCCACCGCGATCCATCCGGTCCGGCCGGTGGCCACGTACAGCATGATCACGAAGAGGCCGAAGAAGAGCAGCGAGGTGCCCAGATCGCGTTCCAGGACCAGCACGCCGACGCTGAGCAGCCAGATCGCCACGATCGGACCGAGCACCCGGCCGGTGGGCAGCTGGAGCTTCCAGAACCGGCGGCCGGTGTAGGCGAGCGCGTTGCGGTTCGCGGCGAGATACGCGGCGAAGAACACGGCGAGCAGGATCTTGGCGAACTCGCCCGGCTGGAAGGAGAATCCGCCGACCCGGATCCAGATCTTGGCGCCGTTCACCGCGGGGAAGAAGATCGGCACGATCATCAGGACCAGTGCGGTGGCGACCGAGAGGTACGCGTACCGCTGGAGCACCCGGTGGTCGCGCAGGAGGACGACCACTGCGATGAACAGCGCCACACCGAGCGTGGACCAGACCAGCTGGGCGGGAGCCGCCTGGTCCTTCGGGGTCTCCAGGTCGAGTCGGTAGATCAGCACCAGGCCGAGCCCGTTGAGCAGTACGGCGATGGGCAGCAGCAGCGGATCGGCGTACGGGGCGCGGAGGCGGACCGCGAGATGCGCGAGGAGGGCCAGCAGCCCCAGGCCCGCGCCGTAACCGGCCACATCGGGCGGGACCGCGCCGTTCTTGGCCAGGCCGACGGCGGCGTAGCCGTAGACGGAGATGAGGACGGCCCCGATGAGGAGCAGCAGCTCGACTCCGCGCCGCTTGGGCAGACGTAGATCGGGCGGGGGTGCGTCCGCCGTCGTTGCGGTCATGCCAGGCAACGTAGCAAGAGCTGGTGTGTATTTCCCTTATGTCGTAGCAGGTATGTCCGACGGCATGATGCCGGACGTCCACCCGGCGTCCGACGTCCCCTCACTCCCGGTGATGCGGACCGGACTTCGGGGCGCTCCGGGTTTCCGGCGCCCCGCCGTCCGGTGCCGGGTACTCGGGCAGCGTGACCCGGGCCACCGCCCCGCCGTCCGGGGCGTTGCGGAACACCAGGCCGGCGCCGATCACCGCGGCCTGCCCGGCGGCGATGGTGAGCCCGAGACCGTGCCCCTTGCCGCTGCCCTCGGTACGGAAGCGCTGCGGGCCGTTGTCCAGCAGATAGTCCGGGAATCCCGGGCCGTGGTCGCGTACGGTCACCACCGGGCCGTCGACCGTCAGCACCACCGGAGGCCGGCCGTGCCTGTGCGCATTGGTGATCAGATTGCCCAGCACCCGCTCCAGGCGCCGCAGGTCGGTCTCGACGCGTACGTGTGCGGCTCTCGCCGGTTCCCCGACCCGGATCGTGGTGCCGGTCCCGGACGCGCGCACCACCCGCTCGACGAGCGGCACCAGTTCGTACACATCGAGGTCGACCGCTTCCGTGCGGGCGTCGAGCCGGGAGATCTCCAGCAGATCCTCCGTCAGCGCCCGCATGGTCCGGACCCGGTCCCGCACCAGCTCGGACGGCCGCCCCGGGGGCAGCAGTTCGGCGGCGGCCGAGAGACCGGTCAGCGGGGTGCGGAGCTCGTGCGCCACATCGGCGGTGAAACGCTGCTCCGTCTGGAGTTTGCGCTGGAGCGTGGACGCCATCGTGTCCAGCGCGCCGGCGACGATCGCGACCTCGTCCTGCGGGCGCGAGGGGTCCGCCGTACGCGGGTCGCGGACGCGGGCGTCGAGGTCGCCCGCGCTGATCCGGCGGGCCACCCGGGCCGTCTGGTGCAGCCGCCGGGTGACCCGGGTGACCGCGAAGGCGCCGACCAGCAGGGTGGCGCCGATGGCCAGCAGGGAGGAGCCGACGATCGCCCCGTCGAGACTGTCGATGGTGCGGGCGCTCTGGCTGTAGTCCACCTGTGTGGCCAGCGCGCGGCCGTCGGCCGGAGCCGCCGCCCACATGGCCGGGCGCCCGTCGTGCTCGCCGACGAGCGTGCCGCGTTCGCCGCTCGTGGCCAGGGCGCGCAGGGCGGCGGGCAGCCCCGGGGGATCGATCCCGGAACCCGGCGGCAACGCCTCGCCCGTCTCGTACGCGGTGGTGACGTCCGCCAGCCGGGACAGGGCCTTCTCGCGGGCCTGGCCGACGGTCTGGCGGGTCACCTTGGTGTGGACCAGCACGCCCAGCAGCGCGGCGAGCGCACAGCACATCACGGTGATGAAGACGGTCGACTTCCAGGTGAGCGTCGCGGCCCAGGAAGGCATCCGCGGCCTGCGCCGCCCCGTTCCGCGCCTGCCCGCGCCGGGCGGGCTCATCGGCGCTCCGCGGAGATCCCGGCGGAGGGTGTCGCGGTGGGGCCGGTGGGCGCGGCGGTCGGCCGGGCGCTCGTCAGCTGCGGGCGCGGCGCCCTGGACGGCGGAATCCGCTGGATCTCGTCCTGGGTGGGCAGCATCGCGCGCTGCCGGGCGTCCCAGGACCAGGCGGTGCGGTACTCGTATCCCGTGATCGCCGACGGCACCCGCATGATCAGGTCCCGGCCGGCCAGCTCGACGCTGATCACGGCGTCCGAGGTGGACAGGATCCGGGTCAGTCCGCCCGCCTCCGGCATGTAGACCCGCACGGAGAGCTGGTGGTCGGCCAGCCGGATGCCGAGCACCAGATCGTCCCTGCCGTCGCCCGTCAGATCGCGGAAGTACGGCCGGAGCACGGGACAGGAAGCCGGTTCGGTCCGGCAGGCGTTGATCTTCTTCACGGTGTCGGCGGGGAGATCGGCCGTGCCGCTGGACCGGTTGGGCCGGGCCGCCAGACCGGCCCGCACCACCGCCACCGGATCGAGCCGGTGCACATCGCCGTCCGGCACCTCGATCCCCGGGATGCGCGCGGTCTCGCCCTCGCCGTAGTCGTACGGCGCGGCGGAGGCGGGCGGCAGCTCGGGCCAGAGCCGGGCGGGCCCGACGGCGGTGGGGGTCGGTCCGGCGCTCCGCAGCCCGCCGCCGTTCCCGCAGCCGGTCAGCAGCGCCACGCCGACGACGGCCCCGAGGGCCGCCGCCGCGCGGCACCGCACCCGGCGACGCGGACGCATGACTCCCTCCCTTCCGGAGGTCCAGGTCCCACGACCCTATTCGGAAGGAAGTCTGTTATGCCTATTTTGTATGGATAAGAGTTTTCGTTTCGGTATCGACAGGGGCGCTGATCAGCTCTGGTAGGGGTTCTGTCCCTGCCCGTTCGGCGCGTACCCCGCCTGCCCCTGCGGCTGCCCGTACGGGTTGCCCTGCTGCGAGGCCGCGTGCTGGGCCAGCAGCTGTTCGGCCTGCTCCTTCGGGATCTGCTGCTCCCCGCCGCAGAACGTGCACTGGGTCGCGAACTTCGTCGAGAACGGGAAGAGCGGCACGAAGAACAGTGTGAACTTGGTGACCCTCTTGCGCAGGGTGTGCGCGGCCGGATTGCCGCACCAGCCGCAGACCAGCGTCAGTATGGCCAGTTGGTACAGATAACCTCGCGTACCGAAAATGATCATGTTGCGGGTCCCTTCCCCGTATTCCACAGAAGCGCTTGCCGGCAGAGCGCCAGCAGCTTTTCGTCCTCGTATGCGTCGTGGCTGCCGAACACACCGTCCATCGCGTTGTGACGGCGTACGGAGGTGAGTTCGGCGCGCAGCGCGCGTGCCGCATCCGACCCTGCACCAGCGGCACCCATCCGCGCCAGGCCTTCCGCCACCCGGACGCGCACATGACGACTCTTCTCCCACTCCGCCAGGAGCACCGGCACGGACTCGTCGGCCCGCCCGGACACCTCCCACAGCGCGACCGCCGCGTCCACCCGCAGCCACTGCTCCTCGTGCCCCAGCAGCGCCCGCAGCCGGGGCGCGACCACCGCGGCCCGCGCCCCGAGCCCGCCCAGCGCGTTCACCGCGGACCGGACCTCATGGACACGCTCCGCCCCCAGACCCTCGATCAGTACCGGCAGCACGGCGCCGGCATCCCCCTCGACCGCCCACAGGGCCTTCGCCACCTCGGTCACCGAGGTGGCCCCGGGACTGCGCAGCAGCGCCCGCAGCTCCGGTATGGCGCCGCGCGCCGCGGGCCCGAACGAACCGAGCGCCCGCAATGCCGCCGTACGCAGCCACTCGCCCCGGTGCTCCGGTGCGCCGCGCAGCACCCGCAGCACCTCCGGCAGCGCCTCGTCGGCCCGCAGCACGGCCAGGCCGGTGAGCAGCGGGCCCGCCCGGTCGTGCGCCCGCTCGTCGAGCGGGACCTCGCCCAGCCTGCGGCGAAGCACCTCGGCCAGCGGGGCCGCCGCCGCCCCCAGATAGCCGATGGCGAACCCCACGTCGTGCGGCACCTCGGGCCGCTCCAGCGCGGCGGCCAGCGCGGGCACGGCACGGGCGTCGCCCAGCCGGGCCAGCGCCTTCACCGCACTGCCCAGCGCCGGCGGCCCGCTCGGCCAGTCCTGCACCCAGGCCCCGGGATCCGCCGCCACCCGCGCCGCCAGCGCGTCGGCGGCGGGCGCGGCGAGCCCGAAGAGCTCCTCCAGCACGTGCGAGGCCGCCTCGGCCAGCCGTGGATCAGGGGTGGCGAGCTGCTCACCGACCAGCCGGACGAGCTCCTCGTACGAGCCACGCCAGGCCCGGATCAGCCCGCTGCTCATCCGGAGCGCGTCGATCCGCTGCCGGCGGTCCGGGCTGCGCAGCTGATCCGTCAGCAGTGCCGTCCGCTCGGCGACCCGGTCGTCGAGCCCGACGTGCAGGGTGCGCAGCAGATCCGCCGTCCACGGGGCCGCGGGCGCCGGGACCTCCTCGTCGGACAGCGCCCGCAACTGGCCCACCAGGGTCACCGGCGCGACCCGCTCCTCGGCGGGCGGCTCCCCGGCCGCGTCCGGGTACGCCTCGACGGCCGCGACCGCCTCGGCCTGGGCGTCCACCGCCGGTGCCGCCCCCGACCTGCGCGCGGGTATCGAACGCAGCTGCCGCAGCAGCCCCGTCACCACCCGCACCACATCGCCGGGCAGCGCGTCCGGTGCGCACCGCGCCAGCTGGGCCAGCGCGGCCAGCCGCAGCCCCGGCGGGAAGCCTTCGCCGGCCAGCCGGCTCAGCCACGCCGCCGCCTGCCCGGCCAGCATCCGGTGGCGCAGGGCGACCCGCCCCGCGGCCTCGACCAGGGCGAGCCGCACCTCCTCGTCCGGCTCGATCGGCAGGCGTTCCCGCAGCAGCGCGAGAACCCGCTCCGGATGGCTGTGGAGCGCGGCGAGCGCCAGGGGCGCGCAGAGCCGTACCCCCGGGTCCTCGTCGGCCATCAGCTCGAAGAACACCCCGGCGCCCGCGGTGACGGCGGTCGCCGCCATCGCGTAGTTGGCCGCGCCCTCGATCTCGTCCTCGTCGATCTCGTCCTCGTCGTCCTCGTCCAGATCGATACCACCGATGCTGGTGAGCAGCTCGACGATGCTGCCCCGGTCCTGGATCCCCGGATCCGCGACCAGCTCGAAGAGAAAAGGAATGCTGGCCAGCGTGCAGGCGTACACGTCACCCTGGTGGTGAACCGCCCCGTACATCCCGTCCAGCGCCGCCTCGCGCTCCGCCGTATCGGCGGACGCGAGACCCCGCAGCATCGCAGGCACATCACCGGCCGGCCCGTAGGCGTGCTCCATCGAGGCCCAGTCGACCTCATCGATCCCTGCGAACACCCCATCGCCTCCCCACGCATTTCAACGAAGCAGTGTCTGCGAGGAGTGTGCACCACAGGTCGGACGATCCGCCCTCCACATGCGGTCTTTTCCTGGCGAGCATGACAAAGGACCTTGTCATACGCTATCGGTGGACCGACGCGAAACGGTCACGTCCGGTGACGGAGCGACAGAAAAGATCCCGGGCAGCCCTGTAGCCGGCCTACCGCGCGTCCGGCAGGCGTCCGGCCTCGTCCGGATCGGCCAGTGGCCCGAGCAGATCCCCGTACCGCTCCAGTCGCGCGCCCATCCCGTCGGCCAGGAAGACCAGCTCCCCGGGGGTCCGGCACTCCTCGATCTCCGCCCAGGTGACCGGCGCGGAGACGGTCGGCTCGGGCCGGGCGCGGAGCGTGTAGGGGGTGGCGGTGGTCTTCGCCGCCGCGTTCTGGCTGAAGTCGACGAACACCTTCCCCGGCCGCAGTGCCCGCTTCATCCGGTGCACGACCAGGTCCGGGAGTTCCCGTTCCGCCTGGACGGCCAGCCCCTTCGCGTAGGCCGACACCCGATCGGCGGGGGTCGGCTCCAGCGGTACGAGCAGATGCAGCCCCTTCGACCCGGACGTCTTCCCGTACGCGCGGAGCCCGTCCGCCGCCAGCCGCTCGCGCAGCCACACCGCCACCGCACAGCACTCCACGACGGTCGCGGGCGCGCCCGGGTCCAGGTCGAACACCATCCGGTCGGCGATCCCGGGCGCGTCGGCCCGCCACTGCGGGGTGTGGAACTCCACCACCAGATTGGCCGCCCACATCAGCGAGGCCAGATCCCGCACGACCACCTGTCTGGCCTTCCTGTCCTCGTGGTGTGGCACCGGGGTGGTCCGTACCCAGGACGGCGTACCCGGCGGCGGATTCTTGGTGAAGAAACGCTGCCCGTCCGGCCCGTCCGGATAGCGCAGAAAGGACACGGGCCGGTTGTCCAGATGGGTCAGCAGGGGCCCCGCGGCAGTGGCCGCGTAGTAGTGCAGCACCTCGCCCTTGGTGGTTCCGGTGGCCGGATACAGCACCTTGTCGAGATTGCTGAGCGCCAGCCGCCGCCCCTCCACCTCCGTGATCGGCGTCATACGATAAGAATCACATGATTTACGGACCTACAGGTATCTGTACGGACACAAGGGGTGAACGGTGAGGTCCATATGGAACGGCGCCATCTCCTTCGGGCTGGTCAGCATCCCCATCAAGCTGGTCAACGCCACCGAGAACCACTCGATCTCCTTCCGTCAGATCCACCTCGCCGACGGCGGCCGGATCCGCTACCGGAAGGTCTGCGAGATCGACGAGCAGGAGGTCACCGCCGCCGAGATCGGAAAGGCGTACGAGGAGGCCGACGGTTCGATGATCCCGATCACCGACGAGGACCTCGGCGCGCTCCCCCTGCCCACGGCCAAGACGATCGAGATCGTGGCCTTCGTGCCGGCCGCCTCGATCGACCCGCTCCAGATGGACGCGGCGTACTACCTCTCCGCCAACGGGGTCCCGGCGGCCAAGCCGTACACCCTGCTCCGTGAGGCGCTGAAGCGGAGCCGGAAGGTCGCCGTGGCGAAGTACGCGCTGCGCGGTCGCGAACGGCTCGGCATGCTGCGGGTGGTCGACGATGTGATCGCCATGCACGGTCTGCTCTGGCCGGACGAGATCCGCAGCCCCGAGGGCGTCGCCCCGGAGACCGAGGTCACGGTCCGCGACACCGAACTCGACCTGGCCGACGCGCTGATGGACACCCTCGGCGAGGTCGACATGGACTCGCTCCACGACGACTACCGCGAAGCGGTCGAGGAACTCATCGCGGCGAAGGCGGAGGGCCGGACCCTGGAGCCGGCGGAGGCGGACGACTCGGGTGGCAAGGTCATCGACCTGATCGCGGCCCTGGAGAGCAGCGTCCGGGCGGCGAAGGAGGCCCGGGGCGAGGAGCCGGGTGCCGAGGAGGAGCCGACGGACAGCCCCGGGGCCGAGGTCACCTCCCTCGCCGGCCGCAAGAAGTCCGGCGGAACGGGGGCGAAGAAGAAGGCCGCGGCGGCCGGCAAGAAGACGGCCGCCGCCACGAAGAAGTCCGCGTCGAGCCGGGCACCCGCCAAGAAGACCGCCGCACGTTCGACGAAGAAGTCGGCCGCCAGGACGTCGGCGAAGAAGACCACCGGTAAGTCGGACCCGAAGCAGGCGACGAAGAAGTCGGCCCCCCGCAAGCGCGCCTCGGCCTGAGGCGGGACGCCTCCTCGGCGGGCGCGCACACGGCCGACGGCCGCCCCGGGGGCCAGGCCCCGGGGCGGCCGTCGACACCGGACCGGTGGCTCAGTGCCTGCGGAACGGGAAGCGGTACGAGTCCACATAACCGGCCGCCGGAGTCCCGACACCCGTCACGTCGTCGTACCCCTTGACCGCCTTCAGCGAGGCGTCCTTGCCGAGGCCGCGCAGCGACGACAGCAGGCCGTCCGCCGCGTCCACGCCGTTGGCGAAGTCGACCCGGACCACCGCGAGATCACGGTTCGGGCCCAGCGGGTGGTCGGTGACGTCGTGGTACGCCTTCGAGTCGTACCGGGCGTAGATCGCCGGGTTGGCGAAGCCGATCGGCAGCCCGTGCCTGGCCTGCTGGGCGAGCGCCTGGACACCGGCGATGACCGGCGCGGCCAGGGACGTACCGCCGATGCGGTACTCGTCGTAGCCGAGTGAGCCGTCGGGCAGCGTCTGGGTCTGGCCGACCAGGAAGCCGGTGTTCGGGTCGGCGACGGCCGCGATGTCCGGGGCCGTGCGCATCCGCTGCTTCCCGTTCGCCCGCGCGAGCGAGTCGGGCACGATACCGCGCTGGTAGAACGGCTGCTTCACGGACGAGCTGGTGCCGCCGCCCGCGCCGGAGGTGTACGCGCCCGGGAAGCCGTCCCAGCTCTTCCCGTCCTCGGAGAGGCTCGACTTGAGCGTGCCCCAGCCGGTCTCCCACTGGTACTTGTCGTGCTTGCCGACCGCCAGCGCGGTGCCGCCGACGGAGGTCACCCAGGCGGAGTTGGACGGTACGTCGATCTGCTTCGTGCCCGTCGACGCGACGTTGTCGCCGTCGTCGCCGGAGGAGAAGTAGAAGCCGATGCCCTCGATCGCGCCCATCTTGAAGACCTGGTCGTACGCGGCCGCGACGTCCGGCGTCTCATTGGCCTCGACGTCGCCCCAGGAGTTGGAGACGATGTCGGCGAGCCGGTGGTCGACGACCTTGTTCAGCGAGTCCAGCAGATCGGCGTCGTAGCAGGAGGCGCCGCCCACGTACACGATGTCGGCGGCGGGCGCGACCGCGTGCACGGCCTCCACGTCGAGGGTCTCCTCGCCGTACCAGCCGGAGGCCCCGCACTCCTCGGTCTTCGTGTAGTCGTCCGGCAGCACCTGGCTGAACTGCCCGCGACGGTAGGGCGCGTCGCCGTTGCGCCTGGCGTACTCGGCGGCGTCCTTCGCGATGGTCGGCGAGGCGTACGCGTCGGTGATCGCGACGGTGACGCCCTTCCCGGTCCGGCGTCCCGCACCGTAGGCGGCGCGCAGCTGCTTGCCGGTGTACCCCTTGACGGCGTACGTCGCCTTCGCCCCGTAGGCGCTCGGCAGCGTCGACGCGGTCTTCGAGCCGTAGTACGAGGAGAAGGGGCCGGAGTTGCGGAACACCGCGTCCGGCGGCGGCAGCGCCTCGTCGTGGCTCGACTTGTGCGGCGCGTTGTCCAGGCCGGAGACAGCGAGAACGGCGTCGCTCAGCGCGGCGGGCACGGAGGCGGTGGAGGCCGGGGCGCGGTAGGTCCGGCTGCCCTTGCGGTAGTTGCGCAGCTGGGTGCCGAACGTCTTCTCGGCGGCAGCGACATCACCGGTGGCCGAGACGTAGTGCCGGTTGGCGCCGGTGACGGTCAGCCCGTTCGACTTCAGCCACGTGCCGACCTGGTCGATCTGCTCCTGGGTCGCACCGAACCGGGCCTGCGCCTGCTCGGCGCTCAGGTACTTCCCGTACGAAGCGGACTGCGGGTCGGACACGGCGGCGGCGTAGGCGGCCAGCCCCTTCGCGTCCCGCCCGGCCAGATGGACCCGGACGCTGACCTTGCCGTTGTCGGAGGTGGCCCCCCGGTCCGCCCCGGCTGTCGCCCAGGCGGGCTTGGTGCCCTGCAGCGCGTCTCGCCCGCTCGGCGCGGAGTCCGCGCTGGCGTTCGGTATCCCGAGGGCGAGCGCACCGGCCAGCAGTGGCAGTGTCGCTGCCAAGCTCAGCGCGGCGCGACTTCTCGCGCGGCTGGTTCTCATATAACCCCCTGCGATGTGGGTCTACGCGTGTGGATTACATGTGCCGGATGGTGTGCACATGTAATGCGCCACTCTGGCGAGGAACGCCTCATCTAAGGGGCATGTACTGACCAAGAATCGACCAAGTGCGCTACCGCCCAGGGAAGTTCGCTGAGAATCTGCGGAATTATGCCCTTGTCGAACCCTCAGGTGTTCGAGACCGAGTCCGCCGGGCCGACGCCGAACGAGGGCGAACTGGTCACATACGTACAGCCGGTGTACCGATACCCGGGCTGGATCTTCGACCCGTCCGCGTAACTGCTGACAACCGTGCGGGACGAGCCGCCCCGGTGCTTGTACAGGAAGTGGTACTCGCCCGCGGGCAGCCAGAGCGTCACCTGCGGATAGCTCTTCCCCTTGGCCTTGCAGGCCGACAGGGAGGCGGTCAGCCCGGAGTGCGTCTCACAGCTGCCGCACCCCTTGATGCTGGTCTTCCCGGTGACCGGCCCGGTGTACAGGATCTCGACCCCGTCCGGGGCGTCGTTGCTGATGACCAGCTGCATCCGGGCCCCGCCGGGCCGGCCCGAGGGCGGCAGGTGCTTGCCGGCCGCCGCCCGGGTGTCGGCGATCTCGGCGGCGATGGCGATGTCCCGGGCCCGCGCCCCGCGCTTGTCCTTCTTGTACGAGGCGGCGAACTCCGTCAGCGTCAGCTTTGCCTCGCTGAACCGCTTGGCCTCGAACTGGGCGACCCCGCAGGCGTATTCGCCGTTCTGGATGCCGCCGCCGGCCTTCGGCGCCAGCGCCGAGACGGACTTGTCCGGCATCGAGAGGGCGGTCGTACGGAGCCGGCGCAGCGCGTCCCTGGCGGAGCAGGGGTCGCTCCCGCGCACGGCCCGGTTCTGCTCCGAGATCTTCCTGGAGACGGCGGGCGCCACCTGCTTGGCCTGCGCCGATTCGGGGAACGTACGCAGCAGCTCGCCCAGTTCGTCGCTCTCCCTGCCACCGGTCGGCACGGCGCCCAGCTTCGACACCCCGCACTCGTACAGCGAGGTGGCGAGCGGCCCGTCGGGGTAACCGGCGAGATCGCCCAGCAGCTTCGGGTCGATCGACCGGGGCACGGTCCGCAGGTAGGTCAGCGGCTCGATGGCCTCGCAGTGCTTCTTCTGCCGGTACGGCGCCGAGACCGCCTTGTAGTACACGTCGAGCCGCTGCGGCACGAGCCTCCCGGCCCGCGACCCGGCATGCTTCTCGCCGAGCCCCCGGTAGATGTCGAGCGCCGCCCGGTAGTCGCCCCGCGCGGCGGCGAAGGGCTTGCCGGAAGCGGCCTCGACACTCCGGTCGCCCCGGTCCAGCCGGTCGAGCAGCATCTGCTCCACGGCCTCGTCCTGCGCGGAGCCGTAGGTCACCACACCCCCGGCGGGCACCGCCAGCAGCACCAGACCGGCCCCCGCCGCCACCACCGGCCGCCACGACCCGCCGACCGCCCGACGCCGAGCGAGCCGCGCCCCGTCCACGGCCGCCAGGACCAGTGCGACGAGATACGCGACGACCACCCCACCGGCGGCCCCGTCGGGATCGGCCGGCAGCACGGCCCACAACAGCGCACCGGTCGCGACCCAGCACAACGCCACCCGGACCCAGCACCGCATCAGCGCATAACCGAGCCCGAACCCGCTCAGATTGAGCAACGCCACGGCCACGGACCGCATCCCACCCCCGGGCGGCGGCGGCCCGACCACGGGCGGCTGCGCCGGAGGCGGGGGAGGAGGTGAAGCGAATCCGTTTGGCGGTGAAGCGAATCCGGGCGGCGGTGAAGCGGAACCGGCCCCGCCATCAAAACTCTGATCGTCCCAACTCACGTCAGCCCCCCAGCCGTTGAGCAATCCGGACTTCGATGCGAACCCGGTCGGATTACCATCCATGAAGCCCCGAACAGAGTCAATCCGGACGCCCTGCCGAGGCGGAGCGACCCCGTACCCGATAAAGCGAGGACTACCCGAGATCCCTCACGAACGCCTGCCACGCGCCCCGCCCGAACCCGATCACGGGCCCGGCGGGGCGCTTGCTGTCGCGGACGGGGACGAGGTGGGGGAGGTTGGTGGCGGCCTCGACGCAGTCGCCCTGGCCGCCGCTGTAGCTGCTTGTGCGCCACGCCGCCTGGGTCAGGTCAGGCGCTGGACCTATGGCAGGTGTCATTGCTGATGCTCCTTGGCGATGCGATGGATCAATGCGAGCGATTCCGTCTGCGGCAGTGCTGCGGTGCGCGCGTCGTCGAAAAGGGCGCGGTAGCGGGCGACTTCGGGCTCCCGTTCCGTCCAGATGTTGCCGGTCGGAGTCTCCGACAGTGCCAGGTCGAGGGAGGAAACCTGCGGAAAGCTGAGCAGCAGGTACGGACCGAACATACCTGAATGCGCCCCGCGTTCGAATGGCAGGACCTGGACGGTGACGTTGGGGAGCTCGGCCATGACGGCCAGGTGCTCCAGCTGGGCGTGCATCACGGCAGCCCCGCCCACCCGTTGTCGAAGTACCCCTTCGGCAAGCACTGCCCACAACTCCATGGGCGCGTCGTCGGTGAGCCGCCGCTGCCTGGCGAGCCGGACCTCCACGAATTGGTCGATCTCCTGGGGTGTCTGCCAGGCCCGTGACGCCACCGTCACCGCGCGTCCGTACTCGGCTGTCTGGAGGAGCCCCGGGATCAGCTGCACCTGATACGTGCGAATGCCGTCGCAGATCGCTTCCATCTCGATCTGATCCCGGTAGGTGTCGCTGAGCACATCGGCGTACTGATGCCACCAGCCGTCGCGCCGACGCCGGTTGGCCCTGCGCGCCAGCGCCTCCAGGCGCTCACGGGCAGCTTGGTCCGTCACTCCGTAGGCCTTCATCAGTGCAACAAGATCGGGCGTACGGACGGGAACATGGCCATTCTCTATGCGGCTGATCTTGCCCTTCGTGCAGTCCAGGGCCTCCGCCGCGATGGCGGTGGTGAGGCCGGCGGCTTCGCGGAATCGCCGGAGCTCATCGCCGAGTTGGCGCCCGAGCACAGTTGATGGCTTCACGTTTGGCATAGCTACCTCCTATCAGAGTCCAGAGGGCGGCGGCTGCCGATTCTCTCGAAAGGATGAATCCTTCCTCGTAGTATCGATTCAACGTTGCGCCAGTGGTCGTTTCTCGGCACGCTCGTGCTGCCTGGACCGCGAAGTCGCTGCATCGCCAGGCCATTTGGACCGAGACTTTCTGTTTTCCGGGAGAGCCATGTCGCACCCTTCCCTCTACCAAGCCGCCTTCCGGCTGCCTCGTCATCGTGGCAGCGTCCCCCGGGCCCGAGCCGTCCTCCGCGCCAGACTCGGCGAATGGCGGGCACGTCAAGACACCGCTGAGTCCGGCGAGTTGGTTCTCTCCGAGCTGGTCACCAACGCCCTGTACGCACCCGCGCCCGGTGACCGGATGGTCGGCGTACGCATCGTCTGCCGGGAGCGCGGGGCACTGCTTCGCCTGGAGGTGAGCGACGCAGGGGAGGGGCGGCCACGCATGCGGCGCCCCGGCGCGCTCGAAACGACCGGACGCGGCCTCCAACTCGTCGACGCGCTGGCGGACCGGTGGGGCGTGGACGAGAGGCGGCCCGGTATCGGGAAGACCGTCTGGGCGGAGCTGCTGGCCCCGGGGGCCGCTCCCGTGCCCCGTTCCGCCGGGGCGAGTACCTCGGCGGTGACCGTACGGCCGGGGCAGTCGGTGCGGGCATGGGGCGCCTGGCACACCGTCCGGAGCGTGCGCAGCGAGCGGTACCCGTCCGGCGGCCTGGCGGTCGTCATCGGTCTGGAGGACGATCCGGTCCTGCGGCTGCCCGCGTCGGAGCCCGTGACCGTGCGGGCCGAGGACGGGGCGGCGACGCACCCGGGCCGGGTGTTCCCGTGCTGAGCGCGTGGCCGGCCCGAACCGGCCGGGAGACCGGCGCCGACACATCACGATGGCGGCAGGAACTCCGATTGATCACCGGCGGCACGACTGCGCGCCTATGCTCGCCGGATGGAGCAGAGCGAAGTGGTGAAGCGGGTGGTGGGCATCCTCACGGAGGCGGGCGAAATCCGTCGGCTGCTCGAAGAGAATGTCGACCGCGACGACCTGGACACCGATCCCAGCGTGGTGACCGTGCTCCTGAACGAGACGATGCCCCGGATCGCCGTCCCCGAGGACGCCTCGATCGAAGAGGTCGCCACGCTGGTCGGCCGGGAGGTCGGCGGTGCGGTGGAGCAGCTGGTCGGCGCGTTCACCCTGGCCTTCGCGATGCTGGCCCAGGTGCACGACTCCGGGCAGACGGACGTGACCTCCGCCGATGTGCTCCAGGACCTGGCACTGCGGGCCGAACAGATCGGCTCCGACGGGCCGGACGACGCGGGGGCGTAGGCCGCACGAACCGACCCCGGCGGCCGGTCGGGCACTCCACCGCGAACGGGCGCGACCGAATACGACAACAAGCCCTCCGATCTGGCGCAATGCCTGATCGGAGGGCCTGTACGACACCTTTTCAAGGTGTCCTCGGCAGGATTCGAACCTGCGCACCCGGCTCCGGAGGCCGGGCCGTTCCCAGAAGTCCCCACAGGTCGGAAGCATGACTGATGGCTCGTCAGATATGCCGGCCCACGAGGAAGAAATATTAGTATTTTGAGCGCGATCAGGAATTGATATCAGTGTGTGTCGCCCGTTGTCCTGCCAGTTGTGAGCCCGCGGGCCGGGTCTCCGGCGATGACCGCGGCGATCGCGGACATGCCCTTCAGGACAGCCTCCGGCTCCTGGTCCAGGTCGAGCGCATGCTGGGTGAGTACCGTGCCCGCCCTACGGACCACGTGTCGCTGTTGTGGCTCGTTGCCCTTCGCGTAGACGAGATGGCCTTGTGGAAGCCCGAGCACGGTGCAGTAGGCCAGCATCTGGTAGAGATCCGAGCCGGGGAATCCCTCCCGCTTCTCCGCCTTGTACTTGGCGTCCGCGACCCCCAGTGGTCGCCTCATCTCGTCGTACCAGACCAGGTCCGGCTTGATCAGGACCCCGTCGGCCTCGTCCAGGTGGTGGCGTGCCTGGGCGACCGAGCGTCCCCCGTAGGGGAGCAGAGCCCGGGACAGCGCGGTGCAGACGAAGTCCTCGAAGACCGTGGCCAGATCCAGGACGAAGCCGTCCAACCGGGTTCCCGCGCCCTGCTGTTCGGCAGAGCGGTTGGTCAGGATCAACTCGGCCAGGCGTAGTGCGGAGTGGTAGCGGGCGTTCAGTCTGGACGGACGCCACCTCGGCAGTTGACGACCAGGGAAGAGCGTGGAGACCTCCGCCAGCCGGGCCCGCACCCGGGACAGCCCGAGGCGGACGGGGCGCGGCACGCCCGGGAGCCGGAGCAGGCGTGCGCTCGCCGCCAGCAGCAGCTGGTTCTCGGCGATGTCTGTCGTGTACTCGTCGTACGTGACCTCCACAGGCAGGGGTATCCCGAAGCGCCGCCGTATCTGGTCACCCTCGCGGATCCGTCCGCGTACAACGGTCAGGGCGCTGTCTGTGGTGCGGTAGCCCTGCAGCAGGCCCTGGCGCAGTGCGCGTTCGGCCTGCCGTACGAAAGCGGCGGCCAGCGCGGGCAGCAGCTCGTGCTCGTCGCCCACCTGCACCTCCCCGGGGTCGTCCCACCAGTGCTTCACGGGATCAGCCGCGTAGCCGAGCAGGAAGAACAGCCGACGGACAGGCAGCTTGGGCGCGATGTGCACCTCCACCCCCTCCAGCCGGACCGCACCGACCTTGCCCAGTCCTCGCAGCTGCCAGGCGGTTCCGGTGCCGGCGGAGTACGGGTCGGGCCGCGCGTCCACGACACCGGACCCGGACAGCGCCCGGCCGGCCTCGGGCGCGAGCCGCACCTCGGTCCACGGACCGTGCTCCACCAGGTCGATGCGCCGGACCGGGCGGTCCTCGGTCACGGCGCCGGGGCCGGGGGCTCGGCGGACTGGGACGGCCGGCTGACGACCCTCCGCAGGGCGGGCAGCCCGTACCGGCCCTGTACGTCGACCAGGTCGTCGCCGTAGTGGTGCTCTTCGAGCAGCGGCAGGACGGCCGTCTTCCACACCCGCTCCAAGCCCCCCTCGTCGTAGACGGACGTCCGCATCAGGTACGACGGTCCGACCTTGAAGTCCTTGTCCTCGATCCGCCGGTTGAGCTCGCGGTGCAGCGCGGGTACGTCCTCGCTCGGGCTGATCTCCCCGGCTTCTTCCTTCTTCTCGACCCACCGCGCCAGCAGGTCCTGGGTCGGCTCCTCGTCGGGATGGAGCGCCAGGAAGGCGAAGCGCCGCCGCATGGCCGCGTCGACCAGGGCGATGGAACGGTCGGCGGTGTTCATCGTCCCGATGATGAAGACATTCCGGGGCAGCCGGAACTCGCCCGAGTACTGCAGGTCGATCGTGCTGTCGCGGTACTCCAGGACGAAGTACAGCTCGCCGAACACCTTGGCCAGGTTGGCCCGGTTGATCTCGTCGATGATCAGGAAATACGGCGTGTCCGGATCCTCGTCCGCGAGGTCGACCAGCTGCCGGAACGGCCCCGACCGCAAGTCGAAGGCCAGCGCGCCCGCCCCGTTGCCGTCCTGCACGACCGGCCGGAAGCCTTCGAAGAAGTCCTCGTAGGCGTAGGAGGGATGGAACTGGACCAGCTTGACCGCGCGCGGATCACCGGCGAAGTGCGCGGCGATGTGCTGCGCCAGGTAGGTCTTCCCGGTGCCGGGCGGCCCGTAGAAGATCAGTTGCTGTCGGTCCTGAAGCAGGTCACGCACCTCGCGCAGCCACTTCTCGCCGACCAGCAGCTTCGCGGCCAGCTCGGGAGCCGGCAGCGGCAGTTCGGCACCGGAGCGTGTGGTCGCAGAAGTGGTGCTCGGGGGCAGCAGAGCCGATTCGTCCTCGGGTACCTCCGGGGCCGCGGAATCCTGGCGCGCGCTGGACAGCTCGCGGATGAGGCCGATCGCGCCAGTCAGGTCCACTACATCGTGCTGGCTCTGCAGCCGCCCGTGCAGCTCCTCCGGCAGCTCCTCGTAGGCGATCTCCAGACCGCTCCACTCGACGGCACGGCGCAGACCGGCGCGCTCGTCAGGGCTCGACCCCCACTCCGGCCCGCCGGTGACCCGGCCGAGGAACAGCCTTCCACCGCTGGTGGCACACACGAGATCGTCCTCGTGCATCCGGTTGAGGAACAGGTCGAGTTCTGCGGCCAACTCCCCCCGCTTGTTGTACGAGAGGTGGGCGTACCGGTCCTCGACCCGCAGCCGCAGCTCCTCCCGGGTGATGGACGTGGCCACCTGGCCGAGCCGGGACGCGGCCAGCGAGCAGTAGCCCTCCTCCAGCCACTGGGCCACCACGTTCCTGCCCTGCTCGCCGGCGCCACCCCGTACCAGCCAGGCGCTGGCGGACTCCGACCCCCGGGGCTCCTGGGGGAGGAGGTAGGGCTGGAGGCCGACGACATCGATACGGGCATCCGGCCCGGCCGCCGTGGCGTCCGTACGTCCCTGCTCCTCGGCGATCTCCCGCAGCACGGCCTCGGTCTCCGCCGCGTCGGGCAGGACCTCGGGAGCGGGTCGGCCGTCGGAGTCCAGCACCCGGTGTGCGTTGGACGGACGAACGCCCCAGAGCCAATGGCTGAGCGGCTCGCGGTCGCAGCCGGTGGCAGTGGACAGGTCGTCGAGCGCCAGCCATCGGCCGGCCGGAATGGCGCCGACAAGGCGGCTCGCGTACTCGAAACCGTGCTTGTGACGCTTCCAGTAAGAGAAGGCCATCTGGGCCGTGTCGGAGAAGGAAGCCGCCTCGGCATGGTTGCGCAGCGCGGCCCGGCCGAGGTTGGTGATTCGCCACAGCCCGTTGTTCTTGCGCAGCCAGCCCGCGATGACGAGATCGGACGTCCGCCAGCGCCAGGCGTTCTCGGCCTTCTCCTGCCCGTTGTCGTACGTCTCGGCGTCCTCAGCGGCCGGTGGCAGCTCCTCCCTCACCCGCTTCCACAGCTCCGCATGGTGCATGTCTCCGGACTGCTCGGCGAGGATCTCCATGGACCTGCGCGTGCGCGGCTTGGTACGGGCCTGGCGGGTGGGCATGAGGCAGGGCTCCGTGACTCCGGGGGCGGGTGGGCAGTTGCCGCCCAGAATAGGCAGCCCCTGTACACCGTCCGGTAGATCACTTTCCGCCGCGTCCTACCGCAGGTGGGCGACGAATGACTGTCAGGCGTGGGTCCCGAACGATGTCTCCTGAAATATGAAGTGTCAGACCTTGATGGCGGTGATTCGGTCGCCGCACAGCGCGGTGAGGTCTTCCGGATCGGAGGTGAGCACGGTGACAGGGCCGGGTGAGGCCAGAGCGGTCGCGCCGAGCATGGCGTCGATGGCGTACTTGTGGCCGTGCAGGCCGGCGTCGGCGAGGAGGGTGGAAGCGTGGCGTGCGATCGACTCGGTGATCGGTTCGATGACGAGGCGGGAAAGGGTCCACTCCAGGGCCGGACGGTTGATGCGAGGGTGGGCCACTTCCACCAAGGTGGCGGCGGACGTGATCACGCGCAGGTCGTCGGCGCGGGCAAGGGCGAGCCAGACGGTGACTGTGCGATCGCGCAGCACGGCCTTGGCCAGCCCTTCGCTGTCGAGGACGAGTGTGCCGCCCGGGGCGGCGGGGGAGCGCGTCACGCCGCGTTCGCCTCGTTGTGGGCCTGCTGCTGGCGCGCCTGGTGGAGATGGTCGCGGAGGGCCTGGATCTCGTCCTCGGTGATGGGTCCGTGTTCGGCCTCGGCGACCTGGATGAGCTCGTTGAGGTTGTCGCGCTCGATCTGGCGGGCGACGGCAGCGGCCACGTAGGCGGACAGGCCGGAGGGGCCACTGCGGGCCTTGGCGGCTTCGGCGATGTCGCGCGGCATGGTGATCGAGTACTTCCCGGTAGGCTCGCTCATGCTACCTATCCTACCTCTGGTCCTCCCGAAGCGAAGGGCAGCGACCCCCACTCCGTAGCTCCCGGCGGGCATAAAAAAATAGACCCTCTGCTCAGCGTTTCCGCTGGTCAGAAGGTCTATCCTGAAGTGCCCTCGGCAGGATTCGAACCTGCGCACACGGCTCCGGAGGCCGATGCTCTATCCCCTGAGCTACGAGGGCGTATCGCTGTGTGGCTCGGCGACGGGTGAAACACTACCAGCTTCCGCGGGGTGCCCGTGAACAGGTATTTCCGGGTCGTCGGAGGGGTGACGCGGGCCAGGCGGAGGGGGGCGTGCGATGCGTTCCGGATGTATCCGGCCACCCCTCGCGCCACTCGTCCGGGGACGGAAATAGGCAAAACCCGGACGCAGCCCCTACGTCCGCCCTACCCTCGAAGTGTGTCAGGGGCGTGTGGCCGCGTGCTTGTTGTCGACGACAACAAGGTCATCCGGCAGTTGATCAGGGTCAATCTCGAGCTTGAGGGCTTCGAGGTCGTGACCGCGGCCGATGGTGTCGAGTGTCTGGATCTGGTGCATCGGGTCCGTCCCGATGTGATCACGCTCGATGTCGTCATGCCCGGACTGGACGGTGTGCAGACCGCCGCCAGACTGCGTTCCGATCCGCGGACCAGACATCTGCCCGTGGCGATCATCAGTGCCTGTACGCCGTACGAGGTGGACAGCGGGGTCGCCGCAGGGGTCGACGCCTTTCTCGCGAAGCCCTTCGAGCCGACCGAGTTGGTGCGGCTCGTACGGCAGTTGATGGAGCGGGAGGAGCCGCCGTCGCTCGACGGCAGACGGGGTGCCGGGACCGCGGAGCGCGCTGCGGGGTGACCGCATGGCGAAACCGGGTCGCGGGGTTCCCCCCTTCCTCCCATACGCTTGTCCTGTGACCCCCGCCGATCTCTCCATGACCGTGCTGCACGCCGTGCGCCGCGCGGTCGACGAGGACGCCCTGCGCGCGCCCGTGCCCACGCGCGTGCGGGTGGAGAGGACCCGGCCCGGCGGGCGCGGGGAGTACGCCTGCGCCGTCGCCCTCCAGCTGGCCGGGCCCGCCGCGCTGCCGGCCAGGGACGTGGCCGAGATCCTCCGGGAACGGGTGCTTGAGGCGCCGGGCATCGGGGACGTCGAGGTCACCGGGCCGGGATTTCTGAACTTCACGCTGCGAGCCGGTGCGCGCGGCCTCGACGAACTGGTGCGGACCGTCGACGCGCACGGCACGGCCTACGGGCACGGCGACGCCCTCGCCGGCCCGGCGGTCTCGTTCGTCCCCGTCGAGGAGCTCCGCGCCCGGGTCGTCACCGGGACCGTCGAGCGGCTGCTCCGGGCCCAGGGCGCCGAGGTCGGGGAGCGAACGGCGGGCGGGGAGGCGCTGCACGTGATGCCGGTGCCGGCCGCCCACCGCGATCTCTTCGAGCGGCTCGGGAGCGACGCCGCGCGCTGGTCGCTGCTGCGGGCCGCCCCGCACGACCGGCCCCGGGGCACCGGGAGCGAGGAACTCCTCGTGCAGCAGGAGAGCAATCCGCTGTTCCGGGTGCGGTACGCGCACGCCCGGATCCGGGCGCTGGGCCACAACGCCCGGCAGCTCGGGTTCGCAGCGGCGTACGAGGAGAGCGTGGACGCGCCCGTGCTCGGCGCGCTGCTCGCCGACCACCCCGGGGTGCTCGCCGCCGCCGCCCGGCACCGTGAGCCCGACCGGGTCGCCCGGCAGTTGGAAGCCCTCGCGCAGGCCTTCTTCGACTTCCATGACAGCGCTTCGCCGCTTCCCGTCGGTGACGAGAAACCCTCGGCCGCCCACCGCTCCCGGCTCGCCCTTGCCGAAGCCGCCGGGACGGTGCTCGCAGGCGGCCTGTCCCTGCTCGGCATCAGCGCACCCGAAGTCCTCTGAGAGATCCGAGAGAGCAGAGCAACGCCATGAGCCGATCCGCACACCCCGCCGGGCCCCGTCACGCCGACGTCATGACGGAGGGGCACTACACCGCCCCGCCCGCCGATCTCAACGCCCTGGACGAGAAGGTCTGGGCCCGTACCGTCACCCGCGACGAGGCCGGTGCGGTCACCGTCGGCGGGATCGAAGTGACGCGGCTGGCCGAGGAGTTCGGCACCCCCGCCTACTTCCTCGACGAGAGCGACTTCCGGGCCCGCTGCCGCGCCTGGGCCGACGCCTTCGGGCGCGATGCCGACGTGTTCTACGCCGGAAAGGCCTTCCTGTCGCGCGCCGTCGTGCGCTGGCTCCAGGAGGAGGGGCTCAACCTCGACGTCTGCTCCGGTGGCGAGCTGACCACCGCGCTGGACGCCGGGATGCCCGCCGAGCGCATCGCCTTCCACGGCAACAACAAGACCGTCGCCGAGATCGAGCGCGCCGTCCAGGCCGGTGTCGGCCGCATCGTGCTCGACTCCTTCCAGGAGATCGCCCGGGTCGCCCACATCGCGCAGCAGCTCGGCAAGCGCCAGCGCGTACAGATCCGGGTGACCGTCGGTGTCGAGGCACACACCCACGAGTTCATCGCCACCGCGCACGAGGACCAGAAGTTCGGGATCGCGCTGGCCGGGGGACAGGCCGCCGAGGCGGTGCGCCGGGCGCTCACCCTCGACGGTCTTGAGCTCATCGGCATCCACTCGCACATCGGCTCGCAGATCTTCGACATGGCCGGCTTCGAGGTCTCCGCCCGGCGCGTGGTGCAGCTGCTCGCCGAGGTGCGCGACGAGCACGGGGTGGAGCTCCCCGAGATCGACCTGGGCGGCGGGCTCGGCATCGCGTACACCTCCGAGGACGACCCGCGCGAGCCGCACGAGATCGCCAAGGCGCTCGGCGACATCGTGACCCGCGAGTGCGAGGCGGCCGGGCTCGCCACCCCGCGGATCTCCGTCGAGCCGGGGCGCGCCATCGTCGGCCCGACCGCCTTCACGCTGTACGAGGTCGGCACCATCAAGCCCCTGGAGGGGCTGCGTACGTACGTCAGCGTCGACGGCGGCATGTCGGACAACATCCGCACCGCGCTGTACGACGCCGAGTACACCGTCGCGCTCGCCTCGCGCACCTCCGACGCCGAGCCGATGCTCGTCCGCGTCGTCGGCAAGCACTGCGAGAGCGGCGACATCGTGGTCAAGGACGCGTTCCTGCCGTCCGACCTCGCCCCCGGCGATCTGATCGCCGTGCCCGCCACCGGCGCGTACTGCCGTTCCATGGCGAGCAACTACAACCACGCCCTGCGTCCGCCGGTCGTCGCCGTGCGCGACGGAGAGGCGCGTGTCATCGTCAGGCGCGAGACGGAGGAAGATCTCCTGCGTCTCGATGTCGGCTGATGAAATACATGTCTCAGGATCCGGACGGGTGGCAGAAACTCCCGTCCGGTGAGTGAGACTGGTCCACACATCAGATGTAAAGGAAACGAGGTCGGATGATGCGTACGCGTCCGCTGAAGGTGGCGCTGCTGGGCTGTGGAGTGGTCGGCTCAGAGGTGGCGCGCATCATGACGACGCACGCCGACGACCTCGCCGCGCGCATCGGTGCGCCGGTCGAGCTCGCCGGTGTCGCCGTGCGCCGGCCCTCCAAGGTGCGCGAGGGCATCGACCCCGCGCTGATCACCACCGATGCGACGGCCCTGGTCAAACGGGGCGACATCGACGTCGTCATCGAGGTCATCGGGGGCATCGAGCCCGCCCGCACGCTCATCACCACCGCCTTCGAGCACGGCGCGAGCGTCGTCTCCGCCAACAAGGCGCTGCTGGCCGAGGACGGCGCCGCCCTGCACGCCGCCGCCGAGCAGCACGGCCGGGACCTCTACTACGAGGCCGCCGTGGCCGGTGCCATCCCGCTCGTACGGCCGCTGCGCGAGTCCCTCGCCGGTGACAAGGTCAACCGGGTCCTCGGCATCGTGAACGGCACGACCAACTTCATCCTCGACAAGATGGACACCAGCGGAGCCGGGTACTCCGAGGCGCTCGACGAGGCCACCGCCCTCGGATACGCCGAGGCCGACCCGACCGCCGACGTCGAGGGCTTCGACGCCGCCGCCAAGGCCGCCATCCTCGCCGGCATCGCCTTCCACACCCGGGTGAGGATCGGCGACGTGCACCGCGAGGGCATCACCGAGGTCACCGCCGCCGACATCGCGTCCGCCCGCCGCATGGGCTGCACCGTCAAGCTCCTCGCCATCTGCGAGCGCGCCGCCGACGGGCAGTCGGTCACCGCGCGGGTGCACCCCGCGATGATCCCGCTGAGCCATCCGCTGGCCTCCGTCCGCGAGGCGTACAACGCGGTCTTCGTCGAGGCGGAGGCGGCCGGACAGCTCATGTTCTACGGCCCCGGCGCCGGTGGCTCGCCGACCGCGTCCGCGGTCCTCGGCGACCTCGTAGCGGTGTGCCGCAACAAGCTCAACGAGGCCACCGGCCCCGGTGAGTCCGCGTACACGCGTCTGCCGGTCAGCCCCATGGGCGACGTGGTCACGCGGTACCACATCAGTCTCGACGTGGCCGACAAGCCTGGCGTGCTCGCCCAGGTCGCGACGGTCTTCGCCGAACAGGGCGTATCGATCGATACGGTCCGCCAGCAGGGCAAGGATGGCGAGGCGTCCCTCGTCGTCGTCACCCACCGCGCGTCCGACGCCGCCCTCTCGGCGACCGTCGAGGCGCTGCGCAAGCTCGACACCGTGCGCGGTGTCGCCAGCATCATGCGTGTTGAAGGGGAGTAAGGACCCATGACCAGCAAGGGCACCCACCAGTGGCGCGGCATCATCGAGGAGTACCGGGACCGCCTTCCGGTCACGAGCACGACGCCGGTCGTCACGCTTCGTGAGGGCGGTACACCGCTCGTCCCCGCTCAGGTCCTCTCCGAGCGCACGGGCTGCGAGGTGCACCTCAAGGTCGAGGGCGCCAATCCCACCGGTTCCTTCAAGGACCGCGGCATGACGATGGCCATCACCCGGGCCAAGGAGGAGGGTGCGAAGGCCGTCATCTGCGCCTCCACCGGCAACACCTCCGCCTCCGCCGCCGCGTACGCGGTGCGGGCGGGCATGGTCTGCGCCGTCCTCGTGCCGCAGGGCAAGATCGCGCTCGGCAAGATGGGCCAGGCGCTGGTGCACGGCGCCAAGATCCTCCAGGTCGACGGCAACTTCGACGACTGCCTGACGCTGGCCCGCTCGCTCTCGGACAACTACCCGGTGGCGCTGGTCAATTCGGTCAACCCGGTCCGTATCGAGGGCCAGAAGACCGCCGCGTTCGAGATCGTCGACGCGCTCGGCGACGCCCCGGACATCCACGTCCTCCCGGTCGGCAACGCGGGCAACATCACCGCGTACTGGAAGGGCTACAAGGAGTACGCGGGGGACAGCATGTCCACGCACACCCCGCGCATGTGGGGCTTCCAGGCCTCCGGCTCCGCGCCCATCGTCCGCGGCGAGATCGTCAAGGACCCGTCGACCATCGCCACCGCGATCCGGATCGGCAACCCGGCCTCCTGGCAGTACGCGCTGGACGCCCGGGACGAATCGGGCGGTTTCATCGATGAGGTGACGGACCGCCAGATCCTGGCCGCCTACCGGCTGTTGGCCTCCCAGGAAGGCGTCTTCGTCGAGCCCGCCTCGGCCGCCTCCGTCGCCGGCCTGCTGAAGGCCGCCGAGGAGGGCAAGGTCAACCGCGGCCAGAAGATCGTCTGCACGGTCACCGGTAACGGCCTCAAGGACCCCGACTGGGCCGTCGCGGGCGCACCGCAGCCGGTCACCGTCCCCGTCGACGCGGCCACCGCCGCCCAGAAGCTGGGCCTCGTCTAGGTCCGACCCCGACTCGCCGGACAGGATCTACGGCCTGGCCGGCGGATCAGGCAAGAACCCAGCTGAACCGCCCCTTTTCGGGGCGGAGAGCGCATAGGAGGCGTGCGACACGCATCGTGCGCCTCCCGTGCGCCCTATGTCGCCACAGAACCTTCCTTCGATAAGCTGTACTCAACCCGCCCCGCCGCATCTGCCGCGGTGCATGGGCCGTTGTGGCCGTCGGGTCCCTCGGAATTCCCATCCCCGTCACCACGACCTCCCGCCACCACGGAGAAAACGCTTCACCACCCCCCGCTGCCACACAAGGAGAGTCGTCCAACCGATGGCCGGTCCCGCCTTCCGAGCCGCCGCCGTCCGGGTGCGCGTCCCCGCGACCAGCGCCAACCTGGGCCCGGGTTTCGACGCCTTCGGCCTGTCGCTGGGGCTGTACGACGACGTCGTCGTCCGAGTCGCCGACTCCGGACTGCACATCGACATCGCGGGTGAGGGTGCCGACACGCTGCCCCGCGACGAGCGCCACCTCCTCGTACGCTCCCTGCGCACGGCCTTCGACCTGCTCGGCGGACAGCCCCGCGGTCTGGAGATCGTCTGCGCCAACCGCATCCCGCACGGACGCGGTCTCGGTTCCTCCTCCGCCGCCATCTGCGCCGGCATCGTCGCCGCCCGCGCCGTGACGACCGGCGGTGACGCCCGGCTCGACGACGCGGCGCTGCTGGAACTCGCCACCGAGATCGAGGGCCACCCCGACAACGTCGCGGCCTGCCTGCTCGGCGGCTTCACACTGGCCTGGATGGACGGCGGATCGGCGCGCGCGATCAGGATGGACCCCGCAGGATCCATCGTTCCGGTGGTTTTCGTACCCAGCAAGCCGGTCCTCACCGAGACCGCCCGCGGACTGCTCCCGCGCACGGTCCCGCATGTCGACGCCGCCTTCAACGCCGGCCGTGCCGCACTCCTCGTCGAGGCGCTGACCAGGCGCCCCGAGCTGCTGCTCACCGCCACCGAGGACCGGCTGCACCAGGAGTACCGCACCCCGGCGATGCCCGAGAGCGTGGAACTCGTCAACCGACTGCGCGCGGACGGCGTCCCCGCGGTCATCTCCGGTGCCGGGCCGACCGTGCTCGCACTGGCCGAGGACGGTGCGGCCGACAAGGTCGCACAGCTGGCGGGCGTGGGATGGGCGGCCAATCGCCTCGCTCTCGACGCCCCGGGGGCGAGTGTGCTGCCGCTCGCCCCGTAGCCGAGAAGAGATTGCCGGTGAGTGAGAGGGGGAATGTTTGTTGGAGCCGGTAGTGTTAACCTCAAGTCTGCAACCGACGTCTATGTGGCGCGTTGCTTCGTGTCCCTTTCCGGGACCACCAATTCTTCCGGGAGCCTCCCCAACTGCCTGAGCAGCCTGCCTGAGCAGTTTCGTGCACGCTCCGGAACCGGCACGACACCCCTCGCTTGTCCAGGAGTGGGCCGAGCAGGGGGATGCTCGCGCCGGGCCCTTGCACACCTTCATCTCTCCGCCGTACCCGGCGGACCACCGCCCCGGCACGGTCCGCAAGAAAAAGACCGCAGTCGGACAGCACAACCGGTCGCCGAGCCAGAAGGCCGACGTCCGCTCCAGGGAAGGACCCTTCGTGAGCGACACCACCGATCTGATGGGCGTGACTGCCGACAAGAGCGTCGACAGCGCCGCGCCCGCCGAAGGTGCTGCCACTGGCACCACCGCACGGCGCCGCCGCTCCGGCACCGGCCTTGACGGCATGGTCCTGGCCGAGCTGCAGCAGGTCGCGTCCGGCCTCGGCATCAAGGGCACTGCGCGGATGCGCAAGGGCCAGCTGATCGAGGTCATCAAGGAGGCGCAGGCCGGTAGCTCCGCTGCGCCCAAGGCCGCCGCGCCCGCCGCGGCGACCGAGACCAAGCCGAAGCGCCGTGCCACCTCCAAGGCGCGCACCGGGGACGAGTCCGCGGCTGCCGCGCCCGCCGAGAAGGCCGCGGCCCAGCAGCAGATCGACATCCCCGGCCAGCCGGCCAGCGACGACCAGCCCACGGGCGAGCGCCGTCGGCGCCGTGCGACCGCGCAGGCGGGCAGCCCGGAGAGCAAGGCGGAGAGCAAGGCGGAGAGCAAGTCCGCCGAGGCCAAGACGGAGACGCAGGCCGAGCCCAAGGGCGACGACCGCGCCGACGCCAAGGCCGAAGCCGCCGCCGACACGGCCGAGGGCCGCCGCGGCGACCGCCAGGACCGCGGTCAGCGCGGCGACCGGGGCGACCGCCAGGACCGCGGCGAGCGCGGGGAGCGCCGCGACCGTCAGCGCGACCGCAGGGGCAAGGGCGACGAGCAGGGCGGTGGCCAGGGCCAGCAGGGCGGCCAGCGTCAGCAGCGCCAGAGCCAGGGCCAGCAGGGCGGCGGCCCGCAGGACGACGGGTACGACGACGAGGGCGGCCGTCGCGGCCGTCGCGGCCGCTACCGCGACCGCCGTGGCCGCCGTGGCCGCGAGGAGTTCGCCAACGAGGTCCCGGTCTCCGACGACGACGTCCTGATCCCCGTCGCGGGCATCCTGGACATCCTCGACAACTACGCGTTCATCCGGACCTCCGGCTACCTGCCGGGCCCGAACGACGTGTACGTCTCGCTCGCCCAGGTCCGCAAGAACGGCCTGCGCAAGGGTGACCACGTCACCGGTGCGGTGCGCCAGCCCAAGGACGGCGAGCGCCGGGAGAAGTTCAACGCCCTGGTCCGCCTCGACTCGGTGAACGGCATGGCGCCCGAAACCGGCCGCGGCCGCCCGGAGTTCCAGAAGCTGACCCCGCTCTACCCGCAGGACCGGCTCCGTCTGGAGACCGACTCCAACGTCCTGACGACGCGGATCATCGACCTGGTCGCCCCCATCGGCAAGGGCCAGCGAGGCCTGATCGTGGCCCCGCCGAAGACCGGCAAGACCATGATCCTGCAGGCGATCGCCAACGCGATCACCGTCAACAGCCCCGAGTGCCACCTGATGGTCGTCCTGGTCGACGAGCGTCCGGAAGAGGTCACCGACATGCAGCGGTCGGTGAAGGGCGAGGTCATCTCCTCGACCTTCGACCGTCCCGCCGAGGACCACACCACCGTCGCCGAGCTGGCCATCGAGCGCGCCAAGCGTCTCGTCGAGCTGGGTCACGACGTGGTCGTCCTGCTGGACTCCATCACCCGTCTCGGCCGTGCGTACAACCTCGCGGCCCCCGCCTCCGGCCGCATCCTGTCCGGTGGTGTCGACTCGACCGCGCTGTACCCGCCGAAGCGCTTCTTCGGTGCCGCGCGCAACATCGAGGACGGCGGTTCGCTGACCATCCTGGCCACCGCGCTGGTCGAGACCGGCTCGCGCATGGACGAGGTGATCTTCGAGGAGTTCAAGGGCACCGGCAACATGGAGCTCAAGCTCGACCGGAAGCTCTCGGACAAGCGCATCTTCCCGGCGGTGGACGTCGACGCGTCCAGCACCCGCAAGGAAGAAATCCTGCTCGGCAGCGACGAGTTGGCGATCGTCTGGAAGCTGCGCCGGGTGCTGCACGCGCTCGACCAGCAGCAGGCGATCGAGCTCCTCCTGGACCGGATGAAGAAGACCCAGTCCAACGCGGAGTTCCTGCTCCAGATCCAGAAGACGACGCCGTCCCCGGGCAACGGCAACGACTGACGTCGTACCGGATCGGCTGAACCACAGGGCCGTGCGCATGTGACGCAGCCGACCCGGTCGCCGTGGTCGATCCGAGACCTTTGCCACATGCCGGACGTGCCACCGGGCCCCGTCGCGATGCCTGTACCGGACAAGAAACCGCAGGTGAGCGGGGAATCACCGGCTGTCCACCAAGGCCGGATGTCCGTTTCGTCCTCACACGGAAACAACAGGTGGCTGTGCAACCCTTCTTCGTGTCACGGCGTCGTACGAAGTACCGACAAATCGACGATCCAGTGCCCGAACACCGCTGCTGGGGGTAGCCGGGGAAGCTGACGACCGAAGGAGATCCATGACCGAGCAGAACGGGAGCGGCGGCCGAATACGCCCCACCGGCAAGCGCCGGAAGAAGCCCTCCCGTCGCCGCAGGGCGACGGTGATCGCCGCCTGGACCGTGGCCGGTGTCGTGGTCGTCGGCGGTGCCGGACTGGGATACGCCTACGTCAAGCTCAACGGCAATCTCAAGGCCGTCGACATCAACGCCGCACTCGGCAAGAACCGCCCCGACAACGTCGACAACGGCTCCCAGGACATCCTGGTGCTCGGCTCGGACTCCCGGTCCGGCGCGAACTCCGAGTACGGCGCCGACGAGGGCGCGGCCCGCTCCGACACCGCGATGGTCCTGCACGTCAACAAGGGCCACAGGACGGCCTCCGTCGTCTCCATCCCGCGAGACACCCTCATCACCCGCCCCGACTGCACCAGCGACACGAACGGGCAGACCGTCGCGGGCCAGCAGCGCGCGATGTTCAACACGGCGTACGAGGTCGGCGGACCGGCCTGCGCGGTCAAGACCGTCGAGGCCATGTCCGGCATTCGCATGGACCATTACCTCGAAGTCGACTTCACCGGCTTCAAGAAGCTCATCGACGAGCTGGGCGGCGTGAAGATCACCACCACCGAGGCGATCGACGACCCGAAGAGCCATCTGAAGCTCGAACCCGGCACCCACACCCTCGACGGGGAGCAGTCGCTGGGCCTCGTCCGTACCCGCAAGAGCGTCGGAGACGGCAGCGACCTCGGCCGTATCCAGCTCCAGCAGGCGTTCATCAAGGCACTGATGGAACAGGCCAAGAGCGTCGGGGTGTTCTCGAACCCGAAAACCCTGTACGACCTCGCGGACACGGCCACCAAGACCATCACCACCGACTCCGACCTGGGCTCGGTCACGGAACTCACGTCCTTCGCGAACGGTCTCAAGGGGCTCGGCTCGAAGAACGTCCACATGGTCACCCTGCCCGTGCAGTACGACCCGGCCGACCCGAACCGCGTCGTACCGCTGGACGCCGCTGCCCGGCAGGTGTGGACCGCGCTCGCCCAGGACAAGGCCATCCCCGCCTCCGCCACCGAGAAGTCGGCCGGCGACAAGGGCGACGCGGGCAGCGTCGTACGGTGACCGGGCGGGCCGGGAATAGTTGCGGCCCGCCCCCGGTTTTGGGAGATACGGCCGGTCCTGGCAGACTGGTACGTCGGCCCCGGTTCACGGACGCGCAATCCGCGCGTACGACCCGGCGCCCTCCCGAACCTAGGAGAAACCCTTGAAGCGCGACATCCACCCCGAGTACGTCGAGACGCAGGTCAGCTGCACCTGTGGCGCGTCGTTCACCACCCGGAGCACCATCGACGGCGGCACCATCCGCGCGGACGTCTGCTCCGAGTGCCACCCGTTCTACACGGGCAAGCAGAAGATCCTCGACACCGGTGGCCGTGTGGCCCGCTTCGAGGCCCGCTTCGGCAAGGCCGCCGGCTCCGCCAGCAAGTAGCGAGCCACTGCGCCGGTTCCTGGCGCCCTCTTCCGGGGGCGTCGGGACCGGCGTTTTTTCCGGCCGGGGGTACGCGACCCCGTTCCGTATCCCCGCCCGGCCGGCATCACGCCGTCCAGCAGGCACGCCCGAGTGAAGAAACCAGGAGCCCGAAGATGTTCGAGGCGGTCGAGGAACTGATCGGCGAACAGACCGATCTGGAGAAGAAGCTCGCGGACCCGGCGGTCCACGCCGACCAGGCCAACGCGCGCAAGCTCAACAAGCGCTACGCCGAGCTGACCCCGATCGTCGCGACGTACCGCTCCTGGAAGCAGACCGGGGACGACATCGAGACGGCCCGCGAGTTCGCCGCCGACGACCCCGACTTCGCCGCCGAGGTCAAGGAGCTGGAGAAGCAGCGCGAAGCGCTCACCGAGAAGCTCCGCCTCCTCCTGGTCCCGCGCGACCCCAGCGACGACAAGGACGTGCTCCTGGAGATCAAGGCGGGCGCGGGCGGCGACGAGTCCGCCCTGTTCGCCGGCGATCTGCTGCGCATGTATCTGCGCTACGCCGAGCGCGTCGGCTGGAAGACCGAGATCATCGACTCCACCGAGTCCGAGCTCGGCGGCTACAAGGACGTCCAGGTCGCCGTGAAGACCAAGGGCGGCAACGGCGCCACCGAGCCCGGCCAGGGCGTGTGGGCCCGGCTGAAGTACGAGGGCGGGGTGCACCGCGTGCAGCGGGTGCCGTCAACCGAGTCGCAGGGCCGCATCCACACCTCCGCCGCCGGTGTGCTCGTCACGCCCGAGGCCGAGGAGGTCGAAGTCGAGATCCACGCCAACGACCTCCGTATCGACGTCTACCGCTCCTCGGGTCCCGGCGGCCAGTCCGTCAACACCACGGACTCGGCGGTCCGCATCACCCATCTGCCGACCGGCGTCGTCGCGTCCTGCCAGAACGAGAAGAGCCAGCTCCAGAACAAGGAGCAGGCCATGCGCATCCTGCGTTCGCGACTGCTCGCCGCCGCCCAGGAGGCCGCCGAGCAGGAGGCCTCGGACGTACGGCGCAGCCAGGTGCGCACGGTCGACCGTTCCGAGAAGATCCGTACGTACAACTTCCCGGAAAACCGGATCTCGGACCACCGCGTCGGCTTCAAGGCGTACAACTTGGACCAGGTGCTCGACGGCGACCTGGATTCCGTGATCCAGGCGTGCGTCGACGCCGACTCCGCCGCCAAGCTCGCCGCCGCGTAAGCAAAGCCCGCCCAGCCCGTAAACCGTACGGAGAACCGCGATGAACCTGCTGCTCGCCGAGGTGGCCCAGGCCACCCAGCGGCTGGCCGACGCCGGTGTGCCCTCGCCGCGATTCGACGCGGAGGAACTCGCCGCGTTCGTGCACGGCGTCAAGCGGGGCGAGCTGCACCGGGTGCCGGACGCGGACTTCGACGCCCGCTACTGGGAGGCCATCGCCCGCCGCGAGGCCCGCGAGCCGCTCCAGCACATCACCGGCCGCGCCTTCTTCCGCTACCTGGAGCTCCAGGTCGGACCCGGTGTCTTCGTCCCCCGCCCGGAGACCGAATCGGTCGTCGGCTGGGCGATAGACGCCGTGCGCGCGATGGATGTCGTCGAGCCGGTCGTCGTCGACCTGTGCAGCGGATCGGGCGCCATCGCCCTGGCCATGGCCCAGGAGGTGCCGCGCTCGCGCGTGCACGCGGTCGAGCTCTCCGACGACGCCATCGAGTGGACCCGCAAGAACGCCGACGGATCCAGGGTCACCGTCCACCAGGGAGACGCGCTGACCGCCCTCCCCGAGCTGGACGGCCAGGTCGACCTGGTCATCTCCAACCCGCCGTACATCCCGCTCACCGAATGGGAGTACGTGGCACCCGAGGCCCGCGACCACGACCCGGAGATGGCCCTCTTCTCCGGCGAGGACGGCCTCGACACCATCCGCGGTATCGAACGCACCGCACACCGCCTGCTGCGCCCCGGCGGCCTCGTCGTCATCGAGCACGCCGACACCCAGGGCGGCCAGGTGCCGTGGATCTTCACCGAGGAGCGCGGCTGGGCGGACGCGGCCGACCACCCGGACCTGAACAACCGGCCGCGGTTCGCCACGGCCCGCAAGGCCATGCCGTGACCGACGGCCACCACGCGCACGACCCGTACCCGTCATACCCGTACACGCTTGAGGAGGCCGGCTGATGGCACGGCGATACGACTGCAACGACGCGACCGACCGCACGACGGGTCTGCGTGAGGCCGCGTCGGCCGTCCGCCGCGGCGAACTGGTCGTGCTGCCCACCGACACCGTGTACGGCCTCGGTGCGGACGCCTTCAGTTCCGAGGGCGTCACCGATCTGCTGGACGCCAAGGGCCGCGGTCGCAACATGCCGACCCCCGTCCTGATCGGCTCCCCGAACACCCTGCACGGCCTGGTCACCGACTTCTCCGAGCAGGCCTGGGAGCTCGTCGACGCCTTCTGGCCCGGCGCCCTCACGCTCGTCGCCAAGCACCAGCCGTCGCTCCAGTGGGACCTCGGGGACACCCGCGGCACCGTCGCCATCCGGATGCCGCTGCACCCGGTCGCCATCGAGCTGCTCACGGAGGTCGGCCCGATGGCCGTCTCCAGCGCCAACCTCACCGGCCACCCGGCTCCCGAGGACTGCGACGCCGCCCAGGAGATGCTCGGCGACTCCGTCTCCGTCTACCTGGACGGCGGCCCGACGCCCGGCATCGTGCCCTCGTCGATCGTCGACGTGACCGGCAAGGTCCCCCTGCTGCTGCGCGCCGGTGCGCTCTCCGTGGAGGAGCTCCGCAAGGTGGTACCCGACCTCGAGGTGGCCAATTGACCGCCCCTGAGGGGCGTGGCATAGCGGGGCGGGCCGACTCTTTCCGCATCCTCCACGTCAGCACCGGCAACGTCTGCCGCTCACCGATCACCGAGCGGCTGACCCGCCATGCCCTGGTGGACCGCCTCGGCGATCCGCTCGGCGGCGGACTGATCGTGGAGAGCGCGGGCACCTGGGGCCACGAGGGCGCCCCCATGGAGGCCAACGCCGAGACCGTCCTCGCCGACTTCGGCGCCGACACCACCGGCTTCGTCGGCCGGGAACTGCTCGACGAGCACGTGATCCGCGCCGACCTGGTGCTCACGGCCACCCGTGACCACCGCGCGCAGGTGATCTCGATGGGGCACTCGGCCGGCCTGCGGACCTTCACCCTCAAGGAATTCACCCGGCTGGTCCGGGCGATAGACCCCGCCACGCTGCCCGACCCGCGGGACGAGGGCGTCGTCGAGCGCGCCCGCGCACTGGTCCGCGCCGCGGCGGCGCTGCGCGGCTGGCTGCTGGCCCCCACCGCCGAGGCGGACGAGGTGTACGACCCGTACGGTGCCCCGATCACGTTCTTCCGCTCCGTCGGTGACGAGATCAACCAGGCCCTCGACCCGGTCGTCACGGCCCTGACCGGCGTACCCGCACCGCACTGACGGGCGCCCCCGCGCCATCGCGTCCGCGCCACTCCGACCGGCGTACGCACCGGCCGGGCACCCCAGGGCCCAACGGGTGCACCACGGCGCCGCACAGCAGGCAGGAGGCCCTTCGCGGGCCTACATTGGAGCTGACGCCAGCGCACCCCTCCCCAGGCCCGGAGCCCATCGATGCCGGTCACCACCCCAGCCGCACCGCCCTCCGCCCCCGGGTCCGCCCTGCCGCAGGACTTCGACGCCCTGCTCCGGGAGGATCCGGAGATCGCCGCCGTGCTGCTGGGGGAGCTGCACCGCCAGTCCAGCACCCTGCAGCTGACCGCCGCCGAGAACTTCACCTCGCCCGCGGTCCTCGCCGCCCTCGGCTCACCCCTCGCGAACAAGTACGCCGAGGGCTACCCCGGTGCCCGCCACCACGGCGGCTGCGAGCAGGCCGACGCCGCCGAACGCATCGCCTGCCGCCGCGCCACCTCGCTCTTCGGCGCCGAACACGCCAACGTCCAGGCGCACTCCGGCTCCTCCGCTGTCCTCGCCGCGTACGCCGCCCTGCTCCGCCCCGGCGACACGGTGCTCGCGATGGGACTTCCGTACGGGGGACATCTCACCCACGGTTCGCCCGCCAACTTCTCCGGCCGCTGGTTCGAGTTCGTCGGCTACGGGGTGGACTCCGAGAGCGGCCTCATCGACTACGAACAGGTGCGCGCCCTGGCCCGTGCCCACCGCCCCAAGGCGATCGTGAGCGGCTCCATCTCGTACCCCCGCCACCCTGACTACGAGCTGTTCCGGGAGATCGCCGACGAGGTGGGCGCGTATCTCATCGCCGATTCCGCGCACCCGATGGGGCTGATCGCCGGGGGAGCGGCGCCGAGCCCGGTGCCGTACGCCGACGTGGTCTGCGCGACCACGCACAAGGTGCTGCGCGGTCCGCGCGGCGGGATGATCCTGTGCGGTGCGGAGCTGGCGGAGCGGATCGACCGGGCGGTCTTCCCGTTCACCCAGGGCGGCGCGCAGATGCACACGGTCGCCGCGAAGGCCGTCGCGTTCGGGGAGGCGGCCACCCCGGCGTTCACGACGTACGCGCACCGGGTGGTCGCCCACGCCCGGGTGCTGGCGGCGGGCCTGGAGGCGGAGGGCTTCGAGGTCACCACGGGCGGCACGGACACCCACCTCATCGTCGCGGACCCGGCCCCGCTGGGCGTCGACGGACGGACCGCCCGCGCCCGGCTGGCGGCGGCGGGCCTGGTGCTGGACACCTGCGCACTGCCGTACGGGGACGCCCGGGGCATCAGGCTCGGTACCGCGGCCGTCACCACCCAGGGCATGGACGACGGCGACATGGCCCGGCTGGCGGTGCTCTTCGGGACGGCGGTGCGTGAGGAGGACGACATCCGCGCGCAGGTGCGGGAGCTGGCGGAGAAGTATCCGCCCTACCCGGGGTAGCGGCCCCGGGCGTCCGGTGCGGAACCGATCGGCCCGCTCACTGTGTCTTCGGTCATGAGGCCTGCGCAGCGCGGCCGTCCCTGACTGCCGGACGGTTTAAGGTGTGGGCTGAGATGGCCGGCGAAATCTATGGGGCAGCCCGTGCGTGATTACCTGCTGACGCTCTGTGTCACGGCCGCGGTGACCTATCTGCTGACCGGTCCGGTGCGTAAGTTCGCCATCGCGATCGGGGCGATGCCCGCGATCCGTGCGCGTGACGTCCACCGAGAACCGACACCGAGGCTCGGTGGCATCGCCATGTTCGGCGGGCTGTGCGCCGGACTGATCGTCGCGGCCCATCTCCACAACCTCGACTGGGTCTTCCAGCTCTCCACCGAGCCGCGGGCACTGCTCTCCGGCGCTGCGCTGATCTGGCTGATCGGTGTCCTGGACGACAAGTTCGAGATCGACGCCCTGATCAAGCTCGGCGGGCAGATGATCGCCGCCGCGGTCATGGTCATCCAGGGTCTGACGATCCTGTGGCTGCCGATCCCCGGTGTCGGCACCGTCGCGCTCACCCAGTGGCAGGGCACGCTGCTCACGGTCGCCCTGGTCGTCATCACCATCAACGCGGTCAACTTCGTCGACGGTCTGGACGGTCTCGCGGCGGGCATGGTGTGCATCGCCTCCGCCGCGTTCTTCCTCTACACGTACCGGCTCTGGTACGGGCACATGATCGAGGCGGCGGCCCCGGCGACGCTCTTCACGGCGATCCTGATGGGCATGTGCCTGGGCTTCCTGCCGCACAACATGCATCCCGCGCGCATCTTCATGGGCGACTCGGGCTCGATGCTGATCGGCCTGGTGCTCGCGGCCGGGGCGATCTCCGTGACGGGCCGGGTCGACCCGGACACGATGACGCTCTTCGCGGGCAGCGAGCGCGAGGCCACCCACGCGATGCTGCCGGTCTTCATCCCGCTGCTGCTGCCGCTGACGATCATCGCGATCCCGGCCGCGGACCTGGTGCTGGCGATCGTGCGCCGTACGTGGAACGGCCAGTCGCCGTTCGCGGCGGACCGCGGCCATCTGCACCACCGGCTGCTGGAGATCGGCCATTCGCACAGCAGGTCCGTGCTGATCATGTACTTCTGGTCGGCTCTGATCGCCTTCGGGGCGGTCGGCTACTCCGTGCACTCGGCGTCCCTGTGGATCGTGCTGGTGATCATGGGGATGAGCACGCTGGGTCTCGTACTGCTGCTGATGCCCCGCTTCACCCCCCGGGCGCCGTACTGGGCGGAACGCTTCGTACCGCCCCGCTACCGCCGTAGGCGTGGCAAGGGTGAGGCTCCCGAGGCGGCAGCCTCATCGGCGCCCGGGGCCCAACAGGGGCCGCTGGAAAGCCGGATGGGGCAGACGGAGCCCGAGTCGCAGGAGCGCAGCCCGGTCGTCGTGGGAGTCTCCGGCGTCAACGGGGCGACTGCCATCGGCCCTCGTTCGCGTTTTTCGGACAGAGACAGGGCTGAATCCGCACGCTGAGAACCGGGCATCAAGGGGCATTACCAGACAACGCATTGAGTTGCCTTGCTCACATGCGCGAATTCACTCTCACGTGTGACGGTGAGCACACTTTCTTGGTAAAGACCTCATCAAATAGTTTGTGATACCGTTCACGAAGCCCGGTGACGGAGCCGAAGGACCTGAGTAGCACGGTCCATTGGCGTGAGGCATCGACTCAAACCGGGCCTACGCTCGTCCATGACGACACACTGCCCACCCCCTGCAAGCGGAGCTGCCGCCATGCCGTCCAACGACGCCCGGACTCTCCTTCAAGCCGCCGTACCCACCGCTGTCGCCGGTGCTGTTGCCACCGCCGTCAGCGCTGGCGTAGCCGGCGGCAAGGGAGCCGTGGGCGCGGGCGTTGCGACGATCGTGGTGATCGTCTTCATGGGGATCGGACTCGTGGTCCTGCAGCGCACCGCGCGGTCCCTGCCCCACCTGTTCCAGGCGATGGGGCTGATGCTCTATGCGGCTCAGCTTCTCCTGATGTTCATCTTCGTCGCCGCGTTCAAGAACACGACGATGTTCAACCCGAGGGCTTTCGCGATCACGCTGGTCGCTACGACTCTCGTGTGGATCGGCGCACAGACGCGTGCACACATGAAGGCCAAGATCCTTTACGTCGAACCCGAGTCCGACAAGGCGGAAAAGCCCAAGAACACGGGCTCGAAGTCGTGAAGGGTAGGGGCGGGATAAGTGCAGGTTCGAGACCCTGCTATCGTCCGGTTCCAACTGCGGCACTGCGGGCGCGGGCATGTGAGCTGACGCCTGCTCGATCGCGAGGCTCAATGCCTGACTGCCGCTCACACATCCGTAACACCAGTCCAGTGCCGAACCGCGGCTGCGCGCCGCGCCGACACAACGAGGTTGCCGTACCTATGCGCCACGCTGAAGGAGCCCGCGGTGAGTGCTGACCCGACACAGGTGCTCGCCTTCGAGACCGATTGCCACATCTTCTCCGGTTGTGGTTTCCCGGGTCCTGGCTTGCACTCTTTCCTGTTCGAGCCGATCTTCGGTGACGCGGACAGCAACATCTACTTCAACAAGACGATGCTGCTGGCGCTCCTCGGTACGGTCATCATCGTCGGCTTCTTCTGGGCCGCCTTCCGTAAGCCGAAGGTCGTTCCGGGCAAGCTGCAGATGGTCGCCGAGGCCGGATACGACTTCGTCCGCCGCGGCATCGTCTACGAGACGCTCGGCAAGCGCGAGGGCGAGAAGTACGTCCCGCTGATGGTCTCGCTCTTCTTCTTCGTGTGGATGATGAACCTCTGGTCGATCATTCCGCTCGCCCAGTTCCCGGTGACATCGATCATCGCGTACCCGGCCGCTCTGGCGCTGACCGTCTACGTCCTCTGGATGAGCATCACCTTCAAGCGGCATGGCTTCGTCGGCGGCTTCAAGAACCTGACCGGCTACGACAAGTCGCTCGGCCCGGTTCTCCCGCTGATCATGGTCATCGAGTTCTTCTCGAACGTCCTGGTCCGGCCCTTCACGCACGCGGTCCGACTCTTCGCGAACATGTTCGCCGGTCACACGCTGCTGCTGCTCTTCACCATCGCCAGCTGGTACCTGCTGAACGGCATCGGTATCGCCTACGCGGGCGTCTCGTTCGTGATGGTCCTCGTGATGACGGCCTTCGAGCTCTTCATCCAGGCTGTTCAGGCGTACGTCTTCGTGCTCCTGGCGTGCACCTTCATCCAGGGCGCTGTCGCCGAGCACCACTGATCGCGCCTCCCATACCCCCAGTCGTCCGGTGGCCAACCCCCGCCGGTCCGTGAAAGAGAAGGAAGAACTGGCATGTCCCAGACCCTTGCCGCCGTCTCCGGTTCCCTCAGCTCCGTCGGTTATGGCCTGTCCGCCATCGGCCCCGGCGTCGGCGTCGGCATCATCTTCGGTAACGGCACCCAGGCTCTCGCCCGTCAGCCCGAGGCTGCCGGCCTGATCCGCGCCAACCAGATCCTCGGCTTCGCCTTCTGTGAGGCGCTCGCCCTGATCGGTCTGGTCATGCCGTTCGTCTACCCGACCTCCTGACTGGTCGGGAACAGACCATTCGACGGAAGGCACTGACGTGAACCCTCTGGTTCAGCTCGCGGCGGAGAAGCCGGAAAACCCGCTCGTCCCGCCGATCCCTGAGCTCGTCATTGGCTTCATCGCCTTTGTCATCGTCTTCGGCTTCCTCGCCAAGAAGCTCCTCCCGAACATCAACAAGGTTCTGGAAGAGCGCCGCGAGGCCATCGAAGGCGGTATCGAGAAGGCCGATGCGGCCCAGACCGAGGCCCAGAGCGTGCTTGAGCAGTACAAGGCTCAGCTCGCCGAAGCCCGCCACGAAGCCGCGCGCCTGCGCCAGGAGGCGCAAGAGCAGGGCGTTGTGATCCTGCAGGAGATGCGGGCGGAAGGCCAGCGGCAGCGCGAGGAGATCATCGCTGCCGGCCACACCCAGATCGAGGCCGACCGCAAGGCCGCGGCCTCCGCGCTGCGTCAGGACGTGGGCAAGCTCGCCACCGACCTGGCCGGCAAGCTCGTCGGCGAGTCCCTCGAGGACCACGCCCGGCAGAGCGGCACCGTCGACCGTTTCCTCGACGAGCTCGAGGCGAAGGCCGAGGCTGTCCGATGAACGGCGCGAGCCGCGAGGCACTGGCTACCGCACGTGAGTCCCTCGACGCGCTGACCGACAACACGTCGGTCGACGCGGCGAAGCTCGCCGAGGAGCTGGCCGCCGTAACGGCGCTGCTCCAGCGCGAGGTCTCACTGCGGCGGGTCCTGACCGACCCGTCGCAGCCCGGCGAGGCCAGGGCGGAGCTGGCCGGACGACTGCTGCGCGGCCAGGTGGGCGGCGAGACCGTCGACCTGATCTCCGGCATGGTCCGCTCCCGCTGGTCGCAGTCGCGTGACCTGGTCGACTCGGCCGAGGAACTGGCGAACACCGCAGACCTCACCGCCGCCCAGCACAGCGGAGACCTCGACGACGTCGAGGACGAGCTGTTCCGGTTCGGCCGGATCGTCGCCTCCGACAAGGAGCTGCGCGCCGCGCTCACCAACCGGTCCGCGTCCGCGTCCGCCAAGGGGCAGCTGCTGCACAGCCTGCTCGGCGGCAAGGCGCAGCCCGCCACCGAGCGCGTCGTCACGCGGCTTGTCACCCAGCCGCGTGGACGTAGCCTGGAAGAGGGACTCGAGTCCCTCTCCAAGCTGGCCGCGGAGCGCCGGGAGCGCATGGTCGCCGTGGTCACCTCGGCGGTTCCGCTGAGCGATCGGCAGAAGCAGCGTCTCGGCGACGCACTGGCGAAGATCTACGGCCGCCCGATGCACCTGAATCTCGATGTGGACCCCATGGTCCTCGGCGGGATCGTGGTGCGGGTCGGTGACGAGGTCATCAACGGCACCATCTCGGAGCGCCTCGAAGAGGCGTCCCGTCGCATGGCCGGCTGACCAGCGCCGAGCAGCAACAGAACAGAGCAAGACCAGCGGCCCGGTTGGGCCGTGCAGAAATTGCAGAAGATTCCTGGGGGTCGGCCCCCAGACCCCCTTAAGAAACTTCGGGCCCAACAAGGAGAGCAGGGAACCCAGATGGCGGAGCTCACGATCCGGCCGGAGGAGATCCGGGACGCGCTGGAGAACTTTGTCCAGTCGTACAAGCCGGACGCGGCCTCGCGCGAGGAGGTCGGTACGGTCAGCGTTGCCGGCGACGGCATCGCGAAGGTCGAGGGTCTTCCCTCGGCCATGGCGAACGAGCTGCTGAAGTTCGAGGACGGCACCCTCGGTCTCGCCCTCAACCTCGAGGAGCGCGAGATCGGTGCGATCGTCCTCGGCGAGTTCAGCGGCATCGAAGAGGGCCAGCCGGTGCAGCGCACCGGTGAGGTGCTCTCCGTCGGCGTCGGCGAGGGTTACCTCGGCCGCGTCGTCGACCCGCTCGGCAACCCGATCGACGGTCTCGGCGAGATCGCGACCGACAGCCGCCGCGCCCTCGAGCTGCAGGCCCCTGGCGTCATGGTCCGTAAGTCGGTGCACGAGCCGATGCAGACCGGCTACAAGGCCGTCGACGCCATGGTGCCGATCGGCCGCGGCCAGCGTCAGCTGATCATTGGTGACCGTCAGACGGGTAAGACCGCTCTGGCCGTCGACACGATCATCAACCAGCGCGACAACTGGCGCTCGGGCGACGTGAACAAGCAGGTGCGCTGCATCTACGTCGCCATCGGCCAGAAGGGCTCCACCATCGCCTCCGTGCGCGGTGCCCTCGAAGAGGCCGGCGCGCTCGAGTACACGACCATCGTCGCCGCCCCGGCGTCCGACCCGGCCGGCTTCAAGTACCTGGCGCCGTACACCGGTTCGGCCATCGGCCAGCACTGGATGTACCAGGGCAAGCACGTCCTGATCATCTTCGACGACCTCTCGAAGCAGGCCGACGCCTACCGCGCCGTGTCGCTTCTGCTGCGCCGTCCGCCGGGCCGTGAGGCCTACCCGGGCGACGTGTTCTACCTCCACTCGCGTCTGCTGGAGCGCTGCGCGAAGCTCTCCGACGCGATGGGCGCCGGTTCGATGACGGGCCTCCCGATCGTCGAGACCAAGGCGAACGACGTGTCGGCGTTCATCCCGACCAACGTCATCTCCATCACCGACGGCCAGTGCTTCCTGGAGTCCGACCTGTTCAACGCCGGCCAGCGTCCGGCCCTGAACGTCGGTATCTCGGTCTCCCGCGTCGGTGGCTCCGCCCAGCACAAGGCGATGCGCCAGGTCTCCGGCCGTCTCCGTGTCGACCTCGCCCAGTACCGCGAGCTGGAGGCGTTCGCCGCCTTCGGTTCCGACCTGGACGCGGCCTCGAAGGCGTCGCTGGAGCGCGGTAAGCGCATGGTCGAGCTGCTGAAGCAGCCGCAGTACTCTCCGTACCCGGTCGAGGAGCAGGTCGTCTCCATCTGGGCCGGTACCACCGGCAAGATGGACGACGTCCCGGTCGAGGACATCCGTCGCTTCGAGAGCGAGCTGCTGGAGTACCTGCGCCGTGAGCGCAAGGACCTCCTGACCAGCATCGCCGAGGGCGCCAAGATGTCCGACGACACGCTGCAGTCGGTCGCCGACGCGGTCGCCGCCTTCAAGCAGCAGTTCGAGACCTCGGACGGCAAGCTCCTGGGCGAGGGCTGATCGATGGGCGCTCAGCTTCGCGTTTACAAGCGCCGCATTCGCTCCGTCACCGCCACGAAGAAGATCACCAAGGCGATGGAGATGATCGCCGCTTCGCGCATCGTCAAGGCGCAGCGCCAGGTGGCGGCGTCGACGCCGTACGCGACCGAGCTCACCCGTGCGGTGACCGCGGTGGCGACCGGCTCCACCACCAAGCACCCGCTGACCACCGAGGCCGAGACTCCGGCACGGGCCGCGATCCTGCTCATCACGAGCGACCGCGGTCTGGCCGGCGGTTACTCCTCCAACGCCATCAAGGCCGCGGAGCGACTGACCGAGCGGCTCCGCGGTGAGGGCAAGGAGGTCGTCACGTATGTGATCGGCCGCAAGGGTGTCGCCTACTACGGCTTCCGTGAGCGCAAGCTCGCGGATTCGTGGACGGGCTTCACCGACAGCCCGACGTACGCGGATGCGAAGCGGGCTGCGGCCCCGCTGATCGAGGCGGTCACCCAGGAGACCGCCGAGGGCGGCGTGGACGAGCTGCACATCGTCTTCACGGAGTTCGTGTCGATGATGACGCAGAACCCGGTCGACGACCGGATGCTGCCGCTCAGTCTCGATGCCACGAAGGACGAGGACGGCAAGGGCGAGATCCTGCCGCTGTTCGACTTCGAGCCGTCGGCGGAGGACGTCCTCGACGCCCTGCTTCCGCGGTACGTCGAGAGCCGGATCTACAACGCGCTGCTGCAGGCCGCTGCTTCCGAGCACGCTGCCCGCCGCCGCGCGATGAAGTCGGCCACCGACAACGCCGGTGAGCTCATCAAGACGCTCTCCCGGCTTGCCAACGCGGCCCGCCAGGCCGAAATCACCCAGGAAATCAGCGAGATCGTCGGTGGTGCCAGTGCGCTGGCCGACGCGACCGCGGGGAGTGACAAGTAATGACGACCACAGTTGAGACGGCCGTTGCCACGGGCCGCGTCGCCCGGGTCATCGGCCCGGTCGTCGACGTGGAGTTCCCCGTCGACGCGATGCCGGAGATCTACAACGCGCTGACCGTCCAGGTGGCCGACCCGGCCGAGGACGGCAAGCTCAAGAAGCTGACCCTTGAGGTCGCCCAGCACCTCGGCGACGGCCTGGTCCGCGCGATCTCGATGCAGCCCACCGACGGTCTGGTCCGCCAGGCTCCGGTGACCGACACGGGCGCCGGTATCACGGTCCCCGTCGGTGACATCACCAAGGGCAAGGTGTTCAACACCCTCGGCGAGATCCTGAACAAGCCCGAGGCCGAGGCCGAGGTCACCGAGCGCTGGCCGATCCACCGCAAGGCGCCCAACTTCGACCAGCTCGAGTCGAAGACCGAGATGTTCGAGACCGGCGTCAAGGTCATCGACCTTCTCACCCCGTACGTCAAGGGTGGAAAGATCGGTCTGTTCGGTGGTGCCGGTGTCGGCAAGACCGTTCTGATCCAGGAAATGATCTACCGCGTGGCCAACAACCACGACGGTGTGTCGGTGTTCGCCGGTGTCGGCGAGCGCACCCGTGAGGGCAACGACCTCATCGAGGAAATGGCCGACTCGGGCGTCATCGACAAGACGGCGCTCGTCTTCGGTCAGATGGACGAGCCGCCGGGCACGCGTCTTCGTGTCGCGCTGGCCGGTCTGACCATGGCGGAGTACTTCCGCGATGTGCAGAAGCAGGACGTGCTCTTCTTCATCGACAACATCTTCCGGTACACCCAGGCCGGCTCCGAGGTGTCCACCCTGCTCGGCCGTATGCCGTCCGCGGTGGGTTACCAGCCGAACCTGGCCGACGAGATGGGTCTGCTGCAGGAGCGCATCACGTCGACCCGTGGTCACTCGATCACCTCGATGCAGGCGATCTACGTCCCCGCGGACGACCTGACCGACCCGGCCCCGGCCACCACCTTCGCCCACCTCGACGCGACGACGGTTCTCTCCCGTCCGATCTCCGAGAAGGGCATCTACCCGGCCGTGGACCCGCTGGACTCCACGTCCCGCATCCTGGACCCGCGTTACATCGCGGCGGACCACTACGAGGCCGCCATGCGTGTCAAGGGGATCCTCCAGAAGTACAAGGACCTCCAGGACATCATCGCGATCCTCGGTATCGACGAGCTGGGCGAGGAGGACAAGCTCGTTGTCCACCGTGCCCGTCGTGTCGAGCGCTTCCTGTCGCAGAACACCCACGTCGCCAAGCAGTTCACCGGCGTGGACGGTTCGGACGTTCCGCTCGACGAGTCGATCGCCGCGTTCAACTCGATCTGCGACGGTGAGTACGACCACTTCCCCGAGCAGGCGTTCTTCATGTGCGGTGGCATCGAGGACCTCAAGGCCAACGCCAAGGAGCTCGGCGTCTCCTGAGCCCATGGCTCACCGAGGGGGGCGGGCGTGTCCCGTCCCCCTCACCACGCCCCGTAGAATTGACCCAACACCCGGCTCGAACGGCCGGGTGGTGACCCGAGGAGCCACCCTTGGCTGCTGAGCTGCACGTCGAGCTGGTCGCCGCGGACCGCAGTGTCTGGTCCGGCGAGGCCACCCTGGTCGTCGCGCGCACCACGTCCGGCGACATCGGCGTCATGCCCGGTCACCAGCCGCTTCTGGGTGTGCTGGAATCGGGCCCGGTGACGATCCGTACGAGCGATGGCGGCACCGTGGTCGCCGCTGTGCACGGCGGTTTCATCTCGTTCGCGGACGACAAGCTCTCGCTGCTCGCGGAGATCGCGGAGCTGGCGGACGAGATCGATGTCCAGCGCGCCGAGCGTGCGCTGGAGCGCGCGAAGTCGGACACGGACGCCGTCTCCGAGCGGCGCGCCGAAGTGCGACTGCGTGCGGTGGCGGTGCGCTAGCGCCCCGCGACAACGTAGCTTTACCCTCAGCCGCGGCCCGAGCTGGAGACCACTCCAGACCGTGCCGCGGCTGAGGCGATGCAGGTGCGGTTGTAGTTCTGGCGGTATTCGTTACTCGACGACGCGAGGAGGTCGGTGGAGATGTTCCTCGCGCTGTGGGTGGGCGGGCTGGTCGTCGCACTGGTTCTGATGGGACTCTTCGTCTTCGGTCTGCGCCGGCGGCTGATTCAGCGCTCCGGCGGGACCTTCGACTGCAGCGTGCGATGGAACGTTCCGGAGGAGCCCGATCTCTCGGGCAAGGGCTGGGTGTACGGGGTCGCCCGCTACAGCGAGGACCGGATCGACTGGTTCCGGGTCTTCTCCTACGCCCCTCGCCCGCGCCGGGTCCTGGAGCGTTCCGCGATCGAGGTGGTCGCCCGGCGGCTGCCCGAGGGCGAGGAGGAGCTGGCGCTGCTGTCCGACGCCGTGGTGCTCGGCTGTCTCCACCGGGAGACCCGCCTGGAGCTGGCCATGAGCGAGGACGCGCTGACCGGATTCCTCGCCTGGCTGGAGGCGGCGCCGCCCGGCCAGCGGGTCAACGTGGCCTGATCGACGAAGAGCTGGAGAAAGCCGGGGAGACAGGGGGCGGACCTGTCTCCCCGGCTGCTTTTCGGGTGATGCGCGGTGCTGGTGGGGGGTTGCTTCAGACCGTGGGGGCCGTTTCGGGCGGCGGGGTTACTTCAGGCCGCTGTTGATGGCGCCGACGAGTTCGCCGTTGGTGGTGTCGCCGCTGAACTCCCAGAAGAACGCGCCTCCCAGACCCTGGCTCTTCGCCCAGGTCATCTTGGTGCCGATGGTGGCGGGGGTGTCGTAGCTCCACCAGTTGGTGCCGCAGTGGGCGTACGCGGTGCCGGCGACGGTGCCGGTGGCCGGGCAGCTGTTCTTGAGGACCTTGTAGTCCTCGATGCCGGCCTCGTAGGTGCCGGGGGCGGCGCCGGTGGCGGTGCCGCCGGGTGCGTCCTGGGTGACGCCGGTCCAGCCGCGGCCGTAGAAGCCGATGCCGAGCAGCAGCTTGGCGGCGGGGACGCCCTGGGCCTTCAGCTTGGCGATGGCGTCGGCGGAGTTGAAGCCGTCCTTCGGGATGCCGTTGTACGAGGTGAGCGGGGAGTGCGGGGCGGTCGGGCCCTTGGCGTCCCAGGCGCCGAAGAAGTCGTACGTCATCACGTTGTACCAGTCCAGGGACTGGGCGGCGCCGGCGTAGTCGGCGGCGTCGATCTTGCCGCCAGCGGAGCCGTCGGCGGTGATGGCGGCCGTCACCAGGTTGTTGCTGCCGAACTTCGAGCGCAGCGCCGAGGTGATGCCCTTCAGCGCGGCCGGGCCGCTGGTGTCACAGGTCAGACCGCAGGCGTTGGGGTACTCCCAGTCGATGTCGATGCCGTCGAAGACATCGGCCCAACGCGGGTCCTCCACCAGCCGGTAGCAGGAGTCGGCGAACGCGGCCGGGTTCTTCGCGGCCTCACCGAAGCCACCGGACCAGGTCCAGCCGCCGAAGGACCACAGGACCTTGATGTGCGGGTACTTCGCCTTGAGCTTGCGCAGCTGGTTGAAGCTGCCGCGCAGCGGCTGGTCCCAGGTGTCGGCGACGCCGTCGACGGACTTGTCGGCCGTGTACGCCATGTCGTAGTCGGCGTAGGAGTCACCGATCGTGCACTTGCCGCCCTGGACGTTGCCGAAGGCGTAGTTGATGTGCGTGATCTTCGCGGCGGAACCCGAGGTGTCCAGGTTCTTGACGTGGTAATTCCGGCCGTAGACGCCCCAGTCGGTGAAGTAGCCGAGGTTGACCTTGCCGCCGGTGCCGGGGTCGGGGTTGCCGCCACCGCCGCTGGTGCGGACCTTGACCGCGCCGCTGACCGGACCGGTCTGGCCGGCGGTGTCACGGGCCTGCACGGTGTACGAGTAGTCGGTGCCGGCCTTGAGGCCGGAGTCGGTGTACGTCGTCCCGGTGACCGTCGAGACGACCGCGCCGTCCCGCAGCACGTCGTAGTTCTTGATGCCGTTGTCGTCGGTCGCGGCGGTCCAGCTCAGCTTGGCCGAGGTGTCGGTGACGGCGCTCGCGGTGGGGGTGCCCGGTGCCGACGGGGTGTTGTCGCCGGGGACGCTGCCGCCGTCGCAGGAGGCGCCGTTCAGCTTGCAGCCGGTGGGGGCGCCGGGGCCGGTGCCGTTGAAGCCGAAGCTGACGGAGGCGCCGGGGGCGACCGAACCGTTCCAGCCGAGGTTCTTGGCGGTCCAGTGGGTTCCGGAGCTGGTGACGGTGGCGTCCCAGGCGGAGCCGACCGCGGTGCCGGAGGGGAAGTCCCACTCGATGGTCCAGGAGGACAGGGCGGTGGTGCCGGTGTTCTTCACCGTCCACTGGCCCTCGAAGCCGCTGCCCCAGTCGGACTTCTTGACGAAGGACGCGGTCGCCGAGGTGGCGGCCTCGGCGGGGGAGGCCAGGCCGACCAGCGCGGCGAGTGGAAGCAGCAGCGCGGTGAGGCCGGCGACCGCTCTGGATCTGGTGGCTCTTCCGGTCCCGAGTCTGAATCGGGTCCGGCGTAGGGGGGTTTGAGTGCTCAACGGTGCTCCTCGGGTGAGGTCCGGACAAACGGGGGTGGTCCGTGGACTGCAAACCCTGCGCCGCCCTGAGCCCGCCATTGTCATGGCGTGCTCACCGCAGTGTGCTCGGTGAGATTAGGAAGGTCTGGACCAACCGTCAAGAGGTCTGGACCAAAGTTCGTGGCTGGGGGTCTTTCATTGGATCAGGCCGGATCAGGCCGGATCAGGGAGCGGGGTCCGGCGCCGGGGCACGCGAGCCCGGCGTGATCCAAGCGAAAGACCCTGAGCCTCAGACGCCCAACTCCTGTGCCAGGACAGCCGCCTGGACCCTGCTGCGCAGTCCCAGTTTCCCCAGCAGCCTGCTCACATGCGTCTTCACCGTCGCCTCCGCCATGGAGAGCCGGACCGCGATCTCGGCGTTCGACAACCCCTCGCCGAGACAGCCCAGAACCTCCCGCTCCCGCCGGGTGAGAACGTCGAGTACCGAGAGGTCGGGCGCTTTCACCGGCCGTACGGGAGCGGTCCCGGCGAACTCGGCGATCAGGCGGCGCGTCACCGCCGGGGCGATCATTCCCTCGCCGCGTGCCACCGTACGTACGGCTTCGAGCAGATCGCGCGCTTCGGCGTTCTTCAGCAGGAAGCCCGCGGCCCCCGCCCGCAGCGCCCCGAAGACGTACTCGTCCAGATCGAACGTCGTCAGCACCAGTACGTCCGCGAGCTGTTCGGCCACCACCTGTCCGGTCGCCGACACCCCGTCCAGCCGCGGCATCTGTACATCCATCAGCACCAGATCCGGCCGGAGTTCGCGGGCGAGGCGCACCGCCTCCTCGCCGTCCCCGGCCTCGCCCACGACCTCGATGTCGGGCGCGCTGCGCAGAATGAGCACCAGCCCCGCCCGGACGGCCGACTGGTCCTCGGCGACCACAACCCGGATCGTCATGTCCTCGATACCCCTTCCTCCACGGGCAGTTCGGCCCGCACCCGCCAGATCCTCGTACCACCGTCGGCGATCGACGGACCGGCCTCGATCGCGCCGCCCAGCAGCGCCACCCGCTCCCGCATCCCCACCAGACCGGCCCCCGAACCCGGTGCGCGCGGCCCGGGGCGGTCCCCGAGCACGCTGCTGACCTCCACCGTGAGCAGCCGCCCGGACCGCCCGAGCCGCACCGCGACCGGGCCGGGCGCGGCATGCTTGAGCGCGTTGGTCAGGGACTCCTGGACGATCCGGTACGCGGCCAGCTCGACCGGCGCGGCAAGCGGCCCCCGTTCGTCCCGGGTGTCCTCGAACGCGCAGCTCAGGCCGCTCGACGCGGCGCTCGTACGGGTCTGCTCGACCAGTGCGTCCAGCGAGGCGAGGGTGGGGGACGCGGCCGGTTCCCGGGAGCCGCCGCCGGTACGCAGCAGCCCGATCAGCCGGCGCATCTCGGCGAGACCGTCGACGCTGTTCTCCCGGATCACTCCGAGCGCATCGCGCGAGGTGTCCGGGTCGTCGATGGAGAGCGCGGCGGTGGAGTGGATGGCGATCGCCGAGAGGTGGTTGGCCACCATGTCGTGCAGTTCGCGGGCCATCCGGGTGCGTTCCGCGGTCACCGCCTGGGTCCGGTCCATCTCGGCGAGCAGCGCGGTCTGGTCGGCGCGCAGCCGGGCGGCCTCGGCGGCGTCCCGGTGGTTGCGGACGCTGACCCCCGTGATGGCGGGCAGGAACGAGACCATGCCGGTGACCACGCCGATGAGCAGTGCCTGGGGGTTGCGGAACCAGGCCAGGAATCCGATGGTGATGCCGACCGTGATCAGGAACGTGGTCACCGGGATACGGCGGGCGGCGGACGGTGTCCCGTACAGCACGGCCGCGTACATGAGATCCGTGAACATCAGGACCGTCGCGAGGTTCCCGACCGTGAACTGGTCCGCGACCAGCGCGATCGTGCCGATGACCAGGGCCGGCTGCGGGGCGGTCCTGCGTGCCAGTTCGAGCCCCGAGACGACGGCGAGCGGCAGCAGGGAGACCCACGGGGCGACGAAGGCCCGGTTGCCCTGCAGGTGCAGGCCGAGCGCCCACAGGGCGAGACCGCCGAGGAGTCCGATGGCGGCCATGAGCACGTCGTGGCGGTGCGGCCGGGTGAGGGAGAACACCCTCCCATCCAACACGGCGGCCCCCGCCCGGACCTCCCTACCGGGGGTGAGGAGCGAGTACATCGAAGGATGCAGTCACGGTTCGTCACTGCCGACGACGATTCCGGGCGACGTGGCCGGAAGGCTGGAGGGAACGGGAAGGAGAAGTGCCGTGATCGTCACGCTGATCGTGCTCTGCGAAGTCGCCTTCTGGGTGCTGCTGGCCGCGGGGCTCGCGCTGCGGTACCTGGCGAAGAAGCCCACGCTGGGCGCAGCCGTGCTGCTGTGCGAGCCGCTGCTGGAGGTCGTGCTGCTGGTGGTGACCGCCATCGACCTGAAGAACGGGGCGCAGCCCGACTGGAAGCACGGGCTCGCCGCGGTCTACATCGGCTTCACGGTGGGGCTCGGCCACTCCACGATCCGCTGGGTCGACGCCAGGGTCGCCCACCGCTTCGCGGGCGGGCCGCCGCCGGTGCGGCCGCCGAAGTACGGCATGGCGCGCGCGGCGCACGAGTGGAAGGTCGCGGCGCGCTGGACGGTCGCGGCGGTGACCGCGCTGGCGCTGCTCCAGGCGGCCGTCTGGTACGTGGGCGGGGACGGCGACGCGTCGTCGCTGCGGGCGTGGCAGCAGAAGATGCTGTTGGTCATCGGGATCAACGTGGTCATCGCGGGGAGCTACACGTTGTTCCCGAAACGCGAGCCGGCCGGGCGCTGAGCGGCCGGCCGGGCGCGGCCTCGCACCCGTCCGGCCGCCGGGGCCATGTGGTCAGCGCTCGCCGCCCGGCACCCACAGCACGTCGCCGACCTCCTTGTTCGCCGTCCTCGCGAGGATGAACAGCAGGTCGGAGAGCCGGTTGAGATACGTCGCGGTCAGCGCGTTCATCACGTCGCCGTGCACCTCCAGCGCCGCCCAGGTGGACCGCTCCGCGCGCCGGACCACCGTGCACGCCTGGTGCAGCAGCGCCGCCCCGGGCGTACCGCCCGGCAGGATGAAGCTGCGCAGCTTCTCCAACTGCTCCAGGAAGTGGTCGCAGTCCGCCTCCAGCTTGTCGACGTAACCCTGCTCCACCCGCAACGGCGGGTACTTCGGGTCCTCGACGACCGGGGTCGACAGATCCGCGCCCACGTCGAACAGGTCGTTCTGCACACGGACGAGGACCTTCACGACGTCCTCGGAGAGCTGCCCGAGCGCGATCGCGGTACCGATGACGGCATTGGCCTCATTGGTGTCGGCGTACGCGGAGATCCGCAGATCGGTCTTGGCGGTACGGCTCATGTCGCCGAGGGCGGTGGTGCCCCGGTCGCCGGTGCGCGTGTAGATACGTGTCAGATTGACCATGCCGCCAGGCTAGTGCCCCTCCCGGCGGAAGACCCGGGCGCCCACCGCCACGGCCGCGACCGCGAAGGCGGCCGCCACCACCGCCCCGTACAGCATGTGCGAGGTGGCGTACGAGCCCACGTACGCGTCCCGTACCGCGTCCACGAGATAGCGCAAGGGGGTGAAGCGCGACGTGACGTCCAGCCACGCCGGCCCCAGTGTCATCGGCAGCATCAGGCCGGAGAGCAGCATCACCGGCATGGTCACCGCGTTGATGACGGGTCCGAACTCCTGCGGCGTCGCGACCTTCATGGCCAGTGCGTACGACAGCGAGGCCAGCGCGACCGTGAGCAGACCGACGAACGCGAAGCCGATCAGCACCCCGGGCAGGGGCGCGCGCAGGCCCATGACCAGGGCGGCCAGCACCAGCAGCACCGCCTGGACCATGAAGAGCAGGGCGTCCCGCAGGACCCGGCCCAGCAGCAGCGCCAGTCTGCTGACCGGTGTCACCCGCATCCGCTCCACCACCCCGGTGGACTTCTCGACGATGATCGAGAATCCGGCGAACGAGGCGCCGAACAGGGCGAGTTGAAGCAGCAGTCCGGGGATCAGGACCTGCCAGGAGTCCCCGGGCGAGCCGAGCGGCAGATCGTCGAGGAGCGGGCCGAAGAAGAGCAGATACAGCAGCGGCATCAGTGCGCCGAAGAGCATCTGGAAGCGGGAGCGCAGGGTCTGGCGGGCGTACCGCCCGAAGACGAGCGCGATGTCGTGAAGCAGCATCAGAGCCCCTGGACGGAGAGGGGTGCGGCATCGGCGGGCGCGGCGGCGCGGCCGGTGATCGCGAGGAAGGTGTCCTGGAGGGAGGCGGCGGGGGATCCTGCGTACTCGGCCCGCAGCGCGGCCGGGGTGCCCTCGGCCACGACCACGCCCCGGTCGATCACGATCAGCCGGTCGGCGAGCGCGTCCGCCTCGTCGAGGTAGTGGGTGGTGAGGACGACCGTCGTGCCGTGGTCGTCGCGCAGCCCGCGCACCAGGTCCCAGAGGTCGGTGCGGCTGCCCGGGTCGAGGCCGGTGGTGGGTTCGTCGAGGAAGAGGACGGGCGGCCGGTGGACGATGCCCATCGCGATGTCCAGGCGCCGGCGCTGACCGCCCGAGAGGGTGACCGCCTTCCGGTCGAACAGATCGCCGAGGCCGAGCCCGCGGGCCAGTTCGGCGGCCCGTGCGGTCGCGTCCGCCCTGCTCAGCCGGTACAGCCGTCCCTGGGTGACCAGTTCCTCCCGCACGGTCAGGTGCGGGTCGACGCCGCCGGACTGGGCGACGTATCCGCACTTCGCGCGCACTCCGGCCGGATCGTCGGCGAGATCGTGCCCGGCGACGGTGGCGGCGCCGCCGGTGGGGGTGAGCAGTGTGGTCAGCATCCGCAGAGTGGTGGTCTTGCCCGCCCCGTTGGGGCCGAGGAGGCCGACGATCTCGCCCTGGGCGACCGTCAGGTCGACGGACCGCACGGCGTGCACCGGTCCGTTCCTGCTGTCGAAGGTCCGGGCGAGCCCGGCCGTACTGATGATTGGCATAGCGACCACAAAAACAGAGTCGCTGAAAAAATGCAATGACTCTAATGTTTCACCGGCTCTCGCGGGCCTACCATGGACGGATGGCCGAGGGACTCAGGGAACGCAAGAAGCGCCAAGCCAGGCAGCACATCTCGGACCTCGCGACCGGGCTGTTCCTGGAGCGCGGTTTCGTCACGGTGACCGTTGCCGAGATCGCCGAGCTGGCGGACGTCTCCGTGAACACCGTCTACAACTACTTCCCGGCCAAGGAGGACCTCTTCCTCGACCGGATGAGCGGCGTCACCCGGCGGGTGGCCCGCTTCGTCCGAGCCCGCGACAAGGGCGAGTCGGCGGCCGAGGCGGTCCTGCGGGAGCTGCGGTCCCTGGTCGTCGCGGTGTCGCCGGAGCTCGGACTGATGGACGGCTTCGCCGACTTCATGCGGGTCATCGAGGAGGCGCCCACGCTCCAGGCCCGTCTCGGCCGCCTCCAGCGGGAGGTCCTGGACGCCGTCGTCACGACCCTGCGCGAGGAGACGGGCGCGCCGGCGGACGATCCGCTGCCGGACCTGGTCGGCGGTCAGCTCGCCTGGATCGAGGGAGCCCTCGTCGGCCACATCAGCCAGGAGATGCTGGCCGGGCGCAAGGCGGCCGAGGTCTCGCGCGACGCGCTCGTCCTGCTCGACGAGATCGAGGACCTCCTCGGCGAAAAGGTCCTCAACTACGCCCGACGCGCCGCTGAATGACGTGTGCCGGTGTGATGTCCGTCATGTGAGACGTGACGCGCATCTCTTCACGGCCCCAGCGCCCCTCACGGGTACTAATCTCCGCCGGAGAGCATGTGAACAACCGTTAGGACCGGCCGTGCAGGGACCAGCTGCAGAGGCGAACAGAAACCAAGGGGTGCACACGTGGCCAGGAAGCTCGCCGTCATCGGAGCCGGACTCATGGGGTCCGGCATCGCGCAGGTCTCCGCCCAGGCGGGCTGGGACGTGGTGCTGCGCGACGTCACCGACGAAGCCCTGACCCGTGGACGTGACGGCATCAAGGCCTCGTACGACAAATTCGTCTCCAAGGGCAAGCTGGACGCGGCCGATGCCGAGGCCGCGCTCGCCCGCATCACGACCACCACCGACCTCGACGCGGTCGCCGACGCGGATGTCGTCGTCGAGGCCGTCTTCGAGAAGCTGGAGGTCAAGCACGAGATCTTCCGGGCCCTCGACAAGATCGTCCGGTACGACGCCGTCCTCGCCTCCAACACCTCCGCCATCCCGATCACCAAGATCGCGGCCGTGACGGAGCGCCCCGAGCGCGTCGTCGGGGTGCACTTCTTCTCGCCGGTCCCGATGATGCAGCTCTGCGAACTCGTACGCGGCTACAAGACCAGCGACGAAACCCTCGCCACCGCGCGGGAGTTCGCCGAGTCCGTGGGCAAGACCTGCATCGTCGTCAACCGTGACGTGGCCGGCTTCGTCACCACCCGGCTGATCTCGGCGCTCGTCGTCGAGGCCGCCAAGCTGTACGAGTCGGGCGTCGCCTCGGCCGAGGACATCGACATCGCCTGCAAGCTGGGCTTCGGCCACGCCATGGGCCCGCTCGCCACGGCGGACCTGACCGGCGTCGACATCCTGCTGCACGCCACGAGCAACATCTACACCGAGTCGCAGGACGAGAAGTTCGCCGCGCCGGAGCTGATGCGCCGGATGGTGGACGCAGGTGACATCGGCCGCAAGAGCGGGCAGGGCTTCTACACGTACTGATCGTTTTCGGTCCTCCGGTTGCCTGATCCGCCGTCGATCAGGCCCGGAGGTCCGGAGGGATTCTCCCGGAAAGCAGTGGATCCGAGTAGGCCCTCGCCGCGCCTCAGTCACTCCACGGGGTGAATTCGGTATCGGTTCGCTTACAGACGGAAACTTCCCTGTCTCCGCCGGAGTCAGTTGTGGCAGAGACAGAACAGACAGACGAACCTTGCTACGGAGCATTCCAGGGGAGCGCATATGCACATCAGGGGCGACCACGCCGAGCTGGTCGTCGGGGGCCGCCTCGACGTCCGAAGCGCGGCGGACGCCCGTACGGCCCTGCACTCGGCCCTCGACGACGGCGTCGGCGACCTGGTGCTCGACCTGACCGAGCTGGATTCCTGGGACGCCACCGGACTCGGCGTCATCATGGGCGCACACCGCCGGGCCGGACGGGCCGGGCGGCGGCTGGTGCTCCGTGGCGTGCCGCCACAGATGCAGCGCCTGCTGGTGGCGACCCGGCTGCACCGCATCCTGGCCATCGAGGGCGGAATCGCCGCGGACTCGCTGCCGCGCGTGTAGGGGCGTCCGACCGGTGAGTGACCGGCCGGCGGGAGCGTCCGATCCGGCGAACGGCCACCGGCCGTGCGCCGCGGCCGAAAACGCACAATCCGCACGAAAATGTGCGCTTCGGGCGGCGTGACCCCCCGACTGTGCGGGGACCCCGTGCGACGGTCTAGGGTTCGGCCGTCCGCCGATTGACGAACCCACCGGGCGGACACCGGACCAGAAGCGACAGCGGGGCGTGCGAGGCCGGAGGGGCAATCGTGCGCGACGCGTCTGGGGGCTTTGGCGATGGACCCGACACACCGGGGACCGGAACAGTACGGCCGGGACAACGACAGCCTCGGTGAGGGGCCCGGCCGCAGACGGCCGGCCCGCGACCAGCTGACCCCGGATCCCGGTCAGCCGACGCCGCCGCAGGCACGCGTCGTGCGGCTCATATCGGGCGACTACCTCCTCACCGTCAACCCGGTCGACGGCAGCGAGGTCGAGCTGTGCCCGCCGGGGGAGCAGCCCGGTCCTCCGGCCCGGCGCACCGCGGCCGGGCGCGCCGCTCGCGAACGCGCCACCGCGCCGCCCGTACCGCCGGGCCCGCCCGCCCCCCAGCTGCCCCTCCTGGAGCGCGCACAGGAGCGCGAACGGCTGGTGCGCCTGCTGGCCCAGGGCCGCTCGGTGCGGCTCACCGGACCGGCCGGATCCGGCCGTACGGCACTGCTGGACGCCGTCGCGGCCGACTGCGCGGACCTCGCACCGGACGGAGTCGTACGGCTCAGCGGCTGCAAGCGCACCGCCACCGACCTGCTGCACGGGCTCTTCGAGGCCGTCCACGACTCGCCGCAGCACCGCCCCGACCGCGCCGGGCTGCTCGACAAGGTCCGGAGCATCGGCGCCGTCGTGCTGCTCGACGACCTGGAGTTCGGCGGGGCCGCGCTGGAGGAGTTGCTCGACGCGACGCCGGAGTGCGCCTTCCTGTTCGCGACGGTTCCCGATGTCGCCGCGCCCACCACGGACTCGCACCTCGAAGAGGTCTTCCTCGCGGGCCTCGGCCGCGGTGCCGCGGTCGACCTGCTGGAGCGGGCCGTCGAGCGTCCGCTCACCGACGAGGAGGCGAACTGGGCGGGGGACCTCTGGTTCGAGTCCGAGGGGCTGCCGCTGCGCTTCGTCCAGGCGGGCGCCCTGCTGCGCCAGCGCGACCTGCTGCGTACCGACCCCGAGGCGTACGGAGTGTTCGGCGGCGGCGACGGCCGGCCCGCGGACGTCCCCTTCGGGCACGACCAGGACGTCGACGGTGTCCACATACCGCTGCCCAGCCTCGGGGAGGGCGCTGCCCCGGCCGCACTGCTCGCCTCGCGGCTGAGCGGGTCCGCCCGCGACACCCTGCGCTTCGCGGTGGCCCTCGGCGGCGAGGTGCCGCACCAGGCGCATCTGCCGGCGCTCATCGGGGACACCCACGCGGACGCCGCCCTCGGCGAGCTGGCCGGCTGCGGGCTGCTCTCCCCGGCCGGCCCCCGCTACCGGCTGGCCGCCGGTGTCGTGACCCAACTGGAGGCCGCCGGATACGGCGAGGACGCCACCGACCGGGCGCGGACCGCGGCCCAGCACTACGCCTGGTGGGCCGGTCACCCCTCGGTCACTCCCGAGCGGGTGACGGCCGAGGGCGACGCGGTCGTCGCGGCGATGGCGCAGCTGGTGCCCGGCGACGGGGCGGGGCAGACCAGCGTGGCCGTGCTGCTGGCCCGCAGCGCCTCGCCGGCCTTCGCGGCGGGCCTGCACTGGGGAGCCTGGGAGCGGGCGCTGCGGATCGGCCAGGAGGCGGCCAGGATCGCCGGAGAGGTCGCCGAAGAGGCGTACTTCCACCACGAGTTGGGGGTCCTCGCGCTCCTCGCCGGCAATCCGGACCGGGCCAGGGCCGAGCTGGAGACCTCGATCAGCATGCGCGGGGCGCTCGCCGACAAGTCCGGCGCGGTGGCCGGACGGCGCGCGCTCGCCCTGGTCGCGGACCGTTCCGGCGGCCCGCTGCCCGTCGTCCTCACCCCGCCGGGAGAGGAACTGCCGGTCCCGCGGACCGAGGAGCCGCCGGCGCAGTCCACCCGTGCGACGCCCTCCGTGACGCAGACGCTGTCGGGGCCGTACGGCGCCCCCACGGTGATATCGCGGCAGAGCACCGCCAAGGCCGCCGGGGGCGCCCGGGGAGGCCGCTTCGCGGTGCTCGCCGGGGCCCGGCGCAATCTGGTCGCGACGGCCGCGGGCGTACTCCTGACCGGTGTGCTCGGCACGGTGGTGGCGCTGGGGCTGACCTCCGGCGACGACGACGTCCAGGGGAACCAGGACGTCACGACCGAGCAGTCGCAGAGCCAGGACGACGGCGAGGACGAAGTCCCGGCCGACAGCCCGGCGGACGGCTCGACGCCCGGCGGCACGGCATCCAGCGGCAGCGCGGCGACGCCCGGCCCGTCGGGCAGCGAGAACACGCCGAGCGGCACCGCTACGCCGTCCACGGACCCCACGGGACCGAGCGACAGCCCGTCGTCGGACACCCCGTCCAGCAGCAAGCCGCCGTCGCACAAGCCGACCAAGTCGCCTCGCCCGACGAAGTCGCCCACGCCGACGAAGTCGCCCAGGCCGACCGGGAGTCCGACGGACACCGGCTCCCCGACGCCGACGGACACCGCCACCGAGCCCGAACCGTCCTCGCCCGACACCTCCGACTCGGCGAGCGGGCCCTCCTCGTCGTCGTCCTCGGCCGCGGCGAGCGCGGACAGCAGTCCGACGGTGACCTGAGCGGCCCCGGAACCGACGAACGCCGGACGTGACACACACGTCCGGCGTTCGGGAGCGGAGGGAGCGGTGAGGGTCAGAACAGCCGTAGCTTGTCGTCCTCGATGCCGCGCAGCGCGTCGTAGTCGAGAACGACACAGCCGATCCCGCGGTCCGTCGCCAGCACCCGCGCCTGCGGCTTGATCTCCTGGGCCGCGAAGATGCCCTTGACCGGGGCGAGATGGGGATCGCGGTTGAGCAGCTCCAGATAGCGGGTCAGCTGCTCCACGCCGTCGATGTCGCCGCGCCGCTTCAGCTCCACGGCGACGGTCTGGCCGTCGGCGTCCCGGCACAGGATGTCGACCGGCCCGATGGCGGTGAAGTACTCGCGGCGGATCAGGGTGTAGCCCTCGCCGAGTGTCTCGATCCGGTCGGCGAGCAGTTCCTGAAGATGCGCTTCGACGCCGTCCTTGATGAGGCCCGGGTCGACACCCAGCTCATGGGACGAGTCGTGGAGGATTTCCTCCATCGTGATGATCAGTTTCTCGCCCGCTTTGTTCACCACGGTCCAGATGCCCGCGGTGTCGTCGCTGCCCTCCTTGAGGGTGCAGGGCGGTGACATCCAGTTGAGGGGTTTGTACGCCCTGTCGTCGGCGTGGATCGACACGCTCCCGTCCGCCTTCACCAGGATCAGACGGGGAGCGGAGGGCAGGTGGGCCGTGAGCCGGCCGGCGTAGTCCACGGAGCAGCGGGCGATGACGAGACGCATGGTCGGCAACGCTACTCGACGAGAGGTGCTCCACGCGATTCTCCCCCTGTCACACCCGTCACCGGGGTTGCCCACGAGGGGTGCCGTTCGGGCTTGCCCCTCTTTGGGCCCCTTCGTCAATGGCCGGTTGTGTTCCCAATCTCCTGGTGCGGCCAGGACTGCACCCTTACCGTGGAAGCAGGAGGTCGCCGTCTGTGTACGCTGCGTCGCCGTCCTCCTTCCCTGCCCGTAAGGCCCCGGCCCGGCGTCGGGGTCGCGAGAGGAGAACCCATGTCGCTCGACGTCTCACCGGCGCTGTTGGAACAGGCCGAGCGAGGCGAGGTCGACGAAGCCGACTTCGTCGACTGCGTCCGGACCTCCCTGCCCTACGCATGGGAGATGATCAGCTCGTTGGTGGCTCAGCTGAAGGTCGACGGCGGGGAGTTCGCCGACAACCAGACGCCCCCGCCCAACGAACAGGCACGTGGTCAGCTGCTGCGCGCGCTCGCGAGTGATGCGATACGCGGCGCGCTGCAGCGGCACTTCGGGGTGCGCCTGGCATTCCAGAACTGCCACCGCGTCGCGGTGTTCCCGCTGGATGCCTCGGTCGACGAGCGTCTGGCCCGCTTCACCTCGGTGAGGGGCCAGTTGCTCAATCAGTCGCCCGAACTTCGGGACTGCTAACGCTTCTGCTGCCGTTCCGGGCCGAGATCGTGCAACTCGCTCCGGGGCGGCAGCCCCGTACCTCTTACGACGCGTCAGGTGAGCAGCGGGAGCACTTCGGTGCCCAGCCGCGCTACGTTCTCCTCCGTGGCCGTCAGATCCCCCGACCCCTCCGCCAGGAGCGCGAAGCGGGTGATGCCCGTCCGCTCGGCGGTGGCGGCGAGCCGGTCGGCGGCGAGCCGGGGCGGGCCCACCGGATGAAGGCCGCACAGCAGCTCCGTGTACGCGACCGGATCGCGCATCACCCGGTGCCGGCCGTCGACCGTCACATGGGCGTCCAGCCCTTGTCGCAGCCAGCCCGGCATCGCCTTCACGAGCGTCTCCACCGCGTCCTCGGGGCGGTCGGCGATCTGGGCCACCCCCGCGGACACGTGCCCGGCCTCCCGGACGCTCTCGGGCGAGCGGCCCGCGGCGAGCGCGGTGGACCGCCACAGGGCGACCATGTCGGCCTTCTCACGGTCCCCGCAGTGCATCCCGAGCAGCATCGGCAGGCCGTTCTCCGCGGCGAGCTTCACCGTCCCGGGAGAGGTGCACGCGACGACCACCTCGGGTCCGGAGCCCTCGCCGTCCCCGGCGAGCGGCTCGTCGGCCCGGGGCACCACGGCGACCTCGCGGAAGCCGTACCGCTCCCCGCGCCCGGCCACCCGCGGCTTGCCCAGCCAGTCGAGCAGCAGCTCCAGGGACTCCGGGAAGCCCTTCTCGTAGGCTTCCAGGCCGCCGCCGAACACCTCCAGATCCACCCAGGGACCGCCCCGGCCGACGCCGAGGGTGAATCGGCCGCCGCTGGTGAGGTGGAGCAGCGCGGCCTGTTCGCCGAGCGTCACCGGATGCTGGGTCGGCAGCACGCTCACCGCCGTGCCCACCCGGATTCTGCGGGTGCGGCCGAGCAGCAGCGCGGCCAGGGTGACGGCGGACGGGCAGACCCCGTACGGCACGAAATGATGCTCTGCCAGCCAGACCGAGTCGAGCCCGGACTCCTCCGCGACCTCGGTGGACCGGATCGCGCGGTGCAGCGCTTCCCCCGGTCCCTGCCCCGGAAACTGGGCTGCCAGTACGAACGTTCCCACGCGCATCGCCAATTGCCTCCTTGCGGCCGACGCGGCTCTCCCCTGTAGAGCAACAACGTCTGACACGTGCCAAAGGCACGGTCCGCAGGCAGGTTGTTGCGATTTTCCGGTAACTCACCCCGTCCGGGACGTCGCCCCGCGAGGCGCCGGACGCCCGGGTCGGCCAAATGGCCCTACGCTGGACGGGAACTGCCCAGACTGCCCCGTGAGGTGTCACGTGTCCCCGCGCCGCAACCGCCCACGAGGCGGCGAGAGTCCCCACGACAGCACCACGGAACCGGGGGACCGGTACGGCGGGGGCGGGCGAGCCGAGGAATGGCAGGGCGAGCAGTGGTCGGTCCGCCCGGTCAGCGGCGCGAGCGCCGCGGGCAAGCGGTACCGCTGCCCCGGCTGCGACCAGGAGATCCCCTCCGGCGTCCCGCACCTGGTGGCCTGGTCCGAGTACGGCGGGATCGACGACCGCAGGCACTGGCACAAGGCGTGCTGGAACGCGAAGGACCGCCGCACCACACAGGTGCAGCGGTCCAGGAACGCGCCTCGCTACTGAGCCCCTCCGGGCGGGGACGGGTCAGACGTCCCGGCGGTTCAGAGCGCCGAACGCAGCGAGCAGGGCCACGGCCGTGACGCCGAGCATGATCCACAGGGGGTCCCAGCCGGACGGTCCCGAATCGGCGACCGAGGTGGAGTAGAACGCGCTGAGCTGGTTGGGGATCGAGTACTGGAAGAACGCCAACCGCAGGTCGGAGAGCGACTCCGCGAACATGAACATGGCCAGCACGAGCGGCAGCAGCACCACTCCGATCATGATCGTGATCGCACCGGCGGAGTGCCGGATGAGAGCGCCGACCGCGAGGGAGAGCAGTCCCAGCGTCGCGATGTAGAGGCCGACACCGACCGTCGCGCGCAGCCATTCGCCGCCGCTGGGCGCCGTGCTGTCGATGAACGCCGTCTGCATCACCGCGACCACCGCGGTCGTCACGGTCGTGATCACGAAGGTGAGCAGGAAGAAGACGATCGCCTTCGCGCACAGCACCCGGGCGCGGCTGGGGCAGGCGGTCAGCGTCGTACGGATCATGCCCGTGCCGTACTCCGACGCGATGGTCATCACACCGAGCGTGATCACACAGATCGAGCCCAGCAGCACCCCGAAGAAGCCGAGGCTGAGCACCGGCGTCGAGCCGAGGTCGGTATCGGAGGTGTCGACCGCGACCGCGGCCAGCAGCCCGATCCCGAGCAGCAGCACGATCATGACGCCGAGCGTCCACATCGTGGAGCGCACCGAGCGGATCTTGGTCCACTCGGAGGCGATCGCGTCGCCGAGGGTGGCCCGGCGCACCGGGATCGGCGAGGTGTACGGGCCGGCCGGTGCGGCCTGGGGGCTGTGCTGCGGGGCCGGGGCCTGCCGTTGGGACGGCGCCTGCGGGGTCGGCGGCGTTGTCATCGGGCGTCCTCGCTGGTGTCGCGCTTGGTCAGGTCTGCGGGGGCCGCGGCGGGCTCGGCCGGGGCCGCCGCGTACGGGTTCTGTCCGGGCGGCGGTGGGACGTACCAGTTCTGCTGGGGCGCCTCCGGGACCGGTGGCTGCCCGTACCCCGGCTGCGCGTACCCGTGGTCCGCCGGCTGCTGGAGACCTGCCTTCTGGTCCGCCGTCGAGCGGTAGTCCACGACGCCCTGGGTCATCCGCATGTACGCCTCCTCCAGCGAGGCCTGGTGCGGTGAGAGCTCCCACAGCCGGACGTCCGACTCGTGTGCCACATCGCTGATCCGCGGCAGCGGCAGCCCGGTGATCCGCAGGGCCCCGTCCGGCTCGGACATGACCTGTCCGCCCGCCTCGGTGAGCGAGGCGGTCAGCTTCTCGCGCCGCTCCGCGAGGCCGTCGGCGACCCGTACCCGGGCGAAGTCGGCCGAGTTGGCCGAGATGAAGTCCTTGACGTTCATGTCGGCGAGCAGCTGACCCCGGCCGATCACGATCAGATGGTCGGCGGTGAGCGCCATCTCGCTCATCAGATGGCTGGAGACGAAGACCGTACGGCCCTCGGACGCCAGCATCTTCATCAGATTGCGGACCCAGAGGATGCCCTCGGGGTCCAGACCGTTGACGGGTTCGTCGAAGAGCAGCACCTGAGGGTCGCCGAGCAGTGCCGCGGCGATCCCGAGCCGCTGGCCCATGCCGAGCGAGAAACCCTTGGACCGCCGCCGCGCGACGTCCTGGAGGCCGACGACGCCGAGCACCTCGTCGACCCGGGCGGCCGGGATACCGGCGAGCTGGGCGAGCGAGAGGAGGTGGTTACGGGCGCTGCGCCCGCCGTGCACCGCCTTCGCGTCCAGCAGCGCGCCCACCTGGCGCGGGGCGTTCGGCAGACTGCGGAAGGGGTGGCCGCCGATCGTCACATGGCCGGAAGTCGGCTGATCCAGGCCCAGGATCATGCGCATGGTGGTGGACTTGCCCGACCCGTTGGGACCCAGGAATCCGGTGACGGTGCCCGGCCGCACCTGGAAGGAAAGGTTGTACACGGCCGTCTTCGCGCCGTAGCGCTTTGTCAGGCCGACTGCCTCGATCATGCTTCAGCCCCATCGACTCACAGCTGTCGTCGGGGCCCAGGCCGAGCGGCCGCACACCCCCGTAAGACTTAGGAGGATATCCAGGCTCCGACGGTTCCGGCCAAGCCGTTGCGGGCGCGCGTCGCTCCCCCGACCGGGCGAACGGTCACGCGTCCCGCTTCTTGAGTACGAGATAGCCGCCGATCAGCGCGGCCGCCACCCAGGCGAGCAGGATTCCGAGCCCGCCCCACGGCCCGTACGGAGCCGGGTTGCTGTTCATGGCGTCGGGAACCACCTGCATGATCTTGGACCCGGCCTGGTCGGGGAAGTAGCGGGCGACCTTCTTCGCACCCGGGACCGCCGACAGGATCTGGGAGACCAGGAAGAAGAACGGCATCAGGATGCCGAGCGACAGCATCGAGCTGCGCAGCATCGTGGCCACACCCATCGAGAAGATCCCGATCAGGCCCATGTAGATGCCACCGCCGACGACCGCGCGCAGGACGTTGTCCGCACCGATGTCCGTGTGGTGGTCGCCGAGCAGGGCCTGTCCGAGGAAGAACGAGACGAAGCTGGTCGCGATGCCGACCACCAGGGCCAGCACACCGGCCACCGTGACCTTGCTGAACAGGAACGAACCGCGCTGGGGCACGGCCGCCAGTGAGGTGCGGATCATGCCGGAGCTGTACTCCGTACCGACCACCAGCACCCCGAAGACGACCATGGCCAGCTGGCCGAGGACCATGCCGGAGAAGCTGATGAGGGTCGGGTCGAAGGTGGCCCGTTGCGCCACCGGGAGGTCGTCGAACTGGGCGTTCATCAGGGCGCAGAGCGCCGCGCTCATCGCGACGGTGACGACGAACGCGGAGATCAGCGTCCAGACGGTCGAGGAGACCGTACGGATCTTGGTCCACTCGGAGGTCAGGACCGCGGGTACCGATGCCATCGTCGTCACACCTCCATGCCGGTGCCGCCACCGGTCCGCTGGTTCCATTGATCGCCCCACTGCGGGCCCGCGGGCGGTGGCGCCGCGGCGTGGTCCGAGTGTGCGTGGTACTCCACGGAGTCCGCCGTCATCTGCATGAACGCGTCCTCCAGCGAGGCCCGCTGGGCACTCAGCTCATGCAGCACGATCTGGTGCTGCGCGGCGAGCTCGCCCAGCGCCTCGGTCGTGGCGCCGTCGATCTCCAGCGTGCCGCCGCCCGTCTCGACCACGATCAGGCCCGCCTCGTGCAGCACATCGCGCAGCCTCTCCTGCTGCGGCGAGCGCAGCCGTACGTAACTGCGGGAGTTCTGGTGGATGAAATCGGCCATCGAGGTGTCGGCGAGCAGCCTGCCCTGGCCGATCACGATCAAGTGGTCCGCGGTGAGGGCCATTTCGCTCATCAGATGGCTGGAGACGAAGATCGTCCGGCCTTCCGTGGCGAGCGCCTTCATCAGATTGCGGATCCAGTGGATGCCCTCGGGGTCCAGACCGTTGACGGGTTCGTCGAAGAGCAGCACCTTCGGGTCGCCGAGCAGCGCCGCCGCGATCCCGAGCCGCTGGCCCATGCCGAGGGAGAAGCCCTTCGACTTCTTCTTCGCCACCGCGGTCAGGCCGACGGTGTCCAGAACCTCCGCGACCCGGCTCTCCGGGATGCGATTGCTCTGCGCGAGACAGAGCAGATTGTTGTACGCGCTGCGTCCGCCGTGCATCGACTTGGCGTCCAGCAGCGCCCCGATGTACTTGAGGGGTTCTTCCAGGTCGCGGTAGTGCTTGCCGTCGATGCGCACCGAACCGCTGGTCGGGTTGTCGAGATCGAGCATCATCCGCATCGTCGTGGACTTGCCCGCCCCGTTGGGCCCCAGAAAACCCGTCACCATTCCGGGTCTGACCTGGCAGGAAAGCCGGTCGACGGCAACCTTGTTGCCAAAGCGCTTGGTGAGGCCATCGAGCTCGATCATGCGTTCACGCTAGAACGGCCGCGCGCCCGGCGCCACCACAGGGGCGGAACCGGGCGCGCAAGGAGGGTGCTGAAGATCGTCAGTGTCCTCCTGGGGTGCAGCTGCGGTACTCGGGGTCAGCGGCCCTGCTGGGCCGGGACGCCACGGGTGACCGGCTCGTCGTCGGCGGGGGTGCCCGCCGCGGCGACCGCGGCACCGGTCAGCGTGGCCAGCATCTCGCGGACGTTGGTCAGCTGGGCGTTGATCGAGTCGCGGCGGTTGGTGAGAGCCGCCAGCTCGCGCTCCGACTCGCTGCGGATCCGGTCGGCCTTGGCGTTCGCGTCGGCCACGATGTCCTCGGACTGGCGCTGCGCGGTCTCCACCGTCTGGCGGGCCCGGCGCTCGGCGTCCGTGCGGAGCTTCTCGGCCTCCAGGCGGAGCTGCTCGGCGCGGTGCTCGATCTCGGCGAGGCGCTTCTCGGCCTTGGCCTGACGGGACGCGAGGTCGCGCTCCGACTGGTCGCGGCGCTTGGCCAGGTTGGTCTCGAAGTCCGCGGCGGCCTGGGCGGCCTTGGCGCGGGTCTCCTCGAAGAGGGCATCCGCCTCCTCGCGCTTCTGCGCGGCGTCCTTCTGGGCCTCCGTACGCAGCGAGCCGGCCTCACCCTTGGCCTTCTCGACGATCCGGACGCCCTCGTCCTCGGCCTTCGCCTTGCGCTCGGCGGCGAACGTCTCGGCGTCGTTGCGCACCTGCTGGGCGGCCGACTCGGCGAGCTCACGGTGCTGCTCGGCGGCGCGACGGGCCTCCTCACGCAGGTCCTTCGCCTCCTCCTCGGCCAGGCGGAGGATCTTCTCCACCCGCGCGCCGAGGCCGGCGTACGACGGCTCCGCGTCGCTCACCTGGGCCTGAGCGTTCTGCGTTTCGAGGTGGAGCTCCTCGATGCGCTTTTCCAGAGACGTGATGCGGGTCAGGGCACTATCACGGTCGGCGACGAGCTTGGTAATGCGGTCATCCACCTGACCGCGGTCGTATCCACGTCGCACGAGCTCGAAGCCGAAGGGGGAGGAAGGGTCGCTCATGGGGTTCCTGTCGAATGAGACCGGTGAGGTGATAGAGGGAATCCTAGGGGCCCGGACGGCGTGTCACCGAGCGGATGCCCTTTTGATCTGGAGAATGACACCTCTTTTGAGTGGCTGACCCCCGCAACTCTTGCCACTCGGAGGGTTGAACGTTCCTGTCGGAGCACGGGACCTGACAACGCGACTACCCCTCGGACGACTTGCCACTCGATCGAGTGCCCGCCGAGGCCCCGGTCTTGACGCCACCGGAGGAGCCGCCCGCGCCCTTGCCGCCGCCCGTGGGCGTCTCGAAGGACTCCAACGCCTCCAGCACGTCCTGGACTCGGGAGATCTCGGTGTTGATGTCCGCGCGCCGGCGCACCAGCAGATCGAGCTCGCGCTTGCCCTCCTCGACCGTGCGCTTCGCCTCGGCCTCGGCGTCGGACCGCAGCTTCTCGGCCTCGCGGACCAGCGTGGCCTTCTTCTGCTCGGCCTCCTTCAGCAGCGACTCGGCCCGCTTCACCGCGGCGATCCGGACCTTGCTCGCCTCCGAATTGGCGTCCGCCAGCAGCTCCTTGGCCTTGGCCGCCGCCTCGTCGCGCTGCTCCGTCGCGGCCTTCATCAGGTTGTCGACGCGCTCGCCCGCCGTCTTCATCTGCTCGGAGGTCTCCCGCCGGGCCCGGTCGTGCAGCTCCTCGATCTCGCCCTCGATCCGCGTCCTCAGCTCCTCGGCCCGCTCCCGGATCGCCGTGGCGTCCCGGCGCGCGCCGACCAGCAGCTCGTCCGCGTCCGTACGGGCCCGCTCCACCAGGGAGTTGCCCTCGACCGTCGCCTCCGAGGTGATCCGCACGGCTTCCTTGCGGGCCGCGCCGACCATCGTGTCGGCCTGCTCCTCGGCCTCGGTGGCGGCGCGCAGCGCCTCCTCCTGGGCCTTGTTGACCAGCTGATCGGCCTGCTCGGCGGCATCGGCCCGGCGCTTCGCCGCGGCCTCCCGCGCCTCGTCGAGCAGCCGGTCCGCCTCCTGGCGGGCCTCCGCGCGCATCTGCTCGGCCGCCGACTCCGCGTCGGCGCGCACCCGCTCCGACTCCTCGCGGGTGCGGGCCGCGTACTCCTGCGCCGAACCGACGGTGGCCGCCGCCTCCGCACGCAGCCGCTCGGCCTCGTCCACGGCCTCGCCCGACAGCCGGGCCGCCTGCTGCTTCGCCTCGTCGACCAGCGCGGTGGCCTGCTGCGTCGCCTCGTCGACGAGCCGGGTGGCCTGCTGCGTCGACTCCGTACCGATCCGCTCGGCCTCGCTCGTCGCCTCGCCCACCAGCCGGTCGGCCTGGGTCGCGGCGTCGGAACGCATCCGGTTGGCGTCCTCGCGAGCCTCGGCGCGGCTGCGCGAGGCGTCCTGCTCGGCCGAGGCCAGCGCGTCGGAGGCATCGGTACGCATCCGCTGGCTGTACTCGGCGGTATCCGCCCGCAGCCGCTCCGACTCGCTGATCGCGTCGGCGACGGTCCGCTCGGCCATCGCCTTCGCGGCCTCGGACTCCTCCCTCGCCTCCCGGCGGATCCGGGCCGCGTCCTCGCCGGCCCGCTCCCGCTCGGCGTGCGCGTCGGTGCGGACCCGGTCCGCCTCCTCCTGCGCCTCGGACTTCGTCCGCTCCGCGACATGCTCGGCGGTCGAGCGCAGCCCGGCGATCTCCGCCTCGGCCTGCTCCTGCAGCCCGCTGACCGAATCCCGTACCTGCTGGGCGGTCTGCTCGGCCGCGGAGACCAGTTCGGCCGCCCGGCTGTCGGCCTCCTCGACCAGCCGCTGCGCCTCGGCCTGTGCCTGCTCGACCCGCTTGCGGGCGGAGGCGAGCAGCTCCTCGCTCTGCTCGCGGGCCCGCTCGCGCTCCTGGTTCGCCTCGGTGCGTGCGGCGTCGAGGGTCTCCTCGGACTCCCGGCGGCGCCGGTTCGCCTCCTCCTGGGCGGCGGCCAGCGCCTCGGCGGCCTCCGTGCCGACCCGCTCCGCCGCGGCGGCGGCCTCGGACCGCACCCGGTCGGCGCTCTCCTGCGCCTCGGACTTGAGCCGCTCGGCCTCGGCGGCGGCCTCGGACCGCAGCCGTACGGCGACGGACTCGCCCTCCGCACGCGACTGCGACGCATCCGCCGCGGCCTCGTCGCGCAGCCGCTCCGCCTCGGTCTCCGCCTGCTCCCGCAGCGTCCGGATCCGCTCGGCGGCCTCCGTCCGCAGCCGCTCGGACTCCTCGTTCGTCTCGCGCCGGATGCGCTCCGCCTCGGCGCGCGCGTCCGTGAGCGCCTGCTCGGCGGTGGCGACCCGGGTCTCCGCCTCGGTGTGCAGCCGGGTCAGCTCCTCGGCCGCCTCCGCCTGCCGGGCCGCGACCGCGCGCTCGGTCTCCTCACGCAGCTCCGCCGCCGCCCGCTCGGCCGCGGTGGTGGTCGAGCCCGCCTGCTCCTCGGAGTCGGTACGCAGCTGCTCGGCCTCGGCACGGGCGCGCTCCAGGGCCTCCTCGGCCTGCTTGCGCAGCGTGCCGGCGCGCTCGGTCGCCTCGGTGCGGACCCGCTCGCTCTCGGTGCTCGCGGTGGAGCGCAGCTCCTCCGCGTCCGCCCTCGCCTTGGCCAGCAGCTCCTCGGCGGTCTTCGCGCCCTCCTCGATCTGCTGGACGGCCTCGCGGCGGGCCTCGCCACGGATCCGCTCGCCCTCGGCGACCGCCTCGGAGCGCAGCTGCTCGGCCTCGCCGCGCAGCCGGCGCGCCTCCTCCTGGAGCTCGACCGTCTTGGCCCGGTACTCCTTGGTGTCGTCCTTGGCCGCGCCCTTGAGCTGATCGGCCTGCTCGGCGGCCTCGCCGCGCAGCCGGTCCGCCTCGGCCTCCGCCTCGCGGCGGATCCGGTCGGCCTCCTCGCCCGCTGCCCTGGTGGTGGACTTCGCGTCCTCGGACGCCTTGGTCAGCACCTCCTCGGCGCTCCTGGCGGCCTTGGCGAGCTGGGCCGCGGTGTCCTCGGCGGCGGCCGTGCGGGCCTTCTCGGAGGCCTCGGACTTCAGCCGGTCCGCCTCGGCCCGCGCGTCGGCGAGCGCCTGCTCGGCCTCCGCCTTGAGCGTCTCGGCGTCCTTGGTCGCCTCGCCGACCAGCCGGGCGATCTCCGACTTGGCCGTACGGGTGCGCTGCTCGTTCTGCGACTCGGCGGCGGCCAGCCGCTTGACCGCGGCCTCCTTCGCCTCGCCGGTGACCTTCTCGGCCTCCAGCCGGGCCTCGCGCAGCCGGGTCTCGGCCTCCTGCATGCGCTGCTCGGCGGCCCGGTTCAGCTCGGCGGTCTGCTGGCGGGTCTGCTCGGTCTCGGCCGACGTCGACGTACGCAGCTGCTCGGCGTGGCTGGTGGCCTCCTGCGCCTGGCTGGAGGCGGCGTCCAGCAGCCGCTCGGCGTCCTTGCGGGCGCGCAGCAGGATCGCCTCGGCCTCGGCCCGTGCCGACTCCGCCTCGGAACCGAGCCGCTGCCGGGTCTCCTCCGCAACCCGGTTCGCCTCGGCGCGCGCGGCCGTCAGGGACTGCTCGGCCTCGGCCCGCGACTCCTCCAGCAGCCGGCGGGCCTGGGACTCCGTCCTGGCCCTGAGCTGCTCTGCCCAGGCGACGTTCTCGTTGACATGGGACTCGACGGTCTGGCGGCGCTCCGCCAGCTCCTGGTCGAGCCGCTGGCGCCGCTGCACCGCCTCGTTGTGCAGCTCGGCCTGGAGCCGCGCCTGGTGCTCGGCGTGCTCCTGGAGGATCCGCTGCGTCTGCGCGCGGGCGTCACGGAGCTCCCGCTCGGCGTCGGTCCGCAGCTGTTCCGCCTGGACCTGGGCGTTACGGAGCAACTGCTCGGCCTGGTAGCCGATGTCCGCGCTGTCGTACGCGGGACGGGTCGCGAGATTGCGCCGAGCCTCGTGCAGCTTGGCGCGCAAGACCTCGACCTGGTAACCGAGGTCCTCGGCGTGCTGGACGGCCTTCTCCCGGTCGGTCTTCAGCCGGTCCATCTCGGCTTCGAACCGCGAGAGATGGTCGTCGTCAGCTCGGTGGCTCTCCTGGCGTTCGTAGCCCCGCACTGCGCGGTCCCATCCGTCCCCTGGTCGCAACTCTCCAACGAGTACCGTTCGCCGGTGAACGGTCCCCCGGGGAATGGTGACAGATCAACGGCTGGGGACGCGGCGCGGCCCCGACCCGGCCCCGGCCCGGAACAGCCCACTCTACCGGGCCAGGTATCCGGAGGTCAGTGCTCCGCTGCGGACGTGACCAGTTCGGTGAGGACTCCATGGCAGTCCTTGGGGTGCAGGAAGGTGATCCGGGACCCCATCGAACCGGTCCTGGGCTCCTCGTACAACACCCTGACCCCCTTCTCCCGGATGTCCGCGGAATCGGCGTCGACATCCGCGGTGCCGAAGGCGATGTGGTGGACACCCTCCCCGTTCTTCGCCAGCCACTTGCCCACGGCCGAGTCCTCCCGGGTCGGCTCCAGGAGCTGGAGGTAGGAAGCGCCGCCGTCGGACGTATCGTTGATCTTGAGCATGGCCTCCCGTACGCCCTGCTCCTCGTTGATCTCGGAATGGAACACCTCGAACCCGTAGGTCGAACGGTAGAACTCGACGGTCTTGTCGAGGTCGAAACAGGCGATCCCGATGTGATCGATTCGCGTCAGCATGGAACCAGTGCAGCGCCACACGGATGGTTACGCAACGTGCGCGCCGTCACACCCGCTGCCGGATGACGGGCGAGGTACCGCTCAGTACATTCAAGTAAACCCTCGTTCACTCCTCATCCCAAGGGGCGCCCCTCATGTCTGGAACGACCGGTACCACCTCAGTGATCGTCGCGGGCGCGCGTACGCCCATGGGCCGCCTCCTCGGCTCGCTGAAGAGCTTCTCCGGGGCCGACCTCGGCGGCTTCGCCATCAAGGCCGCGCTGGACCGGGCCGGCATCGGCGGCGACCAGGTCGAGTACGTGATCATGGGCCAGGTGCTGCAGGCCGGTGCGGGCCAGATCCCGGCCCGCCAGGCCGCGGTCAAGGCCGGCATCCCGATGAGCGTTCCCGCGCTCACCGTGAACAAGGTGTGTCTGTCCGGGCTCGACGCGATCGCGCTCGCCGACCAGCTGATCCGCGCCGGTGAGTTCGACGTCGTCGTCGCCGGCGGTCAGGAGTCCATGACGAACGCCCCGCACCTGCTCCCGAAGTCCCGCGAGGGTCACAAGTACGGCGCCATCGAGATGCTCGACTCCATGGCGTACGACGGTCTGACCGACGCCTACGAGAACATCCCGATGGGCGAGTCCACCGAGAAGCACAACTCCCGCCTCGGGCTGAGCCGCGCCGACCAGGACGAGATCGGCGCCCTCTCGCACCAGCGCGCCGCCGCGGCCCAGAAGAACGGCATCTTCGAGGCCGAGATCACCCCGGTCGAGATCCCGCAGCGCAAGGGCGACCCGGTCCTCTTCGCCAAGGACGAGGGCATCCGCCCGGAGACGACCGCGGAGTCCCTCGCCAAGCTGCGTCCGGCGTTCGCCAAGGACGGCACGATCACCGCGGGCACCTCCTCGCAGATCTCCGACGGCGCTGCCGCGGTCGTCGTCATGAGCAAGGCCAAGGCCGAGGAGCTGGGCCTGGACTGGATCGCCGAGATCGGCGCCCACGGCAATGTGGCGGGTCCGGACAACTCGCTCCAGTCGCAGCCCTCCAACGCGATCCTGCACGCCCTCAAGAAGGAGGGCCTGGAGGTGGCGGACCTCGACCTCATCGAGATCAACGAGGCCTTCGCCGCGGTCGCCGTCCAGTCGATGAAGGACCTCGGCGTCACTTCGGAGAAGGTGAACGTCAACGGCGGCGCCATCGCGCTGGGCCACCCGATCGGCATGTCCGGCGCCCGTGTGGTGCTGCACCTGGCGCTGGAGCTGAAGCGGCGCGGCGGCGGCACCGGCGCGGCGGCGCTGTGCGGTGGCGGCGGTCAGGGCGACGCGCTGATCGTCCGCGTCCCGGGCAAGTAGTACGTTCCGGGCCAGTGGTACGCGGTACACGTAGAGCACGCAGCGAGTGAACGGAGCGGTGATGGTGGACGTCCCCACCCTGGTCGAGCAGGCACGTGCGGGCCGGCCGCGGGCCGTGGCCCGGCTCATCTCCCTGGTGGAGGGGGCGTCGCCGCAGCTGCGCGAGGTGATGGCGGCCCTGGCGCCGCTGACGGGCAACGCGTACGTCGTCGGCCTGACCGGCTCGCCCGGTGTCGGCAAGTCGACATCGACGTCGGCGCTCGTCTCGGCGTACCGGCGGGCCGGCAAGCGGGTCGGCGTCCTGGCCGTCGACCCGTCCTCGCCGTTCTCCGGCGGGGCGCTCCTCGGCGACCGGGTCCGGATGTCGGAGCATGCCTCCGACCCGGGCGTCTACATCCGCTCCATGGCCACCCGCGGCCACCTGGGCGGCCTCGCCTGGTCGGCACCGCAGGCGATCCGGGTGCTGGACGCGGCGGGCTGCGAGGTGATCCTGGTGGAGACGGTCGGCGTCGGCCAGTCGGAGGTGGAGATCGCCTCCCAGGCCGACACCTCCGTCGTCCTGCTGGCACCCGGCATGGGGGACGGCATCCAGGCGGCAAAGGCCGGAATCCTGGAGATCGGCGATGTGTACGTCGTCAACAAGGCCGACCGGGACGGCGCGGACGCCACCGCGCGCGAGCTCAACCACATGCTGGGCCTCGGCGAATCACGGGGCCCCGGCGACTGGCGGCCGCCGATCGTGAAGACGGTCGCCGCCCGGGGCGAGGGCATCGACGAGGTCGTCGAGGCGCTGGAGAAGCACCGGGCGTGGATGGAGGAGCACGGAGTGCTCGCCGAGCGGCGCGCGGCCCGCGCCTCCCGCGAGGTCGAGACCATCGCTGTGACGCGGCTGCGCGAGCGCATCGGTGATCTGCACGGCGACCGCCACCTCGGCGCGCTCGCCGAACGCATCGTGGCGGGCAGCCTCGACCCGTATGCGGCGGCGGACGAGCTGGTGGCGGGGCTCACCGGCGAGGGCTGACCCGCCCTTCCCCCGTTTCCGGTGCGGCGTGCGGGCCGCGTCCGGAAACGGGGAGGGAACCGGTCCGCGTGCGGTCTGCGGGCCGCACCGGGAACGGGCCCCGGCCGTGGCGCGCCCCGCCGCTCATGACTGATATCACGTCAGTCACCGGGCGGGAGTGTGCCATTGGCGTCTTCGGGCCCTGCTGCCGCCCCGTCCGTGACAGGATTGCCGCCGGTCACGTGTCATGCGCACGAGGGGGGAAGTGACACATGCTGGGTCCGCTGCGGCAGGACTCGCCCCGGCGGATCGGCCCGTACGCGATACGGGCCCGGCTGGGCGCGGGTGGCATGGGCGAGGTCTTCCTGGGCGACCGGGGCGACGGGAGCGACGCCGTGGCCGTCAAGACGGTCCGCCGCGACGTGGCGCAGGACCCCGGCTTCCGCAACCGCTTCCGCCGCGAGATCACCGTCGCCCGGTCCGTCACCGGCCCCCACCTCGCCCCGCTGCTCGACGGGGACGCGGACGCCGAGGTGCCCTGGCTCGCCACCGCGTACGTGGCCGGACCGACGCTCTCCGCCGCCGTCCGCGGCGCCGGTGCGATGGCCGAGGCCGAGGTCCGGATGCTGGGCGCCGGAATCGCCCACGCCCTGGCGGCCGTCCACGCGGCGGGGATCGTCCACCGCGACGTGAAACCCGGCAACGTGATGCTCGCCGCCGACGGGCCGCGCCTCATCGACTTCGGTATCGCCCGGGACGCCGGCGCCACACCGCTCACCACCACCAGCCGGATGGTCGGCAGCCCCGCCTTCATGTCCCCCGAACACGTGGCGGGCAGCGGACGCGTCGTCCCGGCCTCCGACATCTTCTGCCTCGCCTCGGTGCTCTGCTTCGCCGCCACCGGCCGCGATCCCTTCGGTGACGGACCGGTCGCCGCCGTGCTCTACCGGGTCAAGTACGTCGAGGCCGACCTGGACGACGTGCCCGAGGTGCTGCGCGCGGTCCTGGAGGACTGCCTGACCGCCGACCCCGCCGCCCGCCCCACGGCCGCCGGACTGGCCGAACGGCTCACGCCCGGCGCCGCCGCCGAGTGGTCCGCCCCGGTGGCCGGGCAGATCGCGGAGTACGGACGGGAGCTGGCCCGGGTCAGCGCGCTGGACGGGCCGCTGCTGCCGGGCTACACGCCCACCGAGGCGGCCACGGGGAGCCGGGCGGCGCCCCATCAACTGCCCACACAGGGAACGGACTTTGCGCCGGGCGTGCACATCGCCCCCACCCAGGGCCCCGGCCTCGCGGAACCCCGGCGCCGCTCCCGGCGGCGCCGGAACCTCGTCGCGGCCCTGGCCGCGCTCGCCCTGCTCGGAGCCGTGACCGGCGGCCTCCTGGCCCTGCGTGGGGGCGACAAGGGCGGCGACGGCGATCCGAAGGCGCCGGCCACGGTGCTCGCCGGTATCGACACCCAGGGCGGCCGGGAGGGCTCCGGTACCGTCCCGTACGGCCGTGACGTCCGTCCGGCCGGGTGGCGCAGCTGGCAGAGCAGGATGACCGGGCAGCCGTTCGGCTGCGCGGCGGGCCGGGACGTCCTGGTCTGCCGCACCACGGCCGGCTCGTACGAGGCGCTCTCACCGGCCGACGGGAAGAAACTGTGGGACTACTCGGCCCGGCTGGACGCCGATGAGACCGGCGCCCGGGTCAGCCCCACGGGACAGGTCTTCACGCCGTCCGGATCGACCCGGCCCGCGGTCTACGGCGATCAGGTCCTGCTCGCCACCGGAGGCCGGCTCGTCTCGCTCGACTCCCGTACCGGGAAGACCCGTTGGGAGTCCCGTGCAGGGTCCGCCCACGGTTTCGAGAGTGCGCCGCTGGTCGCCGACGGAATGGTCTTCGCGGACATCGGCCCCAGCTCGCACGGTGCCCGGATCGCCGCGTTCGACCTGGCGACCGGCAAGGAGAGGTGGCGCAAGCCGCTGGTGGGCGAGGACATCGCCAAGGTCGAGGAGTACGACTTCTGGCCGCTGGCCACCAGGGACGGGGTGCTCTACCTGCTCGGCCAGGGCGGGCTGCGTGCCCTGCGTGCCGACGTCGGCACGGAGCTCGGCCGGGCGAAGGACGAGCAGACCTCCCAGTGCCACGACGCGCTGATCCGCGCCCCGCACGTCTACTGCTCCGTGTACACGTACTCCGCCGACGGCGAGCGCATGGCCGTCCACCGGCTCGGCACCCCCTCGCTCGAACCCGCCGGCGAGGTTCCGGTACCGGACGAACTCACCGACAACGGCAGACTCGTCGCCGTCGACGACCATGTGGTCGTCCTGGTCCGTAGCGCGCTTCCCTGGGAGGAGGACGACAGCGACCCGGAGATCGTCCTGGTCCGTCCGGACGACGGCAGGACCCTCGCCAGCTACCCGCTGGACCGGAGATCGTTCAGCAGCCGCATCAACGCGGCCTCGCTCCCGATGATCGTCGCGGACACCCTGGTGTGGGCGGACAGCACCAGTCTGTACAGCGTCGCCCTGCACAACGGATCCAAGCCCGGTCCGCTGCGCAGAACCGCGCTCAAGGGCGCTCCGGGGCCCGAACTGCGCAAGGAGTACGACACGCTCCAGTGGGGCGTCGTCATGTCCGGCGAGGTGCTGCCGCCGGAGGTCCTTCCGGTCGGCGGAGCCGTCTACGTCATTTACCACGGCGGCAGGGTGCTCTCCGTCCCGCTGCCCGGTCCGTCCGCGTCATGATCGAACGCCTGGCCCCCAACACCCGGACACGGATCGGCCCCTACCGGATCCTCGGACTGCTCGGCGCGGGCGGCATGGGCGAGGTGTATCTGGCCCGGCCGGCCGGGGAGCCGGCCGGCGGACTCGTCGCGCTGAAGACCGTCCGAGCCGATCTCGACCTGGACGACGGGTTCCGCGTCCGGTTCCGGCGGGAGATCGAAGCGGCGGCCGCCGTGCGCAGTCCCCGCACCGCGACGCTCGTCGGAGGCGACGCGACGGGCCGGACGCCCTGGCTCGCCACCGAGTACGTCCCGGGCCCCTCGCTGGCCGAGGCGGTGGCCCGCGACGGGCCACTGCCCGAACCCGTGGTGCGGACCCTGGGTGCCGGCCTGGCCCGGGGGCTCGCCGACATGCACGCCGTACGTGTGCTGCACCGCGACCTCAAGCCGGGCAATGTGCTTCTCGGCCCCGACGGGCCCAAAGTGATCGACTTCGGCATCGCCCAGGCCTTCGACGCCACGCAGTTGACCCGTACCGGTGTCGTGGTCGGCAGCCCCGGCTACATCTCACCCGAGCACGTCAATGGCTCGCGGGCACTCGTGCCCGCCTCCGACGTGTTCTGCCTGGCTTCGGTGCTGGCCTTCGCGGCAGCGGGACGTGGTCCGTTCGACGACTCCGACATGGCAGCGGTGATCTTCCGGATCGCCCGCGGGGAGGCCGAACTCTCCGGCGTGCCGACACGGTTGCGCGAGGTGATCGTCCGATGCCTCGATCCGCGGCCCGAACAGCGCCCCGCCCCGCGGGAGCTGGCCGCTCTGCTGCTCCGGGAGCAGCCGTCGGTCCCGTTCCCCTGGACTCCGGGGGTAAGGGCGCAGCAGGCCGCGTACGAGCGGGCAGCCCGGGAGTGTGCCGGCGCCGCCCCGGCCGAGCCGGCCCCCGCGCCCGTCGTGCCGCCGCTGCCGGCCGGCCCGCCGCTCGCCGCCGCCGCCGTTTCCGGGGCGGGCACGTCGGTGGGCCTGCCTCGCCGGAAGCTTCAGGTGACCCTGGCGGCCGTGGCGGTCACGGTCTGCCTGCTGCTGGGCTACCTGTTGTGGCCGGATGTCGGCCCCCGGGGCGGCGGTACCGGGGCCGGCTCCGGATCCACGGGGCCCGGAGCCGGACCAGCGAACGCCGGTGGGGCCGCCGGTGTGCGGGCGGTTCCCCGGGCCGACAGCGGCCGGACCGGGGACTTCGGCAAGGCCGCAACCGATCTGTCCGCCCGGCCCGCGGGATGGAAGGCCTGGCAGTCCACGGTCGAGGGGGCCGTGGGCGGTTGCAGCCTTGCCGAGTCGACCCTGCTGTGCGGCGGAACGAAGGGGGTCACCGCACTCGACGCGGCCGACGGCAAGCAGCGCTGGCAGACGCCGAAGGGGGCACAGGGTGCCACGGCGGCTCTCGTCGCCGGCTTCACGAAGGGGACCGTGTACGCGTTCGTCGGCCATGCGATGGTCGGCTACCGGATCAAGGACGGCGCGGAGCAGTGGCGCGCGCAACTGCCCGCCGGAGACACCGGATCGGGTGCCGTCCAGGACGGCGACACCCTCTACTACGCCACCCGCGACGCCACCTCCGGCACCGGCAGGCTGGCTGCCCGCCGGCTCACGGGCGACCGGGGCGAGCTGTGGAACAAGCCCTACGCCGGCACACGGCCCGCCCTGGTCGCCGACGATGGGCGGCTGGTCGTGGTCGAGGGAAGCACCCGGATCGTCGACGGGGCGACGGGCACCGTGAAGGAGCAACTCCCCGCGAACGACTTCCCCTGCCGGGATCCGGCGCTCAAGGGCCGCTTGCTGGTCTGCCGGGCGACCGGGACGGGGGTCGCCGTCATGAACGACGTCACCCGGCCGCAGGAGCACCGGATCATCGCCGAGGACATCACGGTCCGGTACCCGGTGGCGCTGACCGACGACGGGACCGTGGTGGTCAACGACGGCGACCACCCCTACGCCTTCGACGCGGGCGACGGCCGGTCGAAGTGGTCGGGCGACCGGTCGGACGAGGGCGGCGAGCCGTCGGTGGCGGGAGACCAGATCCTCTCGGCCCTGGACGTGGGGGTGAGCACGTACCGACGGGCGGACGGGGAGCCGACGAACATCACCGGCTACACCGGCGTCCCCTACCCGCCCAAGGACCCGCCGCATCTGCTGGCCGCCGGTGATGTCGTATTCCTCACCTTCGACGACGGCACGGTCGTCTCCGGATACATCCCCTGAGGCAGGACCGCGACGGCGACTCCGTCAGTCCTCGTCCCGGTCGTCGTCCCCGTGACCGTCGTCCGACCGGTCCACCGTGACCTTGCCCGACTTCGCGTCCACGTCCAGCTCGTGCTGCTTGCCGTCCTTGCCCCGGACATCGACCTCCCAGCGCAGCGCTCCGCCGCTCCGGCCGTCGTGGTCGTCCAGGTCGATCGACGTCACGGTCCCGGGGTTCGTCTTCAGCGCGGCGTCGACCGCGGCGTCCAGCGACACCGGGGCCGACCGGGGCGCGTGCCGGTCGCGGTCGTCGTCATCGTCGGAGACGTGCTTGCCGAGCACCTTGCCGTTGCCCGCGTCCACCGTCACGTCGTGCCACACCTTGTCGGAGCCGTACACGTCGAGCTCCCAGACGAGCCCGCCGTCCTCGTCGTCCAGCTCGGCCTCCGTGACCGTGCCCGGGACGGCCTTGACGGCGGCCGTGATGGCGTCCGCCACGTCGGCGCGGGCGGTGCCACCGCTCGGCGCGCTGGACCGGGTCTCGCGGTCGTGGCTGTCGTCGTCCGCGAAGGCGACTGCCGTGGCGGCTCCGCCGCCGACCAGCACGGCCGCGGTGACTGCGGCGATGACGATCTTGCGCTTCATGTGGGTTCCTCCCCGATCGGGTGGCCGGTTTCGACGAGGACCACATTGCCGGGGTGATGCTGAACGCAGCCTGAAGCCACCTGAAGCCGTCTTCAGGTTCGGTTTGCGACCCTGTGCGTATGCGCCTGTTGATCGTGGAGGACGAGAAGCGGCTCGCGACGGCCCTGGCCGCGGGGCTCACCGCCGAGGGCTTCGCCGTAGACGTGGTGCACGACGGTCTCGAAGGGCTGCACCGGGCCGCCGAGGGCGCGTACGACCTCGTCGTCCTCGACATCATGCTGCCCGGGATGAACGGCTACCGCGTCTGCGCCGCCCTGCGCGCCGCCGGACACGAGACACCGATCCTGATGCTGACGGCGAAGGACGGGGAGTACGACGAGGCGGAGGGCCTCGACACCGGGGCCGACGACTACCTGACCAAGCCCTTCTCGTACGTCGTGCTGGTGGCCAGGATCCGGGCGCTGCTGCGGCGCCGAGGAGGCGGCTCCGGTTCCCCGGTGGTCACCGTCGGCGCCCTGCGCATGGACACCGCCGCCCGCCGCGTCCACCTCGGCGAAGCCGAAATCACCCTCACCACAAAGGAGTTCGCGGTACTGGAACAGCTCGCGCTGCGGGCCGGACAGGTGGTGAGCAAGGCGGACATCCTGGAACACGTCTGGGACTTCGCCTACGACGGCGACCCGAACATCGTCGAGGTGTACGTGAGCGCGCTGCGGCGCAAGCTCGGCGCGGCCGCCATCCGCACGGTGCGCGGCGCCGGGTACCGGCTGGAGGCGCTGTGAGGTCGGTACGGGCCAGGGCCGCCCTGGGTGCCACGGTGGTGGTCGCCCTCGCGCTGATCGGCGCCGGGCTCTCCGTACTCCTCGTCCTGCGCGCCAACCTCACCGACCAGGCGGGCTTGCAGGCCGAGGTGGTGGCCCGGGAAGTGGCCGGGCAGCTGGCCCTCGATGTGCCGTACGACCGGCTGGAGATGCGCGACGAGGAGGACCATCCGGTCCAGGTGACCGACGAGGACGGGCGCGTGGTCGCCGTCTCCAAGGATCTCCGGGCGATCTCCGGCACCGGTACGGACCGGGTCACGCCGGTCCCGTCGCCGACCGCCGGGGGGTCCGGCGGTGGGAGCGACGACGACAACGGGGGCGACGACGGAAGCGATGACGACGACCGGCACGCCGCCCCCGCCCCCGGCCGCGGTGAAGTCGACTCAGACGAACCGGACTTCGGCAACGGCACCGCCGATGTCGACGGCGAGACGGCCGACTACCGTTTCGCGTCCGTGAAGGCGACGACTTCCGCCGGGGTGACCCTGACCGTCCACGCGGGCGCCCCGCTGGCCGCCGAGCAGGAGGCGGTGGGCACCGTGCGCGGTGCGATGCTGATCGGGCTGCCGGCGCTGCTGCTCGTCGTCGCCGCGGTGACGTGGCTGGTGACCCGGCGGGCGCTGCGCCCGGTCGAGGGCATCCGGCGCGAGATGGCCGCGATCACCGCGTCCGAGGACCTGAGCCGGCGGGTGCCGGAGCCCGGCTCGCGCGACGAGATCGCCCGGCTGGCCCGTACGACCAATGAGACGCTCACCGCTCTGGAGGCCTCCGTCGACCGTCAGCGGCGCTTCGTCGCGGACGCCTCGCACGAACTGCGCAGCCCGATCGCCTCCCTGCGCACCCAGCTGGAGGTGGGGGCGGCCCATCCGGAGCTGCTGGACGTGCCGGGCGCGGTCGCCGACACCGTACGGCTCCAGGCGCTGGCCGCCGATCTCCTGCTGCTGGCCAGGCTCGACGCGGGGGAGCGGCCGGGCCGTACGGCGCTGGACCTGGGCGCGCTGGTCCGCGAGGAGGTCTCGCAGGGCACGGGCGACCGGATCGCGGTGACGGTGTCGGTGCCGGACTCCGGGCCGGACTCCGGGCAGTTCGAAGTGACCGGTTCGCGTGGGCAGTTGGCGCGGGTGATCGGCAATCTGCTGGACAACGCGGAGCGTCATGCGCGGAGCACCGTGACGGTCTCGGTGCGTGCGGCGGAACGGGGCGGCGTGGTCGTCGCCGTCACCGACGACGGGGCGGGAGTGCCGCCGGAGGAGCGTGAGCGGATCTTCGAACGTTTCGTACGCCTCGACGACGCCCGCACCCGGGACGACGGCGGCGCGGGCCTGGGCCTGGCCATTGCCCGGGACGTCGCCGCCCGGCACGGAGGGCGGCTGACGGTGGACGGTGCGCGGGAGGGCGGCGCCCGGTTCGAGCTCTGGCTGCCCGGAGCCCGCTGAACGCCGCCCCGCCGGGGGTCACACCTTGCCGCGTCGTCCCCGCAGGTGTTCCGCGACCGGGGTCAGCGCCGCGTGCAGGTTCGCCAGCGCCTCAGGCGTCAGCAGGTCCATGAAGTGCTTGCGGACCGACGCCACGTGGTGCGGCGCCACCTTGCGCATCGTCTCCGCGCCGTCCTCGGTGAGGACCGCGTACAGACCGCGCCGGTCGGACTCGCAGTTCTCCCTGCGGACCAGGCCGGCGTTCTCCATGCGGGTGATCTGGTGCGAGAGCCTGCTCTTGGACTGCAGCGTCGCGGCGGCGAGGTCGCTCATCCGCATGCGCTGGTCGTCCGACTCCGAGAGGTTGACCAGGATCTCGTAGTCGTTGTTGGTCAGGCCGAACGGCTGGAGATCCTTCTCCAGCTGGTGCATCAGCAGCCTGCTGACGTCCAGGTGGGTGCGCCAGGCGCACTGCTCCGCGTCGTTCAGCCAGCGGGTGGCCGTCTCGGTCTCCATATATGGATTCTACCTAAGAAGTTGAAAGCCGGACGAAGTGGGGAGGCGTGACGGTCGGCACCCGTCCGGAGACGGGTCCGGGTGCGGGGTGCGGACGTTCGACGTCACACTCCGCAGAGTACCGTTCACAAACCGAAGCGACGCTGGAGGTCCCCGAGCTGACCGGGCATACGGGGTGAGGCGCCAGGTTGACCCGCGCCGCCCGGGACCCCGGCCTGACCCGGCACCGCACCCGTCGGCTGCTCGGCCATCAGGATCTCGGTCGACTGGAGCAGCACCGTACCCGCGCCCACGAACTCGAACTGGTGTTCCTCTCCCGAGGTGCCCCCGAGGCCCGTCAGCGACCGCAGCCCGCCCAGTACGCCCGTCATATAGCCGTGGTCGTAGTGGTGGCACGGCGAGGGGCAGTCCGCCCAGCCCACCAGGGCCTGCGGGTCGACCCGCAGCGGCGGCTCCATGAAGACCACCGGACCGTTGGAGGCGGCCACGAACTTCCCCGTACCGATCAGGGTCAGAAAGCCCGGCACGATCGACTGCTTGAGTGCCAGCGACGGCTGGTACGCGAGGAGATTGCCCGACCGGATCGTCAGATTCCCCTCGTCCAGGTCGTACGAATTCACATCGAAGGCCCGGTCCGCGAGCAGCATCTTGCCGCTGCCCTCGGCCACCACCCAGTCGCTCGCGTGCAGCGGCGAGTGGAAGCTCGTACGGATCAGCCGCTCGAAGCGGCCGTGGCCGATGCCGTTGAAATCGATCCGCCCGTAGTAGGCGATCATCTTGCCCTTCTGCAGGAACCACTGGCTCCCCTTGAGCTCCACGCAGAAGGTGTACGAGTTGACGTTGTCGTCCGACGGCAGCGTCATCGGGTCGAAGACCACGGGCGTGCTCACAGCTTCTCCTCCGAGGCCTGGACGTACACCGCGCCACTGCCACTCAGCTCCAGCTGGAACGCCTCGCCGGAGCCGCGCCCCACCATGTCGCGCCAGCCGAGCGCGGTCGAGAGCTTGTTCCGTACGTCGCCGTGGTGCGCGACATACGCCTGCGGGTCCACATGCACATCGCGGCCGGGGGTGATCGGCAGCTCGATCACCCCGCCGTGAGCCATCACCGCGACCGCGCCATGGCCCTTGAGCGTGGTGGTGAACAGGCCCTGCCCGGTCACCTGGCCGCGCACCATGCCCATCACGCCGCCCTGCGAGCCCATGAACATCGTGCCCTGCTGGAGCGTCCCGTCGAAGGCGAGCAGCCGGTCGGCCTCCACGTACAGGGTGTCGCCGGTCATGTTGATCACCTGGATGTGATGGCCGCCGTGGCCGAACATCACCGTTCCGCTGCCCTCGACCGTCATCAGCGGGGTCGCCTCATTGGCCACCCGCCGGCCGATCATCGACATCACGCCGCCCTGGCCGCCCTGGATGTTCGGCGTGAACGACACCTCGCCGCGGTAGGCGAGCATCGCGCCCCGCTGGCTGTACATCCTCTGGCCGGGAACCACGGTCGCCTCGACCATCTTCGAGTTGATCTCACGGAACGGCATCAGACATCGCCCCCGATGGTGTTCCGCTCGCTCGGCTGGACGTAGACGACGCCCTCGCCCTCGAACCGGATCTGGAAGGACTCCCCGGAACCCTCGCCGATCAGCGTCCGGAAGTTCACGCCGGACTGGAAGTGCTGCTGCAGATTGCCCTGGTGGGCGATGTAGGCGCCCGGGTCGACGAACAGCGGGTACTGGGCCGAGACCCGCAGCGCCACCGCCGAGCCGTCCGACATGATCGCCACCTGGCCGGTGCCCTCGACGGTGGTGGTGAACAGGCCGTTGCCGCTCGCCCCGCCGCGCAGGCCGGTGAAGGTGGTGCCGGTGCGCAGCCCCGCGTCGGTGCACAGCAGATTGCTCGCCTCGACGTAGAGCTTGTCCCCGTGCAGCGAGACGAGGTTGATCTCGCTCGCGCGGTCCGCGAAGTAACAGGTGCCCTGGCCGGTCACCTCCATCACGGTCATCTGCTCGCCGGTCAGGCGTCGGGTCACCATGCCGCGCAGCCCGTCACCGCCGCCGGTCATCTTCTTGAACGTCATCCGGCCGTCGTAGGCGACCATCGAGCCGTTCTTCGCCTTGACGGCGTCGCCGGCCAGGTCGACGGCGAGCGTTCTGCTGCCTTGGAGTCGGAACATTGCCACGGGGCGACGTTAGCGGCAGGCCCCCCGGCCGGGACAGGGCCCGGAGGAGGATCCGGACCCCAGAACGGCCCCTGATACGCATCCGGTACCGGACCCGTACGCAACCGGGACGTATGCCTTGCCGGCGCGGACGCGTCCTTCACCCGGCCGACACGGCCCCCGGCGCCGAGCGCCGGCCGCGCCGATGCCACAATGGGTCGAGCTTGTGCCTGTATTCACAAGCTGTCACCGTCCTCCCACCGAAGGTGCCCCCGTGGACATCAAGACCGCTACCGCCCTGCACCGGCTGCGCCTCATCTCGATTCCCGAGGCGCTCTCCTTCCCGGCGCTGATCATCTTCGGCTCGATCCTCAGCCGGGTCTCCGACATCGACTTCCTGATGATGCCGCTCGGCATCCTGCACGGCGTGCTCTTCGTGATCTACGCCGTCCTGCTGCTCGACGTCTGGTCCAAGACCAAGTGGCCGCTGAAGCGCGTCGCGTTCTTCTTCCTGCTCGCGCTGCTGCCCTTCGGCGGCCTGTACGGCGACAAGCTGCTCAAGCGCTACGAGGCCGACGGCGTCATCGCCGCCCGCGCCCGCCGCGAAGGCGTGGTCAGCGCATGATCGTCGCGTTCTCGGTCAGCCCGCTGGGAGTCGGCGAGGACGTCGGCGAGCACGTCGCCGACGCCGTCCGGGTCGTCCGCGAGTCCGGCCTGCCCAACCGCACGGACGCCATGTTCACCTCCATCGAGGGTGATCGCGCGTACCTTTGAGTACATGACCTCAGTAGCGATCTACCTACGGTTGTCCCGTGAGGCCGACGACAGCGCCTCGCTCGACACCCAGCGCGCTGCCTGCCGCCGATGGCTGACCGCCAACGACCATGACCCCGCTGACGCCGTCGAGTACGTGGACAACAACGTCAGCGGCGCGAAGTCCATAGAGGAACGCCCCGGGCTCCGTGCGCTCATGGTGGCCCGACCTGACGTGGTGATCACGTGGAAGCTGGATCGCTTCGCCCGATCGGTTGCGGAGTTCCTTCGTCTCGTGGCGTGGGCTGAGGCGGCGGGCATACGGCTTGCCACGACCGACAACACGGTGAATACGCTGACGCCGACCGGTCGCATGGTCGCCACCGTTCTTGCTTCGCTCGCTGAGTGGGAACGGGGGATGATCTCCGCCCGAATCAGCGAAGGGCACGAAACCCGGCGCAGCTTGGGGCGCTGGGGGGCCGGACGTGCACCGTTCGGGTACAAGACGGTCCGCCGAGACGGTGCCGCATACCTTGAGATCGACGACGCCCAAGCTGCTCAAGTTCGGGCAGCCGTAGGGGAGTTGATCGACGGGGGCACTGTTGCCGGGACAGCGCGCGCGACTAGCTTGAGCGAACCCCAATGGCGACGGATGCTCAAGTCGCCGACGTTCCGGGGGCAGCGCGCCCATAAGGGGGAATTGGTCGTGGCCTCTGACGGGGTGACCCCGGTCGAGTTCGCCGAACCGATCCTGTCTGCCGCTGAACTCATGGCTGCTCGCCAACGGATGCTCGACCTTGCGACCGGCGCTGACCGCGCTCCTCGTCAGGCGGCGCCCCTATGCGCTGGAATGGCGTTCTGTCACCGTTGTGACGGTCGGTTGAACGGAGGCACCAGCGACAAGGGGGTGCGGCTCTACAGGTGCAAGGCTGGTCACGTCACCATCTACGCAGAGACCCTTGACCAGCGGGTTGAGGCCGAATTCCTCAAGGTGTGGGGACGCTTCAACGAAGTCAACGTTCACCTTGAAGGCGGCAACGACCTTTCGGCGGAGATGATCGAAGCCCAGGAGCAAGCGGCGCGCATCGGTGCCCAGATGGCGACGGCCGGACCGCTGATGATGGGCACGTACGAAGAGATGAGCGCGAAGCTCGAAGCCGCCTATGCCGCACTCCTGGCCGCACATGACCCCGAAGTTCGCGAAGTGGCCACGCCGACTGGTCGCACCATGGGCGAAGCGTGGGCAGTGCTGGATGATGCAGGTAAGAGCCGGTTGCTTGAAGCAATGCACCTCACGGTGACGCTGCACCCGAAGCAACGGGCAGAGCGCCTTGAAATCACGTGGGGTCCGGCCGATCCTGAGGCGGTAGAACGCGCGGCTATTGCGGCGGATGAGGCTGAGGAGTCGCCCCGTCGGCGCGTCGTGTCGGCGGAAGAGCATGAGGAGATCCGGCAGGACCTCTTGGGCGACATCGCGCGGCAGGAGGGCTTGTAAGCCTGACTGAGCGCCGTTCGCGGCCCGTTGCTGGGATTACCCCCAGTGGCGGGCCGTTCGCGCTCCCTGGGGCGTTGCCGGCTCACTGCTCTCTCAGCGGCGGAGCGATGACGGAATGACGATTCTCCCTACTTTTTTGGTTGCACCTAGAAAAATAAGAGAAAAAGAGATCTGGGGTCTGTTCCGTCATCTCGTCATCGTGACGGTCTCACTGTCACCCTCGGATGGGTGGTAGCGCCGACGATGGGACGGCCGACGGGGCGGGGTGCCCCCAGGCGGGTACCCCCGCCCCTCGCCAATCCTGACCGGCAGGGAGGGAAAACTCTCGCATGGCAACTGGAGGCTTTTTTGCGGAGAGGGGCAGTCGCTACGTCGGGTAGTGAATCCTCCCCATCCGTCACCGTGTGTCACCGTGGCGGTCCAAACTGACAAACTGACCCCCTATTTCCATCTCTCTCTAACGCGTGTTAGAAGAAAGTGAAATAGGGGGTCAGTTTGTCAGTTTGTACACGGGTGGGTGAGGGGGAGGTGGGTGACCCCGCCGGTGCGACCCGGGTGATCGTTAGGTGTCTGCTCCTCTCGGCCGGTACGGGTCTGGCGGTTGAGAGGGTGTGTGCGCGGTTGTGGCACAGCGTGACGACCGATGAGGCGTCCATCAAACGATGGTTTATGAGACGGTCCGTCGAACGCTCCCAGGGGTCCGGATCGGCGTTCAAAACCCGTCTCAAAACATGCCGCAAACCTCTGTCGTTCTGAGACGGGTTATGAGACTGTCTCGTCATGGACACGAACACGGGACACCTCATCGGATACGCCAGAGTCTCAGGGGACGACCAGGAAGCACAGTTGCAGCTCGACGCGCTCAAGGAAGCGGGTTGCGCCCGGGTCTTCACCGATAAGGCGAGCGGGAAGAACACGGAGCGCCCGGAGTTGACGGCCGTTCTCGACTACGTCCGCCCCGGGGACACTCTGTGTGTCTGGAAGCTGGACCGGTTCGCGCGGTCGCTGATCGACCTGGTGAACATGGTGGACGCACTTGCCGCGCGGGGCATTGGGTTCAAGGTGCTCACGGGGGCGTTGGCGAGCATCGATCCGAACTCCCCGGACGGGCGCCTCATGCTTCAAGTCGTGGGCGCCATGGCGGAGTTCGAGCGGTCGTTGATTCAGGAGCGGACTCGTGCGGGTCTCGACGCTGCCAAGGCGCAGGGGCGTACGGGTGGCCGTCCGGTCGTGATGGATGCAGACAAGCTTGCCGCCGCCAAGGCGCGCCGTGCGAAGGGTGAGAGCGTCACGGCGGTCGCCAAGGCGGTGGGTGTGTCCCGGGCGACGTTGTACCGGGCGCTTGCCGACACGGAGTGATCCGATTTCAACCCCAGGGGGACCGTTCACCGATGGGGTGGACGGTCCTTCCGCTGTTCGGCCCGGAGGTAACCGTGATCGCGACGGCACCCATCGGCCGAGCCTCTATGGCGGCGTGTGCGGGGGCGTACTCTCGGCTTATGCCTGCCAACTTGGGTGACCAGCTCAGAGACGTTCGCAAACGTCGAGGGATGACCCAACAGGGACTAGCACGCGAGTCTGGCGTGTCTGTATCGCTCATCCGCAAGCTCGAACAGGGCGAGCGACAGGATGCGCGTCTGGAGACCGTGCGTCGGCTCGCTGCGTCGCTCGGAGTGCCCACCATGCGCCTTGTGGCGGAGTCGGCGGAAGACGGAGCGAGCGCAACCACCCTTGACCAGTGGGCAGCCGTCAGAGAGGCGCTTGCGGCCCCGTTGAGAGACACGGTCGAACTGGAAGAACTGCCGACCGTGGAAGGGGTGCGTGACGCGCTCAGTGCCGCCGTGCCCCTGTTCTCCGGAGACCGGTTCACGGAGTTGCGGACGGTGCTGCCCCCACTGCTGCGGGATGCCGACACGGTGGCTCAGCTCACCCCCCAGGGGCGCGCCGTCCGTGTGCGGCTGTTGCAGCTCACCGGTTGGCTTCTCACACAGACCCGGCAGTTCGAAGCTGCCGAGTGGTGTCTGGGGACCGCGCTGAATGGCTCTGCTGACCGTCTACAGGGCGCGTCCACGGTCAGCACGATGTGCTGGCTGCTGCTGCGACAGGGCAAGCTCAACGAGGCGCGGGAATTGGCCACCCAGTGGGCCGACGACACGGAACCTCGGCTCTCACGAGCCACCCCGGATGAACTCAGCGCGTGGGGGTGGCTGTTGCTGCGCCTGTCGGCTGCCGCTGTACGGGACAACCGCACGGAAGAGGCTGAGGACGCGCTGAGACTTGCCCACTCCGCCGCTGTAGCCCTGGGACGGGAATTCGCCCCGAGTGATGACTTCCTGCGGGCGTTCGGCCCCGTCACAGTGACGCTCAAGCGGACCGAGAACGCCATGGTCCTGGACCGTCCGGATGCGGTTCTCAAGCTTGCCGCGAAGATCCCAACGGGAGGATTCCGCCCCACGTCGAACAACCGCAACCGTCACCTTCTCGACGTGGCCAACGCGTATGCCAGGACGCGGCAGTACGGGCAAGCCATCGACACCTTGACCAGCGTCCGCGAGGCTGCCCCTCAGTGGCTGCCGAACCAGCGTTACGCCCGTGACATCCTCGGCCACATCGTGGCTAAGCGGCGGACGCTCACGGAGGAAATGCGCTCCCTCGCTGACACGGTGGGACTGCCCATGTGACACCCCGTGGCACTTCCTGTTGATCTTGAAGAGAACTGCCATTGCCGCTGGTTGAGGTGGTCTCTAGCGTCGCTTGGCATGACAACCGAACCGACGCGTTACCAGACCATGCCGGTCGAACTGCCGTTACGTATGGAGTTGGAGCCGACCCCGGTGGAGGGGTGTCCGGGCTGTACCGAACTCGCGAACGTGCGGGACCGTGCGCGTACCGGGGGAGACATGACCACGGTGTCCGACTGCAACGTCTACATGAGGCGGCATCCGGAGGGGCACGGGTGATCGCGCGGGCGGATATTGGCGCTCCGGTGGAGGACACTGCGGGGCGTGTCGGCATCCTGCGCGACGTGATCCCGGATTACGAGGACCCCGCCGAGTTACCGGCGCTGCGCCGTAAGCGTCCTATGGCGTTCCTGTGGCCTGTGGGCGGGGGTACTGAGTGGCTGGTGTCCCCGGAACACGTGAGGCGTGCCCCTTAGGTCGGGCAATCTCAGGTACTCCAGGTATACCTATCGAGGGCGAGTGGGACGAGGTCATGGACGTCGTCAAGCGGGCCGTCGCCGCCGTCGAGGCCCGCGCCGGACGCGTCTCCCTCGTACTGAAGGCCGACATCCGCCCCGGCGTCACCGACGGACTGACCTCGAAAGTCGAGACGGTCGAGCGGTACCTCGCGGACTGACGCCCCGCCGCGCAGTGCCCCCGTGACGAGCTCCCGGCCCCCGGCCGGGGGCTCGTCTCATTCCCGCCCGCCGCGCTCCGGTACCGCCAGGGCGATCCCGAGCGGAGTCCGCTCGTACAGCACCTGATGTCCGTAGCGCCGAGAAGTCAGCAGTCCCGCCGCACGCAGCACCGACAGGTGCTCCGACACGGAGGACACCGCGAGGCCCAGGCGGTGCGCGAGCGCGCTCGGGCCGGCCGGTTCGTCGAGCGCGCACAGGACGTCGGCCCGGCCGCGCCCCAGCAGCCGGGCGAGCGCCTGCGGGGTGCGGTCGGCGGGCTCCGTCCACAGGCCGCCGATGCCCCGCGCCGGGTAGACGATCGCGGGCTGCCACGGCGGCTCGAAGCCGCTGACCGTGTCCGGCCAGCAGAAGACACTGGGGATCAGGACCAGCCCCTGCCCGCCCAGCACCCGGGTGTGCCTGCCGTGCGTCCCGACGATGGTGAGCGTCGACTCCGACCAGCTCAGCTGCGGGCTCAGCTCACCCAGCAGCCGCTCGAAGCCGACCGCGGCGAGCCGTCGGGAGTGGTAGGCGATGTCCGCCTCCAGCAGGGCGCGCAGCCGGGGCCAGTGCGGCTCGATCAGCACCCGCCAGGCCTGTTCCAGCAGGTCGGCCAGGTCCCGGACGGTCTGGACGGGATCGGCGAGCATCGCCTGCCCGGCGGGGGAGTGCAGCAGCTCCGGCCGGTTCGCCAGCGACAGCGCGATGTCCTGGCGGGCGACCTCCGGATCGACGGACCGCACCCCCGCGATCTCCTCCTCGAAGGTGGTGACCGGACCGGGCGGCGGCGGGCTGAAGAAGTCGGGGTTGTGCCCGTGCCGTGCCATCAGCAGCCACAGCGGCCCGAGTTCGAGGCCGTCGGCCGCGTCGCGGATCAGCCGGAGCCACGGCAGGTGGTACCCGTGCCGCTCGGGCTGGGCCAGGACGCGCACGGCCGCCTGGGTCTCGCCGAGCGGTGACAGCGCGAACCGGCAGCGCAACAGATCGCCCTCGTCGAGGTGCAGATGGAACGGCACGCGCGGACCTCCCCCGTAACTTTCGGCGTGGGCCGAAAGTCTACGGAGGGCCGCCGCCGGGCCCCCAGGCTGCGACCATGCCGTCAGACACCGGAAACCCCGCGGTCCCTCCCGCCCCCGACACGACAGCCCCCGACACGACTGACGCCGGTACATCCGGCGGCTACCGTGCCGTCTTCGCCGTACGGGAGTTCCGGGCGGTCTTCGCCGCGCATCTGCTCTCCCTCCTCGGCGTCGTCGTCAGCGAGTTCGCACTCACCGTCCTGGTGTACGGACTCACCGGCTCGCCCCTGCTCAGCGCCCTCACCTTCGCGCTCGGCCTTCTCCCGTACCTCGTCGGAGGCACCCTCTTCGCCGGGGTCGCCGACCGGTACCCCGCCCGCCGGGTCCTCGTCACCTGCGATCTGATCTGCGCCGGCTGCGTCATCGTGATGGTGCTGCCGGGCACCCCGGTCGGCGGACTGCTCGCGCTGCGCTGCCTGATCGCCGCCGTCTCGCCGGTCTTCACCGGGACGCGGATGGCCGCCCTCACCGACATCCTGGGCGAGGGCGAGCGCTACATCCTCGGCCGCTCGCTGCTGCGGATCGTCTCGCAGAGTGCGCTGCTCGCCGGCTTCGGAGTGGGCGGGGTGCTGCTCGCCGCGCTGTCGCCACGCGGTGCGATCACGATCACCGCGGTGACCTTCCTCTGCTCGGCGGCCCTGCTCCGCTTCGGCACCCGGGACCGCCCCGCCAGGTCCGGTGGGGACGACCGGGGCGCCCTGCTGCGGGAGTCGCTCGCCGGAGCCCGCGGCCTGCTCGGGAACCGCAGGATCCGCGCGCTGATGCTGCTCTTCTGGGTGCCCCCGCTGTTCGTCGTCGCACCGGAGGCGCTGGCGGCTCCGTACGCCGACGAGATCGGGGCCGGCCCCGTCGTGCTCGGGTTGCTGATGTGCGCGATGCCCGTCGGCCAGATCGCCGCCGAGCTGTACGTCGGCGCCGCGCTGAGCCCCCGGCTGCGCGCCCTGGTCGTGCTGCCGGCCGCCACCGCGGGACTGCTGCCCCTGGTGGTGTACGGATTCCGCCCCGGCACGGTCGCGACCGCGCTCGCCCTGGTGCTCGCCGGGGCGGGCGGGGCGTACGTCATCGGCCTCGACCAATGGTTCGTCGAAGCCGTTCCGGAGTCGCTGCGCGGCAGGGCCATGACCCTGCTCACCGCCGGCCTGATGACGCTCCAGGGGATCGGCATGGCCCTCGCCGGGCTCGCGGCCGAATTCCTCCCCGTGCATCAGGTGGTCGCCGGAGCCGGTGCGGTCGGCGCCCTCTGCGTGCTGCTGCTCGTCCTGGAAGTCAGGAGAACCGCGCCCAACGGTCGGATTCGGACCGAAGTTCGAGACGGGGCTGACCAGCATATGACCAGTGGGTAAGGTCGGTGCCGTGCCGAAGCCGCTCAGTCTCCCCTTCGATCCCATCGCCCGCGCCGACGAACTCTGGCAGCAGCGCTGGGGCCCCGTGCCCTCGATGGGGGCGATCACCTCGATCATGCGCGCCCAGCAGATCCTGCTCGCCGAGGTCGACGCGGTCGTCAAGCCGTACGGACTGACCTTCGCGCGGTACGAGGCACTGGTGCTGCTCACCTTCTCCAAGGCCGGTGAGCTGCCGATGTCCAAGATCGGCGAGCGGCTCATGGTCCACCCCACCTCCGTCACCAACACCGTGGACCGGCTGGTGCGCTCCGGCCTGGTCGCCAAGCGCCCCAACCCCAACGACGGCCGCGGCACCCTCGCCTCCATCACGGAGAAGGGCCGCGAGGTCGTCGAGGCGGCGACCAAGGACCTGGTCGGCATGGAGTTCGGGCTCGGCGTGTACGACGCCGAGGAGTGCGCGGAGATCTTCGCCATGCTGCGCCCGCTGCGGATCTCCGCCCAGGACTTCGAAGAGACGTAGAGAAGAGGCGCGGGCGGAGCCGTAGAACGGCTTTTCGAGAGCCCGGCCCGCTGCAAGATCGCCCCGGCCGTCCGGTTACGCTCGATGCCATGAAACGCAGTGTGCTGACCCGGTACCGGGTGATGGCCTACGTCACCGCCGTCATGTTGCTGGTGCTCTGCACCTGCATGGTCTTCAAGTACGGCTTCGAGAAGGGCGAGGGCCTGACGCTCGTCGTCTCCCAGATCCACGGTGTGCTCTACATCATCTACCTGATCTTCGCCTTCGACCTCGGCTCCAAGGCGAAGTGGCCGATGGGCAAGCTGCTCTGGGTACTGGTCTCCGGCACCATCCCGACGGCCGCGTTCTTCGTCGAGCGCAAGGTCGTCCGCGAGGTCGAGCCGTTGATCGTCGACGGTTCCCCCGCGACCGCCAAGGCCTGAACCGGCCGGACCCCGGTCCGCGCCGCCCGAACCGCCCCGTGCGAAGCACCGGGCGGTTTACCATCGACATTTACTAGGACGTCCTAGTAAATTCGATGGTATGGACGCTGACGCGATCGAGGAAGGCCGCCTCCGCTGGCAGGCCCGTTACGACAAGGCCCGCAAGCGTGACGCGGACTTCACCACACTCTCCGGGGATCCCGTGGAGCCCGCGTACGGCCCCCGTCCCGGGGACACGTACGAGGGCTTCGAGCGGATCGGCTGGCCCGGCGAGTACCCCTTCACCCGGGGGCTCTACCCCACCGGCTACCGCGGCCGGACCTGGACCATCCGCCAGTTCGCCGGCTTCGGCAACGCCGAGCAGACCAACGAGCGCTACAAGATGATCCTCGCCGCGGGCGGCGGCGGGCTCAGCGTCGCCTTCGACATGCCGACGCTGATGGGCCGCGACTCCGACGACCCCCGTTCGCTCGGCGAGGTCGGGCACTGCGGTGTGGCCATCGACTCCGCCGCCGACATGGAGGTCCTCTTCAAGGACATCCCGCTCGGCGACGTCACGACGTCCATGACGATCAGCGGACCCGCCGTCCCGGTCTTCTGCATGTACCTGGTCGCGGCCGAGCGCCAGGGCGTCGACCCGGGCGTGCTCAACGGCACGCTCCAGACCGACATCTTCAAGGAGTACATCGCGCAGAAGGAGTGGCTCTTCCAGCCCGAGCCCCATCTGCGCCTCATCGGCGACCTGATGGAGCACTGCGCCCGCGACATCCCCGCCTACAAGCCGCTCTCCGTCTCCGGCTACCACATCCGCGAAGCCGGGGCGACGGCCGCGCAGGAGCTCGCGTACACCCTCGCCGACGGCTTCGGTTACGTGGAGCTCGGCCTCTCCCGCGGCCTCGATGTCGACACCTTCGCGCCCGGTCTCTCCTTCTTCTTCGACGCGCACCTCGACTTCTTCGAGGAGATCGCCAAGTTCCGCGCGGCCCGCCGGATCTGGGCCCGCTGGATGAAGGGGACCTATGGCGCGAAGACCGACAAGGCGCAGTGGCTCCGCTTCCACACCCAGACCGCCGGTGTCTCGCTCACCGCCCAGCAGCCGTACAACAACGTCGTGCGGACGGCCGTCGAGGCGCTCTCCGCGGTCCTCGGCGGCACCAACTCGCTGCACACCAACGCCCTCGACGAGACCCTCGCGCTCCCCTCCGAGCAGGCCGCCGAGATCGCCCTGCGCACCCAGCAGGTGCTGATGGAGGAGACCGGCGTCGCCAACGTGGCCGACCCGCTGGGCGGTTCCTGGTACGTCGAGCAGCTCACCGACCGGATCGAGGCCGACGCCGAGAAGATCTTCGACCAGATCAAGGAGCGCGGAACCCGGGCCCACCCGGACGGGCAGCACCCCATCGGGCCCATTACCTCCGGCATCCTGCGGGGCATCGAGGACGGCTGGTTCACCGGCGAGATCGCCGAGTCGGCCTTCCGTTACCAGCAGTCGCTGGAGAAGGGCGACAAGCGGGTCGTCGGCGTCAACGTCCACCACGGCTCGGTCACCGGCGACCTGGAGATCCTGCGGGTCAGCCACGAGGTCGAGCGCGAGCAGGTCCGGGCGCTCGGCAGCCGCAAGGACGCCCGCGACGACGCCCGGGTGAAGTCGGCGCTGGGCGCGATGCTGGCCGCCGCCCGCGACGGCTCCAACATGATCGCGCCGATGCTCGACGCGGTGCGGGCCGAGGCGACGCTCGGTGAGATCTGCGGGGTCCTGCGCGACGAGTGGGGCACCTACACGGAGCCGCCCGGCTTCTGACGGGCGAGGGGGAGGGCCCCGCCGCCCGGCGGGTCCCCGCCCTCGAACGTCAGCGTGAACAGCGCTCCGCCGCCCGGCGCCGCCCGTGCCGTCAGGTCCGCGCCATGAGCCCGGGCGATCTGCCGGGCCATGGCCAGCCCCAGCCCCGAGCCCGGCAGCGCACGGGCCGCGTCAGCGCGGTAGAAGCGGTCGAAGACGTACGGGAGGTCCGCCGCCGAGATCCCGGGACCGTGGTCGCGGACCGTCACCTCCCCGAACGCGGTCAGACCGATCTCCACCGGGGCGTCCGGCGGGCTGAACTTGGCCGCGTTGTCCAGCAGATTGGTCAGCAGCCGACTCAGGCGGGCGGGCACGCCGGGCCGGGTCACCTCCGCCGCCGGGGGCGCGATCTCCAGCAGGAAGCGGGTCTCCGGCCAGTGTGCACGGGCCGTGGTCACCGCATGCCTGGCCAGGTCCGCGATGTGTACCTCCTCCAGCAGCGGCAGCGGCTCCTCGTCCCTGGCCAGCTCGATCAGGTCGTTCACCAGGCCGGCCACCTCGCGGATCTGCCGGCCCAGCGCCTTCGCCGCCCGGTCGCGTTGCGCGGGCGTCAGCCGGTCGGCCCGGGCCAGCAGCTCCGCGTTGGTGCGCAGCGCGGTCAGCGGGGTCCGCAGCTCGTGCGAGGCGTCCGCGACCAGTCGGCGCTGGGCGGTCACCGACTGCTCCAGCTCCCCGAGCATCGTATTGAAGCTGGCCGCCAGCCGGGTCACTTCGTCCTGGCGACCCGGCGGCCCCGGCGGCAGCTCGATGCGGTGGCGCGGGTCCCGGGTGGCCGCGATCCGCTCGGCGGTCGAGGTCAGCCGGGCCACGGGTGCCAGGCCGGTGCGGGAGACCCCGTAACCGAGTGCCGCCGCCAGCAGGACGCCCGCCCCGCCGACCGCCGCCAGCAGTACGGCAGCCTGCCGGACGCCCTTCTCCACCGGGTCCGAGCGCAGCGCCACCTGGAGCGCCCGCCCGTCACCGAAGCGAGTCGTGAGCATCCGCAGGGGCCGCCCGAAGCGGGTGACGTTGCTGAAGTACGGGGCCCGGTCGCCCGCCGCCACCTCTCGTACCGGAGCGGAGACCGGCAGCGGATACGCCTCGCCCGGGTCCGCCGCCGGGGCGGCCGGGACCACCTGCGCGCAAGCGGGCGCGGAGAGGTACCTGCACTCGCCGGCCAGTACCTGCGGGCCGCCGCCCCGGTTCTCCTGGATCACCCGCGTCGCGGACTGCGTCAGATTCAGGTCCAGCTGGTGCAGCAGCTCGTAGCGGATCACGAAGAAGGCGGCCGTGCACACCCCGACCGCGACCAGTGCCACCGCCGCAGAGGCCGCCAGCGCCAGCCGCGTACGCACCGGGCGCCGACGCCGCCACCGGGCGCCCAGCCGACGCACCCCGCTCATGCCACGTCAAGTCGGTAGCCGAGACCGTGCACTGTGTGGACGAGCCGCGGTTCGCCGCCCACCTCCAGTTTGCGGCGCAGGTAACCCACGTACACCGCCAGCGAGTTGGAGTCCGGCCCGAAGTCCTGCCCCCAGACGCGCTCCAGGATCATCGCGCGGGGGAGCACCTGGCCCGGGTGGCGCAGGAGCAGTTCCAGCAGGGCGGCCTCGGTGCGGCTGAACTCCAGCGGGCGGCCGGCTCGTCGCCCCGTGCGGGCCACCGGATCCAGTGTCAGGTCCGCGAAGGACAGTTCCGCCCCGTCCGCCGCGGGCGGGGCGGCCCGCCGCAGCAGCGCTCTGACCCGGGCCACCAGTTCGTCCAGCGCGAACGGCTTCACCAGATAGTCGTCGGCGCCCGCGTCCAGGCCGTCGACGCGCTCGCTGACGGAGGCCAGGGCGGTGAGGACCAGGACCGGGGTCCTGTCCTCCACCGCGCGCAGCCGACGGCACACCGCGAGCCCGTCCAGGACCGGCATCATCACGTCCAGGACGAGCGCGTCGGGCTGCCAGGACGCCACCGCCGAGAGCGCGGCCAGGCCGTCGCCGACCCCTCGTACCTCGTACCCCTCCACGCTCAGCCCGTCCTCGACGGCGGCCCGAACTTCCGGCTCGTCGTCGGCCACCAGAATCCTGTTCATACCCCGAAGAATGCCAAAGCGGACTCTTAGAACCTTCTTAAGCCGCTTCCCGAGAGTGGCGGCCATGCGCACACCACTCTCCGTCGTGATCGGTGCGGGCGGCACCGGCGGCCACATCTACCCCGGGCTCGCGCTCGCCGAGGCCCTGCGCCGCGCCGACCCGGACGCGGTCATCTCCTTCGTCGGGACCGAGCGGGGCCTGGAGACGACCCTGATCCCGGCGGCCGGATACCGGCTGCACACCGTCGACATGATCCCCTTCGACCCCGCGCTGGGAGCCAAGCGCTTCCTGCTCCCGGCCGCCCTCCTGCGCTCCGGCGCCCAGTGCCGGTCCATCCTGCGCACCCAGCGGGCCCAGGTCGTCGTCGGCATGGGCGGCTACCCGAGCGCCCCCGCCGTCCTCGGGGCCCGGATGGCCGGGCTGCCCAGCGTCATCCACGAGTCCAACGCCGTCCCCGGCCGCGCCAACCAGTTCGCTGCCCGGCTCACCGAACACCTCACGGTCGCCTTCGACGGCAGCCGCCCGCACCTGGTGGGCGGAGAGCGGGCCCGGACCGTCGGTATGCCGATCGCCGCCTCGCTGGCCGCCCTGGACCGTTCCGCGCTCCGCGACGAGGCCCGGGGCGCCTTCGGAATACCCGCCGGAGCCCGCGTCGTCCTCTTCAACGGCGGCAGCCTCGGCGCGGCCCGGCTCACCGCGGCCGCGGTCGGCCTCGCCGCCCGCTGGCGCGACCGCCGGGACGTCCACCTCCTGATCAAGACGGGTCCGGCGGCGCTCGCGGAGACCCGACAGCGGCTCGCCGACGCGGGCGCGGGCCCGGTTGCGCAGGCCGTCCCCTACCTGGACCGGATGGACCTCGCCTACGCCGTGGCCGATCTGGTGGTCTGCCGGGCCGGGTCCGCCACGATCGCCGAACTCGCGACCACCGGGGTGCCCGCCGTCCTCGTGCCGTACCCGCACGCCCCCGGCGACCACCAGACCCACAACGCCCGGGTGCTGTCCGAGGCGGGTGCCGCACACCTCGTGCCGGACGCCGAAACCACCGCCGACCGGCTCGCCGCTGTCGTCGAGCCGTTGCTCACCGACCCCGGCAGGCTCGCCGCGATGGGCCGCGCCGCCGACCCCGGCAACCATGCGCGGGCCGCCGACCTGCTCGCTGCCACCGTCATCCGCCTCGCCACCGCCCCGTAACCCTGCCCACCGCAAAGGAATTCACCGCATGAGCACCGACCGCAACGGCCGCAGCATCGACTGGAAGGGCCGCACGGTCCTCGTCACCGGCGCCGAGGGCTTCATCGGCTCCACCCTCGTGGACCTGCTCGTCGAACGCGGCGCGCGCGTCCGCGCGTTCGTCCACTACAAGCCGTACGCCGAGAAGGGGCACCTCGCCCGCTACCTCGACGACCCGCACAGCCCCGTCGAGATGATCGCCGGGGACATCGGTGACGCGGGCCGTGTGATGGACGCGGTCGCGGGCTGCGACACGGTCTTCCACCTCGCCGCGCTCATCGGCATCCCGTACAGCTACGACGCGCCGGCCGCGTACGTCCGCACGAATGTCGTCGGCACCGAGAACATCGCCGAGGCGTGCCGCCGCCACTCGGTGCGCCGCCTGCTGCACACCTCCACCAGCGAGGTGTACGGGAGCGCGCTGACCGCCCCGATCAGCGAGAGTCACCCGCTCCAGCCGCAGTCGCCATACTCCGCCTCGAAGATCGGCGCCGACATGATGGCGCTCTCGCACTGGCACGCCTTCGAGCTTCCGGTGACCGTCGTCCGCCCGTTCAACACCTACGGCCCGCGCCAGTCCGCCCGAGCGGTGATTCCCACGATCCTGGCCCAACTGCACGCGGGCGCACGGGAGATCCGCCTCGGCTCGCTGACCCCCACCCGGGACTTCACGTACGTCACCGACACCGCGGCCGGATTTCTGGCACTGGCCGGCTGTGACCGGGCCCTGGGCGAGAGCGTCAACCTCGGCACCGGCCGGGAGATTTCGGTCGGGGACCTGGCGAAAGCCCTGATCACCGCGTCCGGTCGGGACGCGGAGGTGGTGGTGGACCCGGCGCGGCTGCGGCCCTCCGGCAGCGAGGTCCAGCGGCTGCTGTCCGACAACACCCGGGCCCGCGAGTGGGCGGGCTGGCGGCCCGAAGTCCCTCTGGAGGAGGGCCTGGAGCGGACCTCCGCCTGGGTGGAGAAGCACCTCCACCTCTTCGCGCCGGGGCGCTATCAGGTCTGAGCCCCGGCCAGCCCGAGCAGCAGCAGAGAGGTGAAGCTGCGCGCCCACTCGGCGTCCACCGGCTCGGCGCTCACCAACGTCCGGTGCACCACGGCACCAGCGATCACATCGAAGATCAGGTCCGCGTTGTGGGCCGCCGTCTCGGCATCGTCCTCGTACGACAGCTCGCCGCGGGCCTGGGCGCGTTCCCGGCCGAGGACGACCAGGCGCTTCTGCCGGTCCACGATGGCCGACCGGATCCGCAGCCGAAGCGAATCGTCCCGGGTGGACTCCGCGACCACCGCCATCAGCGCCGTCTGGGTCTCCGGCCGCTCCAGCAGCGTGGCGAACTGCAGTACCACCGCCTGCACATCGGCCGACAGGCTGCCCAGATCCGGCAGTTCCAGCTCGTCGAAGAGGACCGCGACGGCGTCCACGACCAGCTCGTTCTTGCCCGCCCACCGCCGGTACAGGGTCGTCTTGGCGACCCCGGCCCGCGTCGCCACAGCGCCCATCGTCAGTTTCGACCAGCCGAGGTCGACCAGGGAGGCCCTGGTCGCCTCCAGGATCGCTTCATCGGCCGCGGCACTGCGCGGGCGTCCCGTTCGAGGGGGTTTGGGGTGGCTGTGGCTCAGCATGCCGTGACCATACCGGTCAGTAAGTAGAACGGACCGGTCCCGATCGCCGTGAGAGAGATCACCGGTCGCACCTGTGCGCGAAGGGCGCCTGGCAGTTACGCTACGCGTCGTAGCGTAAGGACGACGGTCATGCCGTCGTGACGCCGCAACCGATTGACAGCCACAGGCGCCGGGTGGGGACCCGGGGTCGAACCGGGTCTTTCAGGGGCCCTCGGGCCGTGTCTGTCCGTGCACCCCGCACACCGGCGGGAGCGGCGGACGGGCGCGGTACCCGTATCGCTTTCCGGATCGGCGCACCAAGGGGGGAGGATGTACGTATGCAGCCTAGGAACATGTCCATGAGCGGCGTCGTCGACCTCGCCGCGGTGAAGGCGGCCGGCGAGGCCAAGGTGAAGGCGGAGCAGGCCCGTGCCGAGGCCTCCCGGCAGGGTGGCGGCGGTGCCGTACCGCCCTCCGCCCTGGTGATCGATGTCGATGAGGCGGGCTTCGAGAACGATGTCCTCCAGCGTTCCGCGGAGGTCCCGGTCGTCATCGACTTCTGGGCCGAGTGGTGCGAGCCGTGCAAGCAGTTGGGCCCGCTCCTGGAGCGCCTGGCCCTTGAGTACAACGGCCGCTTCGTGCTGGCCAAGGTCGATGTCGACGCCAACCAGATGCTGATGCAGCAGTTCGGCATCCAGGGCATTCCGGCGGTCTTCGCCGTCGTCGCCGGACAGGCCCTCCCGCTCTTCCAGGGCGCGGCCCCCGAGGCCCAGATCCGCCAGACACTGGACCAGTTGATCCAGGTCGGCGAGGAGCGGTTCGGGCTCACCGGGATCGCGGTCGACCAGGACGCCGCCGCCGGGGAGGGGGACGCGGCTCCGGCCGAGGCGCCCGCGGGGCCGTACGACGCCCTGCTCGAAGCGGCCGTACAGGCCCTGGACGCCAGCGACTTCGACGGTGCCGTCCAGGCGTACAAGAACGTCCTGTCCGACGACCCGGCCAACACGGAGGCCAAGCTCGGTCTCGCCCAGGCCGAACTGCTCGCCCGGGTCAATGAAATGGACCCGCAGCAGGTCCGCAAGGACGCCGCGGAGAACCCGGCCGATGTCACGGCGCAGCTCGCCGCCGCCGATCTGGATCTGGTCGGCGGTCATGTCGAGGACGCCTTCGGCCGGCTCGTCGAGACGGTGCGGCGCACCTTCGGTGACGACCGGGACGCCGCGCGGGTGCGGCTGCTGGAGCTGTTCGAGGTGATCGGCCCCGACGACCCGCGGGTCGGCGCCGCGCGTGCGGCGCTGGCGCGGGTCTTGTTCTGATGTGACAAGTGGCCGCGGTGCCCTCCCGGGGACCGCGGCCGTTTTCGCGATCCGGCGATAAGAGACGCCCCTGCTTTACCAAATCTTGATAAAGGCAGGGCCTGTTACTCGCAGTAAATCGCGCACCGGGATCTGTCCGTATTGGTTACTCGATCCTCCCTTTCGTCCTTCGACTCGGCGCCACCCTGTGTGGCCGGGCGGTACCAGCCGGTCGCGCATCGGTTATCGGGCCGTTACTAGCGAGTAACGAACCCCCTTGTGTCACGCGCGGGAATGCACCACGATCGGCCACGCTCGGTCCAATAACGCCAGCCCGGCTGCCAGTCGGTGCGGCGGCCCTGTTGGGTCCCCACCGAGTGGGCCGGCGGCAGTGGCGTCGGCTCCGGGCAGGGGGGTTCCTGTCGTCCGGCAGGGCCTGTCCGAACAGGTTGCGCGCATGCGTGGCCAGTGGTTGTCGCTCGGGGGTGATCGCCGGTGATTCGGACGCGGTTCATGCCTCCGTCGCAGGCGCTCTCCTTGCCGAGGACGTAGCACTTCTCCCATCCCAGGACGGGCCCAGGCCCGGACCGGAGATGTACGTCCGAGAAGGAGGAAAATTATGAGTTCCCAGGTTCGTGGCGGCACCAGATGGAAGCGTTTCGCTCTGGTCATGGTGCCGAGCGTCGTCGCGACCGCGGCGGTGGGCGTCGGTCTCGCGCAGGGCGCCCTCGCGGCGTCGTTCAGCGTGTCCGGCCAGAGCTTCAAGGTGCGTGCGGACAAGCTCGTCGGCCACAACTTCGTGCAGTACGGCAGTGTGGCCACCGGTACGAACCCCGAGGGCAAGAACGGGGCGCACGCGGTAGCCGTGTCGGGCTTCAGTGACGCCACGATCACCAACATGTGCCAGTCGGTGGTCACGCCGAACCTTCCGTTCGGCCTCGGCACCGTCACGCTGGTGCTGAACGCGGGTACGAACCCGAAGAAGCCGGTCAAGGCGACCAATCTGTACCTGGACGTCTCCGAGCTCGACGCGGACGCCCAGTTCAAGAACATCGACATCGGTGTTGCCGCGGGTTCCCTCAAGGACCCGAACAACCCTGATTCGATCGGCATCCAGCCCCGCACCCAGGCGAACCCGGACGGCTTCTCGCAGCGCGCCGAGGAAGCCAAGCTGACCAATGTGAAGCAGACGGCGTGGGCCACCACCGCCGGCACCTTCAAGCTCAGCAACCTGAGCCTGCGGTTGAAGTCGGGCACCCAGGAGTGCTACTAGCACTCGCCCGGGCGGCCGGAGCGCCCCTCGGCGTCTCCGGCCGCCCACCTTGTCCCTTCTCACAGCAGTACCGGTTCCAGGGAGCTGTTTTCCATGAGCCCCGAGTCCACAGGGCAGAACGAGCACTACCTCCGCGTCTTCTGGCGGGGATTCCGCACCTGGCGGGGTAACCGGCCGTTCTGGGCGGGCCTGTTCACCATGGTGGGTGGTCTACCCATCGCGTATTTTCCGTACGCCAACATGCACCTCGGCAACGTCATACTGGCGATGTCCACGACCGGCGGTGCGGGATCGCTGATCATCGGGATCCTGCTGATCACGCTGGGCCTGACGATGTGGTTCCACCACATCGTCAGAGTGTTCGCCGGAGTCGCCGCGATTCTGCTGGCGCTGATCTCCATACCGGTCGCCAACATCGGCGGATTCCTGATCGGTTTCCTGTTCTCCCTGCTCGGTGGTGCGCTCTCCATCTCCTGGGCCCCGGGCGAGCCGAAGCCCGACCCCGTACCGGCCGGTGCGGCGGGGGAGAAGTCCGAGGGGACCGGCCCCGGGATGCAGGAGTCCGGACCCGGGTTCCACAGCACGGCAGCGGTGCCACAGCAGCCGGAGCAGTACGACACGACAGTCGAGGTCGACGGCGGGAGGCATCGTGCGGGGTGACGAGAGGCAGCTGGACCCGGCCTGGGAGGACCCCGGGACGAGAGGCGGACCGCGCCACGCGGCCCCCAGGAAGTCGTTGCTGACGAAGCTGCACATTCCGGCGGGCAAGGCGTTCGCGCTCGCCGCGATGCCGACGGCCGTCCTCGTGGGCATGGGGCTCACCCCCAAGCTTGCGCTGGCCGACGACAGTTCGGACATCCCCTTCGCGCCCGGCCCCTGTGTGACCCGCTCCGACGAGCCGAGCGAGGAGCCCTCGCCGTCCGCGTCGAAGTCGCCGTCCCCGACCCCGTCCGCCACCGCCACCGGCTCCGGTGACCAGGGCGACACGGCGACCCCGAAGCCCTCGACGACCCCGTCCGCGAGCGACAAGGCCGAGCCGAGGACGAAGGCCGCCGGGGCCGACGCCCCAGCCGCCGCGCCGAGCGCCTCGCCCACACCCACGACGACGAGGAACCCGCTCGATCCGCTGGGCGTCGGCGACGCGCTCAGGGACCTCTTCGACGGACCGGACAAGGAGACGGTGAGCCCGTCCCCGAGCGCGAGCACCGCGTCCCCGAAGCCGTCGCGGACCGACACCGCGAAGAAGCCCGACGAGAAGCCCGTCGAGAAGTCCGCGGACGCGGCGAAGGAGACGGCCGACAAGACGGCCGCCGCCATCCGTGAAGCCGCGGGCCGGGCGGGCAAGACGGTCAAGGAACTCGACGACAGCGCCAAGGGGCTCGACGTCAAGAAGGACGAGGACATCCCGGACGGCGCCAAGGAGCGCTTCCCGTGTCCGACCCCCGACCCCGAGGCGCTGGCCGCGGCCGATCTGGAGACCGGCGTCCCGCTGCTCCCGACCGACCCGTGGATCCTGGAGAGCTCGATGCTCACCCTCAACGGGCTCGACTACAAGGGCATCGTCGAGGTGAAGACGTACAACGGCACCGTCAAGAAGGTGCTGAAGTTCACCGCGAGCTCCATCGACATCGACAACCTCCACCAGAAGACGGTCGGTCCGGCCGGTACGACGGCCCATGTCGAGGCGCGGAAGGGCTCCAAGTCCACCATCCGGAACGGCACGGTGACGATGTACACGGAGGAGCTGAAGGGCAATCTCTTCGGTCTCATCCCGGTCACGTTCAGCCCGCAGACACCGCCCCCGCTGAACGTACCCTTCGCCTTCTTCACCAAGGTCAAGGTGACCCAGGCCGGCCAGTTCGGCGGCACGCTCACGGTCCCCGGGCTGCACAACTACTTCACCGGCGGCAACAGCTAGGCCTCTCGTCCGGATCAGGCCGGATCCCAGAGCCCGTCCGGGAGCCGCACAGCACCGTGGGCCGCACTCCTTGGGGGAGTGCGGCCCACGGTCGTGTCCACGGGTGCCAAAGGCGTCAGTCGCGCGCGCCGCCGCCGACGTGGTGCACCCGGACCATGTTGGTCGTGCCCGGGATGCCGGGGGGCGAGCCGGCCGTGATGACCATGGTGTCGCCCTCGTTGTACCGGCCCAGCTTCAGCAGCTCGCCGTCGACCAGGTCGACCATCGCGTCCGTGGTGTCCACGTGAGGCACGACGTGGGCCTCGACGCCCCAGCTCAGCGCGAGCTGGTTGCGGGTGGACTCGTCCGTGGTGAAGGCCAGGATCGGCTGCGCCGCGCGGTAGCGGGAGAGCCGGCGGGCCGTGTCACCGGACTTGGTGAAGGCGACCAGCGCCTTGCCGTTCAGGAAGTCCGCGATCTCGCAGGCCGCACGGGCCACCGAACCGCCCTGGGTGCGGGGCTTCTTGCCCGGCACCAGCGGCTGGAGTCCCTTGGAGAGCAGCTCCTCCTCGGCGGCGACGACGATCTTCGACATCGTCTTGACCGTCTCGATCGGGTACGCGCCCACGCTGGACTCGGCCGACAGCATGACCGCGTCCGCGCCGTCCAGGATCGCGTTGGCGACGTCGGACGCCTCGGCGCGGGTCGGCCGCGAGTTGGTGATCATCGACTCCATCATCTGGGTCGCGACGATCACCGGCTTGGCGTTCCGCCGGCAGAGCTCCACCAGGCGCTTCTGCACCATCGGGACCTTCTCCAGGGGATACTCGACGGCCAGGTCGCCACGGGCGACCATCACACCGTCGAACGCCATGACGACGCCCTCCATGTGCTCGACGGCCTGCGGCTTCTCGACCTTGGCGATGACGGGGACCCGGCGGCCCTCCTCGTCCATCACCTTGTGGACGTCCTTGACGTCATCGGCGTCCCGCACGAAGGAGAGCGCCACCAGGTCGCAGCCCATCCGCAGGGCGAACCGCAGGTCGTCGACGTCCTTCTCGGACAGGGCCGGGACGTTGACCGCCGCGCCGGGGAGGTTGATGCCCTTGTGGTCGGAGATGACACCGCCCTCGATGACGATGGTCTTCACCCGGGGGCCCTCGACCGCGACGACCTTCAGCTCGACGTTGCCGTCGTTGATCAGGATCGGGTCGCCCTTGGCGACGTCGCCGGGCAGACCCTTGTAGGTCGTGCCGCAGATCGACTTGTCGCCGGGGACGTCCTCCGCGGTGATGGTGAACTCGTCCCCGCGGACCAGCTCGACGGGGCCCTCGGCGAACTTCGCCAGGCGGATCTTGGGGCCCTGGAGGTCGGCGAGCACGCCGATCGCGCGGCCGGTCTCGGCGGCGGCCTTGCGGACCCGGTCGTAACGACCCTGGTGCTCCTCGTGGCTGCCGTGACTGAAGTTGAATCGGGCCACGCTCATGCCGGCCTCGATCAGAGCGACGAGCTGCTCATGGGAGTCGACGGCGGGACCGAGTGTGCAGACGATTTTGGAACGGCGCATGAGGCGGATCCTATCGGTTTGTTTCGCTACGGAATATTCCGTCTGGTGGAAGGTACAAAGGGGCGCGGGGGCGCTCAGTTGTGGGCTTGTCCGACGAGGCCGCGGGTCTGTCCGACGAGCGCGAAGGTCTGGACGGCGATCTCCAGTTCCTCGTCCGTCGGCACCACGGCGACCGCGACCCGCGCGTAGTCCGGCGAGATCAGCCGGGGCTCGTCGGACCGCACGCCGTTCAGGTCCGCGTCCACCGCCAGGCCGAGCTCTTCGAGACCGGCGACGGCAGCCTCCCGCACCGGTGCCGAGTTCTCCCCGACCCCCGCCGTGAACACCACGGCATCCACCCGGCCGAGGACCGCCGAATAGGCGCCGATGTACTTCTTCAGCCGGTGCACATAGATGTCGAACGCCAGCGCCGCGCGCTCGTCGCCCTCGTCGATCCGGCGCCGGATCTCCCGCATGTCGTTGTCGCCGCAGAGGCCGACCAGGCCGCTCTTCTTGTTGAGCAGCGCGTCGATCTCGTCCGCCGACATCCCCGCGACGCGCATGAGGTGGAAGGTGACGGCCGGATCGATGTCCCCGGAGCGGGTGCCCATCACCAGCCCCTCCAAGGGGGTCAGCCCCATCGAGGTCTCCACGCACCGGCCACCGGCCACTGCCGAGGCCGAGGCGCCGTTGCCCAGGTGCAGCACGATGACGTTGACCTCCTCGGGGGTGCGCCCGAGCAGCTCGGCGGTCTTGCGGGAGACGTACGCGTGCGAGGTGCCGTGGAATCCGTAGCGCCGGATGCGGTGCGCGTCGGCGGTCTCCGTGTCGATCGCGTACCGCGCCGCGTACTCCGGCATCGTCGTGTGGAAGGCCGTGTCGAAGACCGCCACCTGCGGAAGGTCCGGTCGCAGGGCCCGAGCGGTGCGGATGCCGGTGATGTTCGCCGGATTGTGCAGCGGGGCCACCGGGACCAGGCGCTCGATCTCCTTCAGCACCTCGTCGTCGATCACCACGGGCTCGGTGAACCGCAGCCCGCCGTGCACCACCCGGTGGCCGATCGCCGCGAGCTGCGGGGAGTCCAGTCCGAGCCCGTCGGCCGCCAGTTCCTCCGCCGCCGCCTTCAGCGCCGCCTCGTGGTCGGCGATCGGGCCGGTGCGCTCGCGCCGCTCGGTGCCTCCGCCGACCAGCGGGGTGTGCACCAGACGGGAGGTCTCCTCCCCGATCCGCTCGACCAGCCCCACCGCGAGCCGGGTGCGGTCGCTCATGTCCAGCAGCTGGTACTTCAGCGACGAGGAGCCGGAGTTCAGGACCAGCACGCGATACGCGCCCGTCGTGGCGGAGCCCTCGGTGGTCGGGATGGTCATCCGTTCACTCCTTGCCCTGCGCCTGGATCGCCGTGATGGCCACGGTATTGACGATGTCCTGGACGAGCGCGCCGCGGGACAGGTCGTTGACGGGCTTCCGCAGCCCCTGGAGCACCGGTCCGACGGCCACCGCGCCCGCCGAGCGCTGCACGGCCTTGTAGGTGTTGTTGCCGGTGTTCAGGTCCGGGAAGATCAGCACCGTCGCCTGGCCCGCCACCTCGGAGCCCGGCAGCTTCGTCGCGGCGACGCTCGGCTCCACCGCGGCGTCGTACTGGATCGGACCCTCGATCCTGAGGTCCGGCCTGCTCGCGCGGACCCGGTCCGTCGCCTCGCGCACCTTGTCCACATCGGCGCCCGAGCCGGAGGTGCCCGTCGAGTACGACAGCATCGCGATCCGCGGCTCCACGCCGAAGCGGGCGGCGGTGGCGGCCGACTGGACCGCGATGTCGGCGAGCTGCTCCGCGTCCGGGTCCGGATTGACCGCGCAGTCGCCGTACACCAGCACCTTGTCGGCGAGGCACATGAAGAAGACGGAGGAGACGATCGAGGCGTCCGGCTTCGTCTTGATGATCTCGAACGCGGGCCGGATCGTCGCCGCGGTGGAGTGCACGGCTCCGGAGACCATGCCGTCCGCGAGCCCCTCCTGGACCATCAGGGTGCCGAAGTAGTTGACGTCCGCGACGACGTCGTACGCCAGCTCCACCGTGACCCCGCGGTGGGCCCGCACCTGCGCGTACCGCTCGGCGAAGGTCTGGCGCAGCTCCGAGGTCTGCGGGTCGATGAGCTGGGTGCCGGCGAGATCGATGCCGAGGTCGGCGGCCTTCTTGCGGATGACGTCGGGGTCGCCGAGCAGGGTGAGGTCGCAGACGTCGCGGCGCAGCAGTACGTCCGCGGCGCGCAGCACCCGCTCCTCGGTGCCCTCCGGCAGGACGACCCGGCGCCGGTCGGCGCGGGCCTGCTCCAGCAGCTCGTGCTCGAACATCATCGGGGTGACGCGGCCGCTGCGGGCCACCGAGATCCGCTCCAGCAGGGCGCCGGTGTCCACGTGGCGCTCGAAGAGGCCCAGCGCGGTCTCCGCCTTGCGGGGTGTCGCGGCGTTCAACTTGCCTTCCAGGGCGAAGAGCCGGGCCGCGGTGGGGAAGGATCCGCCGGCCACCGACACGACCGGGGTGCCCGGTGCGAGTCGCGCGGCCAGCCTGAGTATCTCCTCGCCGGGGCGCTCGTCCAGGGTCAGCAGCACCCCCGCGATGGGCGGGGTCCCGGCGCTGTGCGCGGCCAGCGAGCCGACCACCAGGTCCGCCCGGTCCCCGGGCGTGACCACCAGGCAGCCCGGCGTCAGCGCGTTCAGCATGTTCGGCAGCATCGCGCCGCCGAAGACGAAGTCCAGGGCGTCCCTCGCCAGCCCGGAGTCGTCGCCGAGCAGCACCGTGCCGCCGAGCGCCGCGGTGATCTGGGCGACGGTCGGCGCGGAGAGCGCCGCGTCGTCGGGCAGGACGGAACAGGGAACGGGCAGCGTGGCCGCCAGCCGCTCCGCGATGACGTCACGGTCCTCGGCCGCCACCCGGTTCACGATCACCGCGACGACGTCGCAGCCCAGCCCGGCGTACGCACGGTAGGCGTTGCGGGTCTCGGCCCGTACCGACTCCGCGGTCTGGCCCTTCCCGCCGACCACCGTGATCACCGAGGCGCCGAACTCATTGGCCAGGCGTGCGTTGAGCGCCAGCTCGTCGGGCAGCTGGGTGGCGGCGAAGTCGGTGCCGAGCACCAGCACCACCTCGTACTTCTGGGCCACCTGGTGGAACCGGTCGACGAGCAGGGAGACCAGCTCGTCCGTGCCCTGTTCCGCCTGGAGCGTGGACGCCTCGTGGTAGTCCAGCCCGTAGGCCGAATCGGGGTCCTGGGGGAGCCGGTAGCGGGACCGCAGCAGTTCGAACAGCCGATCGGGTCCGTCATGGACGAGCGGGCGGAACACCCCGACCCGGTCCACCTGACGCGTCAGGAGTTCCATGACTCCCAGATCGACGACCTGCCGGCCGTCTCCCCGGTCGATCCCGGTCACGTACACGCTGCGCGTCACGCGTGTTCTCCCGTCCAATCGCGGTTTGGGATGGTATCGCCATGTCGACGATACCTGTGGGGGTCGAGACGTCGCCCGCCGGGCGAAGCCCCCGCACCGGGGCGGCCGGCAGCGCGAGGTCCAGACCTGACGTGGGACAATCGACGTGGCTCACGGTACGGGGGATTCTGTGGACGTCCCCCGGAATGCACGGCACTAGCGAGCAGGAGACACAGCACGATGCGCATCGGAATTCTCACCGCAGGCGGCGACTGCCCAGGCCTGAACGCAGTGATCCGGTCGGTCGTGCACCGCGCCGTGGTGGGGCACGGAGACGAAGTCATCGGCTTCGAGGACGGGTTCAAGGGACTCCTCGACGGCCACTTCCGGCCCCTCGACCTCAACGCGGTCAGCGGCATCCTCGCCCGGGGCGGCACCATCCTCGGCTCGGCCCGGCTGGAGCGCGACCGGCTGCGCGAGGCCGCGGAGAACTGCGCCGAGCTGAGCCGTCGTTACGGCATGGACGCCCTCATCCCGATCGGCGGCGAGGGCACCCTCACCGCCGCCCGGATGCTGTCGGACGCCGGAATGCCCGTCGTCGGCGTCCCCAAGACCATCGACAACGACATCTCCGCCACCGACCGGACCTTCGGCTTCGACACCGCGGTGGGTGTCGCCACCGATGCCATAGACCGCCTCAAGACCACCGCCGAATCGCACCAGCGGGTCATGGTCGTCGAGGTGATGGGCCGGCACGCGGGCTGGATCGCGCTGGAGTCCGGAATGGCGGGCGGCGCGCACGGCATCTGCCTCCCCGAGCGCCGCTTCCAGGTCAAGGACCTGGTGAAGATGGTCGAGGAGCGCTTCGCGCGCGGCAAGAAGTTCGCGGTCATCTGCGTGGCCGAGGGCGCGCACCCGGCCGAGGGCTCCATGCCGTACGCCAAGGGCGAGATCGACCAGTTCGGCCACGAGCGCTTCCAGGGCATCGGCAACCGGTTGGCCATCGAGCTGGAGACCCGGCTCGGCAAGGAGGCCCGGCCGGTCATTCTCGGCCATGTGCAGCGGGGCGGCACGCCGACCGCGTACGACCGGGTGCTCGCCACCCGATTCGGCTGGCACGCGGTCGAGGCGGCGCACCGCGGCGACTTCGGCCGGATGACGGCGCTGCGCGGCACGGACATCGAGATGGTTCCGCTCGCCGACGCGATCACACAGCTCAAGACGGTGCCCAAGGACCGGATGGACGAGGCCGAGTCGGTCTTCTGATCCCGGCCGCGCGGCAGCGCACAGCGGGAACGGCCCGGCGGCCCTGACTGTCCCCCCGTGGACGGTCAGGGCCGCCGGGCCGTTCCCCCGGCGCCCGGGGCCGTTCCGGATGGTCGGATCCGGACGGCCGCGGTGCCGGAAACCACTCTTGAGCCGGCGGACCGGATCAACAAGGCTTGTCCCCTGTCCCGGACATGTCCCAACCCTGTCCGGGCGTGGAATCCAGGGGAGAGGCACAGCGCATGGTGGTCGAGGGCAGGGCTCCGGATCCTCGTGAGGCGCGCAGCGCGCCCGAGTTCATAGCCCTGTTACGGGTGCTCAAGGACGCCTCGGGGCTGACGTTGCGGGAACTGGCCCAGCGGGCCGACGTGGTCGGGGACGTACTGCCGCGCTCCACGATCGCCAACATGCTGGGGCGTACGTCGGTCCCGCGCGAGGAACTCCTCGCCGCCTTCGTACGGGCCTGCGGCTGCGGGCCCGCGGAGGCGGCGAACTGGCTCGCCGTACGCAAGCAACTCACCGCGCGCGGGCAGCGGGCCGGGGGAGGGGGCGCGGGAGAGGGCGAGACCGGAGCCCAGGATTCCGGGACGGCACGGGACGCACCGGCCGGGCGCTCCCCGGAGCAGTCGCCCGAGCGGTCGGCCGAGCAGACCCCGGAGCAGCCGTCCGAGCAGCCGTCCGAGCAGCCGTCCGAGCCGCCCACCGTTCCGGTCCCCGCGACGTCCCCCGCCCGTCGTCGCCGTTCCAGGACCGTCCTGGCGGCCGTCGTCTCGCTGGTCGTGCTCGCCGCCGCCGCGGTGGCCGTCGTCCTTCTCGTACAGGACGACGACCGGCCGGAATCCCGCCGCACGACCGGGCCCGTGGCGGGGCGGACGGTGCAGATACGGTCCGTGCACTCCGGGTTCTGCCTCTCCGAGGAGCGGGGCAGCAGGAGCGGGCGGCTGTACCAGGTGTCGTGCGAGCAGGAGACGATCCCGAGTTTCTCCCTCGAACCGCTGGACGGCGGCGCCTGGCGGATCGTGACCGATCACCCGGACTACGACCTGGGCTGCACCGGCGTCTGGGACGGGATACGGGATGCCGGAGCCTCCTTGCAGGACCAGGGGTGCGGCGATCGTGGCGACGCGGAGGCGTTCTCGGTCGAGCCCGTGGGCCGTCCCGTCGAGGGGTACCGGATCCGTCCCCTCCACACTCGCCTGTGCGTCGGTGCCGAGGGGAACAGCAAGGAGCGCGGCGCCAAGATGGTGCAGACGGGCTGCGACGGAGCGGACCGGGGGAACCTGTTCTCCTTCGACCCGGTGGCTCCGGACGCGGCCGGCGGCTGAGAGCCTGTCGGGTGACCTCGGACCGGGCGATCGAAGGTCACCCGACAGCCTCTCACCCGTCCGGCCCCGGCACCCCCGCCGCCCGCCAGAACCGTTCCAGGACCTCCGCCAGGAACACCCGTCCCGCGTCGCCCGTCGCCCCGGCCCGCTCCGTACCCGTGCTCCAGCTCAGCGTCGACACCATCAGCGACTGGTAGTCGGCGTGCAGCTGTTCCAGTACGTCCTGGAGGAAGCCGCGCTCCAGCGGCACCAGCTTCGCCACCGCCCGCAGCTGGGCCTGCCAGCGCGTCGTCACCGCGCCGCGCAGCAGCTCCGCCAGCTCCTCGTCCCGGCCGGACACCGTCACGAACCCGGCGGGCGTCAGCCCCAGCACCTCGGCGAGCACCGCGGACTGGCGCTCGTTGCCGCGCCAGCGCCCCGAGTCCTCCATCCGCAGATACGCGGAGGCGGTCAGCCCCAGCAGCCGCGCCAGCTCCTCCACGGCCAGCTCCCTGGCCACCCGGTGCTCCCGCAGGGTGCGCGCGGCGGTGAGCAGTTCGCCCGGCGAGCACCACAACACCCCGGCCAGCGCCGTGAGTTCGTACTCGCTCGGGACGGCGAGCCCGCGCTCCCAGGCGACCACCGTCTCGGTGCTGATCCGGAGCCCGTACTGGGCCCCGAGACCGTACGCGACGTGGCCGGGAAGCATCCCCAGGGCCTCGCGCAGTCGGCGCGCGGCGGGGGCGTTGAACGGCGGGGAGGGGTGCACGGCCCCACCGTAGGAGTCAAGGCATGGAATGACTACGGTGTGTTCCACCGATATCCACGGCTCGTAGGAACGTCCGAGGGCCCGCCCGGCGGACCATGGCCGGGCACGGCTCAGGGATTCTGGCTCACCCACCGGTAGTGCAGCTCCGGGCGCCCGATCTGGCCGTACTGCGGACTGCGCACCGCACGTCCCACCGTCACCAGATGCTCCAGATAGCGGCGTGCGGTGATCCGCGAGATGCCCAGCTCCTCCCCGGCCGCCGCCGCCGTCACCCCGTCCGGGGCAGCCCGCAGGGCGCGGGTCACGGCCTCCAGCGTCGGGCCGCTCAGCCCCTTCGGCAGCCGGGCCGGCTGCGGCGCGCGCAGGGCTCCGAGCGCCCGGTCCACCTCGTCCTGGCCGCTCGCCTCACCGGCCGCCGCGCGGAACTCCGCGTAGCGCACGAGCCGGTCGCGCAGGGTGGCGAAGGTGAACGGCTTCAGCACGTACTGGACGACACCGAGCGACACTCCCTCCCGGACCACCGCCAGATCGCGGGCCGACGTCACCGCGATGACATCCGCCGAGTGCCCGGCCGCGCGCAGCGAGCGCAGCAGTTGCAGCCCGTGCCCGTCGGGCAGATACAGATCAAGGAGCAGCAGATCGACCGGGGTACGGTCCAGCGCCCGCACCGCCTCCGCACGCGAATGCGCGACGGCCGCCACCGTGAATCCGGGGACGCGGCCCACGTAGAGCCGATGGGCGTCCGCGGCTACGGGATCGTCCTCGACGACCAGCACCTGGATCACGCCGTGGCCTCCTTCGTGGTGTGCGCCGGACGGCCGGCGACGGTCAGTGGCAGCCGTACCGTGAATCGCGCCCCGCCGTCCGTCCCGCCGTCCAGCGCGACCGTCCCGCCGTTGCGGTGCACCGCCTGCTGGACGAGCGCCAGCCCGATCCCGCGGCCGGTGCCGTGCGTCGACCAGCCGCGCTCGAAGACCTCGGCGGCGTCCCGGGGATCGATCCCGGCCCCCGTGTCGGCGACCCGCAGCAGCAGTTCGCCCTCCCCGGCCAGCGCGGTGACGGTGACCCGGGCACGGGCGGCCCGGCCGCTCCCCGCACCCCGCTGGGCGGGCACGGACCCGGGACCCGGCACGCCGGTCACCGCCTCCGACGCCGCGTCCACCGCGTTGTCGATCAGATTGCCGAGGATCGTCACCAGATCCCGCTGCGGCAGCGTCGCCGGCAGGGCGCCGTCGTCGATCAGGCTGTCGTCCGCGAGCACCAGCTCCACCCCCCGTTCGTTCGCCTGCGCCGCCTTGCCGAGCAGCAGTGCGGCCAGCACCGGTTCGGCGACCGCGCCCACCACCCGGTCGGTGAGGGCCTGGGCCAGCTCCAGCTCGGCGGTGGCGAAGCCCACCGCCTCCTCGGCCCGGCCCAGTTCGATCAGTGAGACGACGGTGTGCAGCCGGTTCGCCGCCTCGTGCGCCTGCGAGCGCAGGGCCTGGGTGAACCCCCGCTCCGAGTCCAACTCGCCGGACAGCGCCTGGAGTTCCGTGTGATCGCGCAGCGTCACGACCGTCCCGCGCTGCTCCCCGCCCACCACCGGACGGGTGTTGACCACGATCACCCGGTCCGCCGTCAGATGCAGTTCGTCGACCCGCTCCTCGGAGGCGAGCAGCGCACCGGTCAGCGGCGCCGGCAGATCCAGCTCGACGATCCTGCGCCCAACCGCACCCGGCTCCAGACCGAGCAGTTCCCGGCCCGCGTCGTTGATCAGCGCGATCCGTCGCCGCCCGTCGAGCATCAGCAGCCCCTCGCGCACCGCGTGCAGCGTGGCCTGGTGGTAGTCGTGCATCCGGCTCAGCTCGGCGGCGTTCATGCCGTGCGTGTGCCGCCGCAGCCGGGCGTTGATCACATACGTGCCGATGCCGCCGAGCGCGAGCGCCCCGCCCGCCGCCAGCCCCAGCGCCCCGAGCTGCGCCCGCACCTGCGAGGAGACCCGTTCGACCGTGATGCCCGCGCTGACCAGACCGGTGATCCTGCCGCCGTCCCGGATCGGGGTGACGACCCGGATCGAGGGGCCGAGCGTGCCGGTGTACGTCTCCGTGAACGTCTCGCCGCGCAGCGCCCGCGCGGTGTGCCCGAGGAATTCCTCGCCGATCCGGTGGGAGTCCGGGTGCGTCCAGCGGACCCGGTCCGGGGACATGATCGTGACGAAGGCGATCCCGGTGTCCTTGCGGACCTTCTCCGCGTACGGCTGCAGCACGGCGGACGGGTCCCGGGTACGGATCGCCTCCCGCACCGACGGCGAGTCGGCGATCGCCAGCGCGGCCGACCTGACCTGCTTGGCCGCGGTCTCCTTCGCCTGCTCGCTGCCGGAGGCGTAGGCGAAGAACGCGCACCCCGCCACCACCGCCGCCACCAGCACCACCTGCATGGCGAAGAGCTGACCGGCCAGGCTGCGCGGGCGGGTACGGGGGCGGGGGAGACGCATGGCCACAGTCTGCCTGGCCGAAAACCAATGAACGAAATGCACGCAACGGTGACCGGCGTCACAGGGGGCGAGATATTCGCCAAGGGTTTTTCCGGCTCCCATCCGCCGGACAGCCCTTGCGCCCCCAGGGACGGGGGAGTGACCCGGACGAACCGAGGAGAACCCCCGTGGGAGTGGCAGCCGCCAAGCGGGACCGCACGCACTATCTGTATCTCGCCGTGATCGCGGCGGTGGGGCTCGGCATCCTCGTGGGCTTCGCGGCCCCGGGCGTCGCCGTCGAGCTCAAGCCGATCGGCACCGGCTTCGTGAACCTGATCAAGATGATGATCTCGCCCATCATCTTCTGCACGATCGTGCTGGGCGTCGGCTCGGTGCGCAAGGCCGCCAAGGTCGGCGCGGTCGGCGGCCTCGCCCTCGGCTACTTCCTGGTCATGTCGACCGTCGCGCTGGCCATCGGTCTGCTCGTCGGCAACCTCCTGGAGCCCGGCCAGGGCCTCCACCTCACCGAGGCCGTACGCGCCGCGGGCGAGAAGCAGGCGGCCGGTGCGGGCGAGTCCACCGCCGACTTCCTGCTCGGCATCATCCCGACCACGATCGTCTCCGCCTTCACCGAGGGCGAGGTGCTGCAGACCCTGCTCATCGCCCTGCTCGCGGGCTTCGCGCTCCAGGCCATGGGCTCGGCGGGCGAGCCGGTGCTGCGCGGCATCGGCCACATCCAGCGCCTCGTCTTCCGGATCCTCGCCATGATCATGTGGGCGGCCCCGGTCGGCGCGTTCGGCGCGATGGCCGCGGTGGTCGGCGAGACCGGCGTCGACGCGCTGAAGTCCCTCGCGATCATCATGATCGGCTTCTACCTCACCTGCGCGATCTTCGTCTTCGTGGTGCTCGGCACGATCCTGCGGCTGGTCGCCGGGGTCAACCTGATCGCCCTGCTGAAGTACCTGGGCCGCGAGTTCCTGCTGATCCTCTCCACCTCCTCCTCCGAGTCCGCCCTGCCGCGGCTCATCGCGAAGATGGAGCACCTCGGGGTCAGCCGGCCGGTCGTCGGCATCACCGTGCCGACCGGCTACTCCTTCAACCTCGACGGCACCGCGATCTACCTCACGATGTCCTCGCTGTTCATCGCCAACGCGATGGGCGACCCGCTGAGCGCCGGTGAGCAGGTCTCGCTGCTGCTCTTCATGATCGTCGCCTCGAAGGGCGCCGCCGGAGTCACCGGCGCGGGCCTGGCCACCCTCGCGGGCGGCCTCCAGTCGCACCGCCCGGGACTGGTCGACGGCGTCGGCCTGATCGTCGGCATCGACCGCTTCATGAGCGAGGCCCGCGCCATGACGAACTTCGCGGGCAACGCGGTGGCCACCGTCCTGGTCGGCACCTGGACCAAGGAGATCGACAAGGAGCGTGTGGACCAGGTCCTCTCCGGTGCGCTCCCGTGGACCGAGCAGATGCTCAATCAGGACGCCGACACGGGCACCGTCCCGGAGCCGCGGGGCAGCGAGGAGAAGCACGCGGTGGCGAAGGCGTAGCCACCCGGAACACGTACAGGGCCGTCGCGGGAACCCCGCGGCGGCCCTTCGCGCTTGCCTTGACGTCCGCGTCAAGGTCTACCGTCGAGGACATGCGAATCGGGGAGCTGGCCGAACGGGCCGGGACGACCACGCGGACTCTGCGCTACTACGAGTCACGCGGGCTGCTGTCCGCGCGGCGGGCCGACAACGGCTACCGCGCGTACGACGAGGACGATCTGCGGCTGGTCCAGCAGATCCGGACCCTGCAGGACTTCGGGTTCGAGCTGGAGGAGACCCGGCCGTTCGTCGACTGCCTGCGCGCCGGCCACCCGGCCGGTGACGCCTGCCCCGCCTCGCTCGCCGTCTACCGGCGCAAACTCGGCGAGCTCGACTCGCTCATCGAGCAGCTCCAAGCGGTCCGCGCCCAGGTGGGCGCAGAGCTCGCCAGGGCCGAGCTGGAGGCCGGGGCAGCGCTCCCGGGCGGTCCGGAACCACGTTGTGAACTGGGAGGATGACAGATGATTCATGCAGAGGGCGTGGCCGAGGTCACCGACACCACCTTCGACACGGAGGTGCTCGCGGCGGACCTGCCCGTGCTGGTCGAGTTCACCGCCGACTGGTGCGGCCCGTGCCGCCAGATCGCCCCCGTGCTCAGCGCCGTCGCCACCGAGCTGGCCGGGCGCATGGAGGTCGTCCAGCTGGACATCGACACCAATCCGGGCATCGCGAGCCGGTACGCGGTGCTGTCGGCACCGACCCTGATGGTCTTCCGCTCCGGCGAACCCGTGAAGTCGATGGTGGGCGCCCGCCCCAAGCGCCGGCTGCTCCAGGAACTGGAGGACGTCTTCGAGACGGTGTGAGAGCGGGCCGGGGCGCGTGGCCCGCGAGCGGGAGAACGAGACGGTCGCGGGCCCCGCGCCGTGCCTCAGACCGGCTTCAGCCAGACCGTAGCCAGCGGCGGCAGCGTCAGCAGCAGGCTGCCGGGCCGGCCGTGCGCGGCCACCGGCTGCGGCTTCAGCGGATCGGGATGGCCCACGTCGCTGCCGCCGTACCGGGCGGCGTCGGTGTTGAGGACCTCCGCCCACGCCACCCGGTCCCCGCGCATGTCCGGGACCCCCACCCGGTAGTCGTGCCGCACCACCGGGGAGAAGTTGCTGACGGCCAGGAGCGGTGAGCCGTGCGCGTCGTAGCGCAGGAAGGCGAAGACATTGTCCTCGGCCGCGCCGCCGTCCACCCAGTCGAAGCCCTCCGGAACGGTGTCGCGCTGCCAGAGCGCGGGGGTCGCGCCGTACACCGTGTTCAGGTCGCTCACCAGGGTGCGTACGCCCCGGTGGTCGCTCTCCGCCGCGTACGAGGGGTCGAGCAGCCACCAGTCCGGGCCGTGCCCCTCCGACCACTCCGCCCCCTGGGCGAACTCCTGTCCCATGAACAGGAGTTGCTTGCCCGGGTGGGCCCACATGAAGCCGAGGTAGGCCCGGTGGTTGGCACGCTGCTGCCACCAGTCGCCGGGCATCTTGGAGACCAGCGACCGCTTGCCGTGCACCACCTCGTCGTGCGAGATCGGCAGGACGTAGTTCTCGCTGTACGCGTACACCATCGAGAAGGTCATCTCGTTGTGGTGGTACTTGCGGTGCACCGGCTCCTTCGACACGTACTCCAGGGAGTCGTGCATCCAGCCCATGTTCCACTTCAGCCCGAAGCCGAGGCCCCCGAAGCCGCCGGGGCCGACATGGTGGGTGGCGCGGGTGACGCCGTCCCAGGCGGTGGACTCCTCCGCGATGGTCACCACACCCGGATTGCGTCGGTAGACGGTGGCGTTCATCTCCTGGAGGAAGGCGACGGCGTCCAGATTCTCCCGCCCGCCGTGCTCGTTCGGGGACCACTCGCCCTCCTCGCGCGAGTAGTCGAGATAGAGCATCGAGGCGACGGCGTCGACCCGCAGCCCGTCGATGTGGAACTCCTCGCACCAGTAAGTGGCGTTGGCCACCAGGAAGTTGCGTACCTCGGTGCGTCCGAAGTCGAACTCCAGCGTGCCCCAGTCGGGGTGCGCCGCCCGCGACGGATCGGAGTGCTCGTACAGCGGCCGGCCGTCGAACTCGGCCAGCGCCCAGTCGTCGCGCGGGAAGTGCGCGGGCACCCAGTCGACGATCACGCCGATCCCGGCCCGGTGCAGGGAATCGACGAGGAAACGGAAGTCGTCGGGGGTGCCCATGCGCGACGTCGGGGCGTAGAAACCGGTGACCTGATAGCCCCAGGAGCCGCCGAAGGGGTGCTCGGAGACCGGCATCAGCTCCACATGCGTGAACCCCAGATCCCCTACGTACGCCGGGAGTTGGGAGGCCAGCTGGCGGTAGGTGAGCCCCGGGCGCCAGGACGGAAGATGCACCTCGTACACGGACATCGGCGCCTCGTGCACCGGGACGTCCCCGCGGTGCGCCATCCACTCCTGGTCCCGCCATTCGTGGTGCGAGGCCGTCACGATCGAGGCGTTGGAGGGCGGCACCTCGGCGTACCGGGCCATCGGGTCGGCGCGCAGCGTGTGCGAACCGTCCGGGCGGCAGAGGTCGAACTTGTAGAGCGCGCCCTCCCCGATCGCGGGCAGGAACAGCTCCCACACCCCGGTGGAGCCGAGCGAACGCATCGGGAAGCCGGTGCCGTCCCAGTAGTTGAAGTCCCCGATGACCCGCACACCGCGGGCGTCGGGCGCCCAGACGGTGAACCGGGTGCCCGCCACTCCCTGGTGCTCCATGGGCTGCGCGCCGAGGGCGGTCCACAGCTCCTCGTGCCGCCCCTCGCCGATCAGATGCAGATCGAGATCGCCGAGCGCGGGCAGGAAGCGGTACGGATCCTCCACCTCGATCTCGTTGTCGTCGTAGGCGACCAGCAGCCGGTACTCGGGCAGTGCGGGCATCGGCAGCAGCCCGGAGAAGAAGCCGTCGCCGTCGTCGTGCAGCTGCGCCCGCAGCCCCTTGGCGAGGACGGTCACCGATCGGGCGTACGGGCGCAGCACCCGGAAGGTCACACCACCCCGGACCGGGTGGGCGCCGAGCAGGTCGTGCGGGGCGTGGTGCTCACCGGCGAGCAGCCGTCCCCGGTCGCCGTCGTCGAGGGGGCGCGCCTGCCGTACGCCCTGGCTGCCGGCGCTCCGGCGGGGGCGCGGCGTCGCGGTGCCGGCCCGCTCGGCCGGCGGCTTCTTCCGTCCGGCGGGGGCGGCCGGTTCCGGCGACGGCGGCGCCGCCCCCGCCTCGGCCGGGCCCGCGGGGGCCGGTGCCCCGTCGGGTGCCGGTGGCTGGACTCGGGGGACCTCGGTGGGGGCGGGCGTTTTGGCGGACGGCTTTCGGGACGGCTTGCGGGCGGTCACAGGGACAGCCTCCTCGGAGGGTGTTGAGGGGGAGAAGGGGACGGGAGAGCGACGAGGGGGTACGCGCGCCGGGCCGTCAGTCGTCGGCGGCGGCCAGACGGTGGATCGCGGCCATCGGGACCGGAAGCCAGTCGGGCCGGTGCCGTGCCTCGTACAGCACCTCGTACACCGCCTTGTCGGTCTCGTGGGCGCGCAGCAACTCCGGTTCGCTGCGCGGGTCGACGCCCGCCGCGTCGGCGTACCCCTCGCAGTAGGCGGTCCGGCAGCGGGCCGCCCAGTCGGCGTTCCACGGGCGGTGCGAGCGGGCCGCGTAGTCGAAGGAGCGGAGCATCCCGGCGATGTCGCGCACCGGGAGCTGCGGCCGGCGGCGCTCGGGCAGCGGTCTGGCCGGTTCGCCCTCGAAGTCGATCAGTGACCAGAAACCGTCGGCCGCGCGCAGGGTCTGGCCGAGATGGAGATCGCCGTGCACCCGCTGGGCCGCCCAGTCGCGTCCCCGGTGCCCCAGCGCGGCCACCGCGTCGAAGGCGGCACGCAGCCCGGGGACGTACGGCACGAGCTCCGGCACCGCCTGGGCGGCGGCCTCCAGCCGGCGCACCATCGAGGCGGCGAGGCGCTCGGTCTGGGCGCGTTGCAGGGCGGGCGTCGGCAGGGCGGCGGCGAGCGCGGTGTGCACCTCGGCGGTGGCCCGGCCCAGCGCGCGGGCCTCGCCGGTGAAGTCCAGGCCCGCGGCCAGGGCGCGCAGGGCGAGCCGCCAGCCGTCCTCGGCGCCGCTCAGGAACGGCTGGAGCACACCGAGGGTGAGCGGCCGGGGGGTGATGGACTCGAACCAGGCGACGGGGGCGGGCACCCGCCCGCAGCCCTCCTGCGCCAGCGCCAGCGGAAGTTCCAGATCGGGGTTGGTGCCCGGGAAGATCCGGCGGAAGATCTTGAGGATGTAGGCGTCGCCGTAGACGAGCGAGGTGTTGGACTGCTCGGTTTCGAGCAGCCGCGGTGCGAGCCCCGCGGCGATGGCCGGACCGCTCCGGTCGAAGCGCAGGGCGCCGAGCGTGCCGGGGGTGCGGAACCGTTCCAGCAGGAGTGCGGCGAGGCGCGGGTCGTGCAGCCCCTCGTAGACGGTGCGGCCGGCCAGCGGCCCCTCGGTCACCTGGCCGATGAGCGCGGGCGCCAGCCGGGGCGGCAGCGCGGCCCGTACGCCGAGCAGCAGTTGGTAGCAGTCGTCCGGCGACTGCGCGGGCGTGGCCGGCTGATGGGCCCGGACCAGCAGATGGAGCAGCCCGGTTCCGGTTCCGGCGGCGACGGAACCGGTGCCCACGGGCAGTATTTCGGTCGCCGACACCAGCGAGAACGCGGTGACCGGCCGCCCCTTGCCCGCGAACCACCGCTGCCGGGGCAGCCATTCGTGCAGCAGGGGGGCGAGAGACGGGAGCAGGGCTGTGCTGTCAGCCAGGGCGACCCGAGTGGATGCAGCCTCCGACATGGCATCGCGTCCTTTCCCCGGGCACACCACAGGATGCGAAGAGTGTCCCGGATTGCGGCAATAGCTGTCCGGCTGTGCGGGACGTGTCGGGTCAGGATGGTCCGTACGGACTCGACTCGATGGGATCGAAACGCCAGATGGGACCCGGAAGGGGCCGTACGTGTGCGACGTGGGGGGTGCCCCGTGCGGGGCGGCGGAAACCGCCCCGCGGTCGGTGTGGGAGAGGGTGTCCGGTCAGCTCGGCGGCGCGTCCTTGCGCAGCCGGAACCAGTAGAAGCCGTGCCCCGCGAGAGTCAGCAGGTAGGGCCATTGGCCGACGGCGGGGAAGCGTACCCCGCCGATCAGCTCCACCGGGTGACGCCCGGTGAACGACCGCAGATCGAGCTCCGTCGGCTGCGCGAACCGCGAGAAGTTGTGCACGCACAGCACGAGATCGTCCCCGTGCTCACGGGTGAAGGCGAGCACGGCCGGGTTCGACGACGGCAGTTCGTTGTACGAGCCGAGACCGAAGGCGGGGTTCTGCTTACGGATCTCGATCATCCGCCGCGTCCAGTGCAGCAGCGACGACGGCGACGCCATCGACGCCTCGACATTGGTGACTTGGTAGCCGTAGACCGGATCCATGATCGTGGGGAGGTAGAGCCGCCCCGGGTCGCTGGAGGAGAACCCGGCGTTCCGGTCGGGCGTCCACTGCATCGGGGTGCGTACGGCGTCCCGGTCGCCGAGCCAGATGTTGTCGCCCATCCCGATCTCGTCCCCGTAGTAGAGGATCGGGGAGCCGGGCAGGGACAGCAGCAGCGCGGTGAACAGCTCGATCTGGTTGCGGTCGTTGTCCAGCAGGGGCGCGAGCCGCCGCCGGATGCCGATGTTGGCCCGCATGCGCGGATCCTTGGCGTACTCCGCGTACATGTAGTCGCGCTCTTCGTCCGTGACCATTTCGAGGGTGAGTTCGTCGTGGTTGCGCAGGAAGATGCCCCACTGGCAGTTCTTCGGGATCGCCGGTGTCTTCGCCAGGATCTCGGAGACCGGGTAGCGGCTCTCGCGCCGGACGGCCATGAAGATCCGCGGCATCACGGGGAAGTGGAACGCCATGTGGCACTCGTCGCCGCCGACCTGGTACTCGCCGAAGTAGTCGACGACGTCCTCCGGCCACTGGTTGGCCTCGGCGAGCAGCACGGTGTCCGGGTAGTGAGCGTCGATCTCCTTGCGGACCCGCTTGAGGAAGTCGTGCGTCTCCGGGAGGTTCTCGCAGTTGGTGCCCTCCCGCTGGTAGAGATACGGCACGGCGTCCACCCGGAAACCGTCGATGCCGAGGTCCAGCCAGAAGCGGAGCGCGGAGATGATCTCCTCCTGCACCGCCGGGTTCTCGTAGTTGAGATCGGGCTGGTGGGAGAAGAACCGGTGCCAGTAGTACTGCTTGCGCACCGGGTCGAAGGTCCAGTTGGACGTCTCCGTGTCCACGAAGATGATCCGGGCGTCCGGGAACTGCTTGTCGTCGTCGGCCCAGACGTAGTAGTCGCCGTACGGCCCCTCCGGGTCGGTGCGGGACTGCTGGAACCAGTCGTGCTGATCGCTGGTGTGGTTCATGACGAAGTCGATGATCACGCGCATCCCGCGCTGGTGCGCGGCGTCGACGAACTCCACGAAGTCGGCCAGATCACCGAACTCCGGCAGCACGGCGGTGTAGTCGGAGACGTCGTAACCGCCGTCGCGCAGCGGCGACTTGAAGAACGGCGGCAGCCAGAGGCAGTCGACGCCCAGCCACTGCAGATAGTCCAGTTTGGCGGTGATGCCCTTGAGGTCGCCGATGCCGTCGCCGTTGGAGTCCTGGAAGGACCTGACGAGGACCTCGTAGAAGACGGCGCGCTTGAACCAGTCGGGATCGCGGTCCTTGGCCGGGGTGTCCTCGAACGTGTCGTGGACAGGCTCATTGACGATCATGGTGTGGGTGACCCTCCGGTCGGCGGGGACGGTCGCAGGACGACGATGTGCGCGGGCGTGACGCCCGGCTCTAGGCGCACATAGAAGGTCCTGCCCCAGTGATAGGTATCGCCGGTGAGCTCGTCGCGCACCGGCACGCGCTCGTGCCGGTCGAGGCCGAGTCGCGGCATGTCCAACGAGACCGTGGCCTCGTGGGTGTGGTGCGGGTCGAGGTTGACGACCACCAGAACGATGTTCGACCCCGAACGCTTGCTGTACGCGATCAACGCGTCGTTGTCGGTGGAGTGGAAGTGCACGTCGCGCAGCTGCTGCAGAGCCGGGTTGCGGCGCCTGACGCGGTTGAGCGTGGTGATGAGCGGGGCCAGCGAACGGCCCTCGCGCTCCGCCGACTCCCAGTCCCTGGGCCGGATCTGGTACTTCTCCGAGTCGAGGTACTCCTCACTGCCGGGCCGGACCGGGGTGTTCTCGCACAGCTCGTAGCCCGCGTACACACCCCAGGAGGGGGAGAGCGTCGCGGCGAGGACGGCCCGCGTCTCGAAGGCCGGGCGGCCTCCGGCCTGGAGATAGCCGGACAGGATGTCCGGCGTGTTCACGAAGAAGTTGGGCCGCATGTAGGAAGCGGTTTCGCCGGACAACTCCGTGACGTATTCGGTGATTTCCTGCCCGGTGTTGCGCCAGGTGAAATACGTGTAGGACTGCTGGAAGCCGATGGCCGCGAGCGTCTTCATCATCGCGGGCCGGGTGAATGCCTCGGCGAGAAAGATCACATCGGGGTCGGTCCGGTTGATGTCCGCGATCACCTTCTCCCAGAAGATCACCGGCTTGGTGTGCGGATTGTCGACGCGGAAGATCCGCACCCCGTGATCCATCCAGAACCGCAGAATGCGCACGGTCTCGGTGACCAGTCCGCGCAGATCCTTGTCGAAGGCGATCGGATAGATGTCCTGGTATTTCTTCGGCGGATTCTCGGCATAGGCGATCGTGCCGTCCGCACGATGGTGGAACCACTCCGGGTGTTTCTCCACCCAGGGGTGGTCGGGAGAACACTGGAGCGCGAAATCGAGGGCGATCTCCATACGCAGATCGCGGGCTGTCCCGACGAAATGATCGAAGTCTTCGAGGGTGCCGAGCCCGGGATGGACGGCGTCGTGACCGCCCTCCGCGGAGCCGATCGCCCACGGCACCCCCACGTCGTGCGGGGCCGGGGAGAGCGAGTTGTTGGGGCCCTTGCGGTGGGTGGTTCCGATGGGGTGGATCGGCGGGAGATAGACCACGTCGAAGCCCATCGCGGCGACCGCGGGAAGCCGCTCGGCGGCCGTGCGGAAGGTACCGCTGACGATCCTCGCCGGCTTCCCGGCCCGGCCCGCCCCGCCCTTCCTTCTCGTCGGCGCGGCCGGTTCGACCCTGGCCCCCTCCGAGCGCGGGAACAGCTCGTACCAGGAACCGAACAGGGCCCGCCGGCGCTCGACCACCAGTGGCAGCGGCCGGGACGCGCTGACCAGTTCGCGCAGCGGATGGCGGGCGAGCGCGGCCTGCGCCTCGGGGGCAAGCGCCGCGGCCAGCCGGGCGGCGGCCGGGCGGGACGTGTCGCGCAGCGCGTCGACGGCGGCCAGCACCGCCTCGCGGCCGTCCCGCTTGGGCACGCCCCCGGCGGCCCGCTCGTACAGCTCGGCACCCTCCGCCAGGACGAGCGCGGTGTCGATCCCCGCCGGAATCTTGATCCGGGCGCGCTGCCGCCAGGTGGTGACCGGATCGCTCCAGGCCTCGACCGTATACGTCCAGCGGCCCTCGGAGACCGGGGTGACATCGGCGCCCCAGCGGTCGGTGCCGGGAGCGAGCTCGCGCATCGGCGTCCACGGGCCGGGCCGCCCGCTCGGGTCCGTCAGGAGCACATTGGCGGCGACGGCCTCATGCCCCTCGCGGAAGACGGTCGCGGTCACCTGGAAGGTCTCATCGGCAACGGCCTTGGCGGGCCTTCTGCCGCAGTCGACGAGGGGACGGACGTCGAGGACGGGAATGCGACCGATCATGGAATCACCTGGGGACTGGGGTTCGGGCCGAACGGGGCGCGGCACAGTGGCGGAGGGCGAAATGCGCGCACCGCGACCGATGGGGTCCGTCCTTTCTAGCTGCTCCGTCGACGGCTGGTGGGGTGTGGGCATGGCCGCTCCTGTCCGCATTCACTCGAATGGCAGTCGAATGACCTGGGCGCGGGTATGTTTCGCGCATGTGAACCGGATGAACTCCACACCCGCGGATGCCTCGCATTCTTGCTGCATTCGGGCGGTATTCATTTGGTGCCCGGGGCGCACTCGGACTGTGTACCGGAGAAGCCTTCCCACGATTCCCGGTGGGCCAATCCAGTGATTCTGTTAACTACTCGGGCGTATTCATGACGACCTGTTCGCACCGGGCGTCGCCCCGTGTGCGCGGGCTCGCCGGTGACCCTCCGGACGCCACTGGGCAGCTTTCTCCTTGGTGTGGAGTGCCACAAGACCGGACGGGGGAATGGAATCGGCCATTACCTGTGTGGTCGATGTGCCTGGAGGGGTCGTGCGGGAATCCGGTTACGGATGGGGCGGGGCCCGCCGCTGCCGTCGAGGGTGACGGAGCGCCGCACACCGTGGTGCGTCCCCTCGGATCCGTACGTCCCCTGTAAAGGTGGAACACGTGAAGGCCATTCGTCGGTTCACCGTGCGCCCCGTCCTCCCCGAACCCCTTCGACCGCTCAGCGACCTCGCCCACAATCTGCGCTGGTCCTGGCACACCGAGACCCGTGAGCTGTTCCAGGCCGTCGACCCGGAGGTCCGGCGGACGGCGGAATGCGATCCGGTGCGGTTGCTCGGTGCCGTATCCGCCGGACGACTCGCCGAGCTGGCCCGGGACCAGCAGTTCCTGCACCGGCTGACCGGGGCCTCCCAGGACCTCCGGGACTACCTGCACGGACCCAGGTGGTACCAGGAACAGCTGGAGCTGGGAGCGGAACTCCCGGCCGCCGTCGCCTACTTCTCGCCCGAGTTCGGAGTGACCGCGGCCCTGCCCCAGTACTCCGGCGGGCTCGGTATCCTCGCCGGCGACCACCTCAAGGCCGCCAGCGATCTGGGCGTCCCCCTCGTCGGGGTCGGACTGCTCTACCGGCACGGCTACTTCCGCCAGAGCCTGTCGCGCGACGGCTGGCAGCAGGAGCACTATCCGGTACTCGATCCGAACGAGCTCCCGGTCGCCCTGCTGCGCGAGGCCGACGGAACCCCGAGCCGGGTGGTGCTGTCCCTGCCCGGCGGCCGTTCGCTGCACGCCCACATCTGGCAGGCCCGGGTCGGACGCGTACCGCTGCTGATGCTCGACTCCGACGTGGAGGAGAACGCGCCGGGCGAACGCGAGGTGACCGACCGGCTGTACGGCGGCGGCAGCGAGCACCGGCTCCTCCAGGAGATGCTCCTGGGCATCGGCGGCGTACGGGCCGTGCGGACGTACTGCCGGCTCACGGGGCACCCGGATCCCGAGGTCTTCCACACCAACGAGGGGCACGCCGGCTTCCTCGGACTCGAACGCATCCGTGAACTCTCCGGCACCGGAATGGACTTCGACTCCGCGGTGGAGTCCGTACGGGCCGGCACGGTCTTCACCACCCACACGCCGGTGCCCGCCGGGATCGACCGCTTCGACCGCGAACTCGTCGCCCGGCACTTCGGCGACGACGGCGAACTCCCGGGCGTGGCCGCCGAACGCATCCTGCAACTGGGCATGGAGACCCACCCCGACGGTGAGACCGGTCTCTTCAACATGGCGGTGATGGGACTGCGGCTCGCCCAGCGGGCCAACGGGGTCTCCACCCTCCACGGCTCGGTCAGCCGGGAGATGTTCGCCAGGTTGTGGCCGGGCTTCGACGCGGCCGAGGTGCCGATCACCTCGGTGACCAACGGGGTCCACGCACCCACCTGGGTGGCGCCCGAGGTCTTCCGGCTGCGCAACCGCTACGGCGGCACGCCCGGACGCTGGGACTCCGCCGCCGAGGTCCCGGACCGGGAACTCTGGGACCTGCGGCGGTCCCTGCGCGGACAGCTGGTCACCGAGGTGCGCGAGCGGCTGCACGCCTCATGGCGTGCCCGGGGCGCCGAGCCGGCCGAACTCGGCTGGATCGACGGCGTGCTGGACCCGGACGTGCTGACGATCGGCTTCGCCCGGCGCGTTCCCTCGTACAAGCGGCTCACGCTGATGCTGCGCGACCGCGACCGGCTGATGGAACTGCTGCTCCACCCGACCCGCCCGATCCAGATCGTCGTCGCCGGCAAGGCCCACCCCGCCGACGACGGCGGAAAGCGGCTGGTGCAGGAGCTGGTGCGGTTCTCCGACGATCCCCGGGTGCGCCACCGCATCGTCTTCCTGCCGGACTACGGGATGGCCATGGCGCAGAAGCTCTACCCGGGCTGCGACGTATGGCTGAACAATCCGCTGCGCCCGCTGGAGGCCTGCGGTACGAGCGGGATGAAGGCCGCGCTCAACGGCTGCCTCAACCTCTCGGTGCTCGACGGCTGGTGGGACGAGTGGTTCGAGCCGGACTTCGGCTGGGCGATCCCGACCGCCGACGGTCTGGCCCTGGACGAGGACCGCCGGGACGATCTGGAGGCCGCCGCCCTCTACGAGCTGATCGAGGACAGGGTCGCGCCCCGCTTCTACGACCGGGGCGACGAGGGGCTTCCGGAGCGCTGGATCGAGATGGTCCGCCGCACGCTGGGCACGCTCGGTCCCAAGGTGCTGGCCGGGCGGATGGTGTGCGAGTACGTGGAGCGGCTGTACGCGCCCGCCGCGCGCGCCCGGCGCGCGCTGGACCCCGGGACGGCGCGCCGGCTCGCCGACTGGAAGGCCAGGGTCCGTGCCGCCTGGCCGCGCGTGGCCGTCGACCATGTGGAGGCCGTGGCGCCCACCGCGGCGGACGGCTCGGCCGAGCTGGGGGCGACGCTGACGCTCCGGGCCAGGGTCGCCCTCGGGGTGCTGGAGCCGGACGACGTGGAGGTGCAGGCGGTGGCCGGCCGGGTGGACGCCGCCGACGGGATCTCGGACGCCCAGGTCTTCCCGCTGAAACCGGCCGGGGGCCAGGACCTGGAGGGCCGCTGGCTCTACGAGGGGCCGCTCGCCCTCGACCGCACGGGGCCGTACGGCTACACGGTGCGGGCGCTTCCGGCCCATCCGCTGCTGGCGACCGGAGCGGAACTCGGCCTGGTGGCGCTGCCCACGGAGGCGGCGGGGGACGGTGCGGGCGTGCTGATGCGCTGAGAGCCTGTCGGGGGGGGCCCCCCCCAAGGGGCCCCCCCCACCCCCCGGCCCCCCACCAACCCCCCCCCCAAAACCACACCACAAAAAACAAGGTCCCCCCCCCC
>NZ_JBHVWT010000014.1:142108-167887 GCF_042882135.1 Streptomyces sp. NPDC058240
ATGTTGTGGGGGTGCGGATGTCTGGAGCCTTTGTCGGGTGCCCCCCGACTGGGCGCCCACCCCCGTTCGGGGTCCCCCCGCCAGGCTCCGGCACGGAACCGCCCGGCAGGGGCGTGAGCTCCTGCCGGGCGGCGGTCACCGGGTCATGACCGGTGCGGGGTTCAGAAGGTGAGCTTGAAGCTGTTGATCTTGCCCGTGTCACCCGAGTAGACGTCCTGGACCTTGAGCTTCCAGGTGCCGTTGGCCACCTCGGAGGACGCGTTGACCGTGTAGGTGCCACGGACGTCGTCCGCCGAGTCGCCGGCCGAGGAGTTCTTCAGCCGGTAGGCCGTGCCGTCCGGGGCGACGAGGTCGACGACCAGGTCACCGCGGTAGGTGTGGGTGATGTCCACGTCGACCTTGAGGGCGCTGGGCGCGTTGCCGGTGACACCGGTGACGTTGACCGAGCTGGTGACGGCCGCACCGCGGTCCGGGATGGCGACCGACGTCTTGCTCTCGAAGACCTTGCCGCCCGGGTCGGGGTTGCCGCCGTCGCGGGTGCCGACGTTGATGGCGGCAAAGGCGTCTCCGACGGCCTTGTACTCGGCGCTGGTCGTGCCGTACAGCTCACCGGCCGCGGCGAGGGCGCCGGTGCGGGCCGCCGCGTAGTTCGTGGTGGAGGTGAACTTGGTGGTGAGCGCCTTGAACCAGATCAGCGCGGCCTTGTCGCGGCCGATGCCGGTCACCGGCAGGCCGTCGGAGGTCGGGGAGTCGTAGGAGACCCCGTTGATGACCTTGGCGCCGCTGCCCTCGGAGAGCAGGTAGAAGAAGTGGTTCGCCGGGCCCGAGGAGTAGTGGACGTCGACGTTGCCGATGCCGGAGTACCAGGCGTCCTTGGACGCGCCGTCCTTGCTCGGCTTGTCCTGGTAACGCAGCGGGGTGCCGTCACCGTTGATGTCGATCTTCTCGCCGATGAGGTAGTCGCCCGGGTCACTGGCGTTGTTGGCGTAGAACTCGACCGCGGAGGCGAAGATGTCGCTGGTCGCCTCGTTGAGGCCGCCGGACTCGCCGCTGTAGACCAGGTCGGCGGTGGCCGAGGTGACACCGTGCGTCATCTCGTGCGCGGCCACGTCGAGGGCGGTCAGCGGGTTGACGTTGCCGTCACCGTCGCCGTAGGTCATGCAGAAGCAGCTGTCGTCCCAGAAGGCGTTGACGTAGTTGTTGCCGTAGTGGACGCGGGAGTACGCGCCGACGCCGTCGCCCCGGATGCCGGTGCGGCCCTGCACGTTCTTGTAGTAGTCCCACGTCTCCGCAGCGCCGTAGTGGGCGTCCGCGGCGGCGGTCTCCGAGTTCTGCGGGGTGCCGTCGCCCCACACGTCGGTGGACTTGGAGTACAGCGTCCCGGTGCCGGAGCTGCCGTGGTTCAGGTTGTACGTCTTGTGGTTGCCGCGGCCCGTGTCCGTCAGCGTGTACGACGGGGCGGTGCCGAGGGTCACCTGGCCGCTGTACTCGGTGTTGCCGGTGCCGTTCTCGATGCCCTGCCACTCGTACAGCTTCGCGCCGGTGGTGGCGTCGGTGATGACGTGCAGCTGGTTCGGGGTGCCGTCCTCCTGGAGGCCGCCGACGACGGTCTCGTAGGCGAGCTGCGGCTTGCCCTGCGCCATCCAGACCACCTTGCGCGGTGCCCGGTCGGCCTCGGTCTTCTTGGATCCGTCGGCCTTGGCGAGGCCGAGTGCCTGCTTCTCGGCCACCGCGGGCGCGACGTCGGCCGCCGTGTCCACGGACTTCAGCTGCGCGCTGGAGACCTTGGAGGCCTTGGTGACGCTCTGCGTGGTCCCGGCCTTGTTCTCCTGGACGATCAGGTCGCCACCGAGCACCGGGAGTCCGGCGAAGGTGCGCTCGTAACGCGTGTGCGTGGTGCCGTCGTTGTCCTGGATGACGTCCTTGACGACGAGCTTCTCCTGCGAGCCGAGACCGAGGTCCTTGGCCGTGTCCGCCTTGCTCGCGCTGGCCTCGCGGATCAGCTCGGCGCGCTGGGACGGGGAGAGCTGCTTGGCCAGGGCACCGTGGTCGGCGCCGGCCGCCGCCGCGTTCGCCGCTGTGGCGCTGCTGGGAGTGGCAGTGGCCGTTCCGGTCTGGACGCCGACGGCGAGGAGGGCTGCTGCGGCTATCAGAGCGCCGGTCGCGGTGGCACGACGGCTGGGCGTGGATCTCACGCGGACTCCTTCTGCGAGGGGGGTACCGGCGGCTCGGTGAGCCGTCCGGGGTGAGCGAGAAGTGCGCAGAACGGGGTGAAGAGTGTCAGCAGGAAGCCGTCTCTGTCAGGACCGCGTCAACAACTTGGCCGGAACTCGTCCGTTGCCGGAAAGGTCATGTTCGTTAAGCGGACGTTTCACGGACCATCACCGCGATGCCGTAGGGCGTCCTCCGTGCCCGGAATTCGAAGAGGGAGCCGAGGTCGGGCTCGAAGCCTTCGTGTTCGAACAGCGGGCCGGGGAGCGGGTGTTCGGCACTGGCTGAGATGACGTCGAGATGTGGCTGATTTCTTACCATCCACATCCTGTTGGAGAGCCGGTGTCCTGAAGCGGGCACGCCTCCGGGCGGCCGACCGCGGCGGCCGTGGCCGGTTTCGCCGCGTTCGCCCGGGGGGCCGACCGCGGGTACGTCAGGGGTGGAGAGGCCGGTCGTCTCCGCCGCGGGCTTCTCTCGCCCACCCGTATCGGGGGACCCGTCGCTCCGGACGACACCCACCGGGTCGGCCGTCTACGGCCGGGGTGCGGGCACTACGGCACCCGTCGTAGCCGATGCCGCGCGGGCGGCCCCGGGAGGAGCGGTCGCAGCGGCCCGCCGACTCCCGTACTACCTGCGGGAATCGCTGCTGTCCTCGACGTTCGGCACGGGTGCCCGCAGCACGAGCACGGCTGCGACCGGCGCCGCTCGTACCGAGGAGCGGAACCGGTCGCGGTGAAGCCCGGAAGGTCCGGGCGTCAGGCGGTGGTGAGCACCATCCGGAAGCGGGCGGCGCCGGACAGCATTTTCCGGTACGCCTCCTCCGCCCCGTCCAGCGGCACCGTCTCGGTCATCGGGCGGATCCCGTGCAGGGCGCTGAACGCCAGGGTGTCCTGCACGTCCTGCGCGGTGCCGGCCGGGTGGCCCCGGACGACCTTGCCGGTCATGAGCAACTGGTTCGGGCTGATCCCCAGCGGCTCCGGGTCCGCGCCGATGACCACCAGCTCGCCGCGGGGCGCGAGTCCCTCCACGGTCGCGGTGATGGCCCCGGAGTTGGCGGCGGTGGCCAGGACGACCCGGGCACCGCCCAGGGACTGCAGCGCGTCCGCGACGGTGGTGCCCGCGGTGCTGTCGATGTAGTGGTGCGCGCCGAGCTCCTTCGCGAAGTCGGCCTTGGCGGCTCCGCGGGCGATCGCCACCGTCTCGAAGCCCATCGCGGCCGCGTACTGCACGCCCAGGTGCCCGAGCCCGCCGATGCCGAGCACGGCGACCAGGTCTCCCGGCCGGGCGGCGCTGCGCCGCAGTCCGTTGTACGTGGTCACTCCCGCGCAGCCCATGGGCGCCGCGTCGGTCGCCGACAGCGCGTCGGGGATCCGGGCCAGTGCGTCCGCCGGGACGATGACGCTCTCGGCATAGCCCCCGTCGTACGCCCACCCGGGCACCTTCAGGTTCACGCAGACCATGAAGTCGCCCTGCCTGCACGGTGTGCAGTGGTGGCAGCTGCCGCCGAACCAGCCCACCGCCACCCGGTCACCCACCTGCCAGGCGCTGTGCGTGCCGTCGCCGAGCTCCTCGATCCGGCCGGCGATCTCGTGCCCGGGGACCACTGGGAACCGCACGCCCGGGAGCACGCCGTCCACGAAGAGGGCGTCGCTGTGGCAGACGCCGCAGGCGTCCACGGCCACCCGGACATGACCCGGACCCGGCTGGGGCACCGCGCGCTCGACGATCTCGAAAGGACCACCGGCGGCGGTGGCCTGCGCGGCTCGGTAGACGCTGGGGACGCTCATCTGGATCTCTCCGGGACATGGGAGTGGACTTCCCCCTGGAATCAGCAGACCAGCTCCGGCCCGGTCGCGCGCGCCGGGCGGCGCGGACGGGGGGCGGGCCCCGCCGCGTCCGGGCGTCACAGGCTCTCAGGAGGAGGTTGGGCCTTCACCGTGCCAGGAGCGCCAGAGCGCGGCGTAGGCGCCGTCGGCCGCCACGAGATCGTCGTGGGTGCCGAGTTCGGTGATCCGGCCGTCCTCCATCACCGCCACCCGGTCGGCGTCGTGAGCCGTCTGCAGGCGGTGCGCGACGGCGACGACGGTCCGGCCGTCGAGGACGGCGGCCAGCGCCTGTTCCGTGTGCCGGGCCGTCCTCGGGTCCAGGAGCGCGGTGGCCTCGTCGAGTATCAGCGTGTGCGGGTCGGCCAGCACCACGCGCGCCAGGGCGAGCTGCTGTGACCGGGCGCCGTCCGGCCGATGCCCGCCGTGGCCCAGATCGGTGTCCAGGCCGTCCGGCAGCTCGTCGGCCCACTCGGCGCCGACGACGGCGAGTGCCGCGCGCAGTTCGGCATCGGTGGCGTCGGCCGAGGCGATCTTCAGGTTGTCCCGGACCGTGCCGAGGAAGACGTGGTGCTCCTGGGTGACCAGGACGACGTGCCGGCGCAGCCGCTCGGGGTCCAGCCCGGCGACCGGGACCCGCCCGACCGTCACCGAACCGGTGCGCGGTGCGTCCAGGCCCGCCAGCAGTCTGCCCAGGGTGGTCTTGCCCGCGCCGGAGGGGCCGACGATGGCGAGCCGCTCGCCGGGACGGACCGTCAGGTCGACACCGTGCAGCACATCGCCCCCGCCGTCGTAGGCGTAGTGCACATCCGTCACCTCGATCCGGTCGTCGGCCGGAGCGGGGGAGACGGCCGGTGGTGTGTGCGCCGCCAGGCCGAGGCCCTCGACCCTGGCGAAGGAGGCGCTGCCGCTCTGCAGCTGTTCGAGCCGCTGGAGGATGGTGTCCAGGGGCTGGGAGAGCTGCCGCAGATACAGGGCCGAGGCGACCACCGCGCCGAGGCTCATCGTGCCGTGGTCGTGCAGTACGCCGCCGACGAGCAGGACACCGGCCACCGGAATGACGTACGAGATGTCCACGGCCGGGAAGAGCACACTGCGCAGGAACAGCGTCCGGGTCCGGGTGCTCCAGCACTTCTCGATGGCTTCCCGGCATGCCGTGACGCGGCGCTGCTGAAGCCCGAGGGCCTCCACGGTGCGGGCCCCGGCGGCGGTGGCCGCCAGCTGCTCCGCGAGAGCCGAGTTGGCGGCTCCCTCGGCCAGGTACGCGGTGAGCGCCCGGCGCAGATACCAGCGGGCGGCGAACCAGATGCCGAGCAGGCCCAGCACCCCGCACGCACCGAGCAGCGGGTCGAGCGCGAAGACCGCACCGAGGATGAACAGCGCCTGGACCCCGGCGATGAGGACCTCGGGCCCGGTGTCCCGGAGGGTGGCGCCGACCGCGGCGACATCGGTGGTGCCGCGGGTCATCAGGTCGCCCGTGCCGGCCCGCTCGACCACCGGGGCGGGCAGCGAGAGCACCCGGTCGGCGAACTGCTCGCGGATGCGGGCCAGGGTCCGCTCGCCGAAGCGGTGTCCGACGTAGCCGGCGCAACGGACCAGGAGGAGCTGCGCCAGGGCGAAGACGAGGATGGTGAGCGCCAGGCGGTCCACCGCGGCCACCCCGCCGCCGGCCCTGACCTCGTCGATGATGCAGCCGAGCAGCCACGGTCCGACGAGCCCGGCACCGGCGGCCAGCGCGTTGAGGCCGATCATGGCGGCGAAGACGCGAGCGTCCAGCCGGATCAGCCGGAGCGCCGCCCGGCGTATCCGGGACGGTTCGGCGATGGGCAGGGCCGGGGGCGTCGGCTCGGATCCGGTGGTCATCGCACGGCCTCCCGGGACGGCGGGACGCTTCCTTCGTCGGCGGGGTCGTCGTCCGTACCGCGGGACACCAGGAGGCGGTAGCCGGGCTCCCGGTCCAGGAGTTCACGATGGCTGCCGACGGCCGCGACGCGACCGTCGACCAGGTAGTACACGGTGTCCGCCCGGTCCAGCAGGAGCGGTGAGGTGCTGGTGACGACAGTGGTGCGGCCGGAGCGCGCGGCGCGCAGCCGGGTCGCCATGGCCGCCTCGGTGTGTGCGTCGACCGCCGAGGTGGGCTCGACCGCCAGGAGCACCTCGGGATCGGCCAGCAGGGCCCGGACCAGCCGGACACGCTGGCGCTGGCCTCCGGAGAGATTGCGGCCCTGCGCGTCGACGGGCGAGTCGAGTCCGTCCGGCAGACCACGGACGATGTCCTGCGCCACGGCCGTGTACAGGCAGCGGCCGATGGATTCCTCGTCCCGGTCCCGGGCGCCGCTGATCACCTCGCGCAGCGGACCGGCGAACAGATCGGCCTCGTTGTCCGCGACCAGGATCCGCCGCCGCACCTGCGTCAGATCGATCTCGTCCAGGCGTATCGCGCCCCAGGTCGCGGCCGACCCGGTGAACCGGCCGAGCCGCTCGACCACCGCCGCGGACTCCGACGGCCGGGCGCCGGCCAGCGCGGTCAGCCTGCCGGGCGCCACCTCCACGCCGGAGTCCGGATCACGGAGCGCGGACGGCGGACCGGGCCCGTCCACGGCCGCCTCACCGCCCGCGGAATCGGGCTCCAGGTCCAGGAAACGTATGACCCGGCGGGCGGCGACCAGCCCGCGGCTGAGGTCGTAGCCGCCCTCGATGAAGAACGAGACCGGCACCACGAGCACCGCGGCGTAGCCGTACACCGCGACCAACTCGCCGACACTGATGGTGCCCTGAGCGGCCATCCGGGCCGCCAGCCAGGTCACGGCCCCGAGGAACAGGGTGGGCAGGCCGACGCCGAGGGCCTGGATCCAGCTGGTCACCGCGCCGACGCGGTACCCCTCCGCCCGCAACTCCCGCGAGCCGCGCCGGTAGCGCTCGGCATACACCTCCTTGCCGCCGATGCCGTTGAGGACGCGCAGGCCCCCGACCATGTCCTCGAAACGGTCGGCGAGCCCGCCCTGCCGCTCCCGGTACGCCGCCTCGGCGCCCTGCAGCCGCCCCAGCAGCGGTCCGACCAGCACCCCGAGCAGCGGCACCCCGAGCAGCACCACCGCGGCGAGCAGCGGTTCCACGGCCAGCAGCAGCGCGGCCACGACGACGAAGGCGAGGACCGCGCCGACGCCGGGGCCGGTGATGGTCAGCGTGCCGGCGATCACGGCGACGTCACCGAAGCCGATCGTGACGACTTCCCCGGCCGTGACCCGGCGCGGCAGCGCCCCGCCCAGCCGGGTCGCCTGCGCGACCACGGCCCGCACGGAACGGAAGGCGGCGTCCAGTCGCACCCTGGTCATCGTGCGGTGCCGCATGATGGCCAGCCACGCGTTCAGCACACCCACACCCAGCAATGCCGCGACCCAGCCGACCAGAGCGGGCCACCGCCCCGGTTGCAGCCCGTCGTCGATGGCGCGGGACAGCAGGTACGGCGGCAGCGTCAGGCACACCATCCAGGCGCTGCCGAGCAGCGCCCCGGCGGAGACCCGACGGCGCTGACAGACGATCAGCCACCACAGGTACCGCAGGGCGCTGCGGCGGTCCGGGGGCCGTATCGGGTGCAGTGAGCGATTCTTGATGTGGATCCCTCCCCGGGGTGGCAGCGGAACGCGGTCGCGGGCGCCTGCTCCCCGGATCGTACGGACAGCGTGTACGTGCGGTCCGTGTCGGGGACGACGACGAGCAGCGGGGCGCCGCGCTTGAGGTGCGCGTGGGCGGCGCGTTGGCTTTCGCGGTCCTCGTACCAGGCGCGGAGCTCCGCGAGGTGGTCGAGGCGGGCGTCGAGGCCGAGCCGGGCCACGATCCACAGCGCCTGTCCGCCGAGCCACCGCAGTGCGAGGACGGGGGAGATGGTCCGGAAGGTGCCCAGGACGTACCGCGCCGTCTCGCCGGTGCCGCACATGAGCCCTTCGGCGAGCGCTTCGCACTGGTAACTCGTCGGTTCAGGAAGCCCGTTCATGCCGAACCGGCCATCCGTATCGCCGGTCGCAGGATCCGCCCCTCGCTCCGGGCATTGCACCGCGAGATCTCGGCCCGCAACCGCTCTATCGGACTCGGCGGCCGCACGTGTACGGGCTCCGCCTCCCATTCCGTCCCGCCGCCGACCGGTCGCAACGACCAGTACGGGCCGGCCGTCCCCCGGAACTCCCCGACCTGGTCACGACGTTTGGTATCGACCAACAGCGTCCCGGGGGCGGGTACTTGTGGGGGCTTCTGCTCGTTCGGGGGGCCGTCTTTCGCAGACACGGGCCACTCCTCTCCGTAACGGTTCCGCTACCAAGGGGGATCAGCGTGGCTTAGGCTCGGGGGAGTCTTCAACTTACGCAGATTGACAGGCAAGTTAGGTGCTGGATGGTGAATCGGAAGGAACTGGAACCCGATCGGTCGCCCAGTGCGGCTTTCGGTGCGCGTCTTCGCAGCTTGAGAGATGAGCGCGGCTGGACGCAGGACGAACTCGGCGAGCGCATGGGGTGTTCCGGGGCGCATATTTCTGCCGTTGAAACTGGGCGGAGGAAACCAACTCAACAGTTCGCAGCAAGTGCTGACAGGACGTTTGGAACCGGAGACCGGTTCGAGCGCCAGAGCCGGGCCGTCAGACACAGGGCGCTGCTTGAGGGCTTCCCGGAGTACGTCACTCACGAGGCGCGCGCGGTAGAGATCAGGCTCTACGAAGTTGGCGTCATACCTGGCCTGCTCCAGACGCCGGAATACGCATCGGCGCTCGGAGACAGCACTGTGAAACGGGGCGTTGCCTCGCGGGAGCAAGCCGACGAGCGGATTGCGCTGGTTGCGCAGCGCCAAGCGTCGCTCGGACGAACACCGCCCCCGTTGGTCTTCGTGGTGCTCGACGAAAGCTGTCTCCTCCGCCCCATCGGGGACGGTGCGCTCATGGACGCACAGTTCGCGCGCTTGATGGAGTTCGCCGAGCTGTCGAACACCGTGCTTCAAGTCGCCCCGTTCACCATCGGGGTTCGTCGTCCGATGACGTTGCCGGTAACCGTGCTCACGACGCCGGATCGCTCGCTCATGTCGTACGCGGAGTCCGCCAACCGGGGCCATCTTGAGCGAGACAGCGCATCGGTGCTGCCCATCCTGACGGACTACCATCAACTACAGGCCGAGGCGCTGTCGCGAGCGGCGTCCGTGGCCATGATCAGCCAGTTACGAAAGGGCACCCCGTGACGACCGAGTCCCCCCGTTGGTTCAAGTCCTCATTCAGCGAGAACGGCGGCCAGTGCATCGAGGTCGCCGCCAACCTCGTCGCCCCACTCGGCGTGGTCCCCGTCCGCGACTCGAAGAACCCGAGCGGCCCGGTGCTGAACGCTTCCGCCGCCTCGTTCGCCTCCTTCGTGGCGGGCGTCAAGGCTGGGGAGTTCGGTGCCGTCTGACCACAAGGCCCAGCGCATGTGATCCGAGACCGCCCCGCCGCGCAACGCATGGCGGGGCGGTCTCGCTGTCCGCGACGGCCAAGAAAGACCCCGTGACGACCACGACTGAATCCCCGCGTTGGTCCACGTCCTCATTCAGCGGCAACGGCGGCCAGTGCATCGCGGTCGCCGCCAACCTCGCCGGCCCGCTCGCCCCGGGTGATCCCCGGCACCGAAGGCGGTCATTTGCCGAATCGCCGTTCACGATTCGCGTACGAGCGAAGTGCGCGCAGGAAGTCGACGTGACGGAACGCCGGCCAGTAGCAGTCCACCCAGTGCATCTCGGCGTACGCGGACTGCCAGAGAAGGAAGCCGGACAGCCGCTGTTCTCCGGAGGTTCGGATGATGAAGTCGGTGTGGTCGGCTGTCGGCGAGTACAGATGCCGGGAGATGTCCTCGATTTCGAACCGCTCAGCCAGCTCGGCAGGGTCGCCACCGGCGGCGATGTGTTCCTCGAAGGCGCTCTTCACCGCATCGACGATCTCCCGTCGGCCGCCGTAGCCGACCGCGACGTCCACCTTGAGTCCGCCGCGTCCCGCGGTCGAGGCGGCGGCCTCCTTGAGTACCCGGGCACTGGCGCCAGGCAGCATGTCGAGCGAGCCGATCACCTGGACCTCCCATGAACGGCCTGCGGCCGTGATGTCCCGGACGGTCTCTTCGATGATCTCGATCAGCGGGCCGAGCTGCTCGGCGGGGCGCCCGAGGTTGTCGTCGGAGAGCATGAAGAGGGTCACGCGCTCGATGCCGTCGGCACTGCACCAGCCCAGGAACTCGGTGGTCTTGGCGCCGCCCGCCCGGTACCCCTCCCGGACATCCGCGTGACCCGCCTGCCGAGCCCAGCGCCGATTGCCGTCGAGCATGATCCCGACGTGCTGCGGGCGTGGCAGCCCCGCCAGGGTGGCGGCCAGCCGGCGTTCGTACACCGCTTCGATCGGCCGTCGGAGGAACAGCGGGAGCAGCCTCATGAACCATCTCCATCGCGTTGTGGATGCTCTCCGCGGACCCTACCAGGGGCTCCTCGGCGAGCTTGGTGCGCAGGTGAATGGCCTTGCTGTACACGCTACTTGGCCAGGAGTGCGCGCTACGGTGGGTCTGTTCGGCGAGGGTATGCATCGGCGAACGTCGACGCCCGCTCCGGGGCCCCTCACCCCAGGAGGGGGCGCCAGCGGTCGGCCGACTCCATGATGTCCAGGCTGACCCGCTCCAGGAATGCCCCTGCCCTGGCCATCCGCTGCCCCACGGGGCTGTCGGGCCCGGACGCCTCCGCCGTGGTCATCGCGGACTGTGCCGCATCGAGCGTCTGTTGCGCGCTGAGAACGACGGAGTGGTACCAGGCCTGGTCGTCGATCACATAGACGTCGCGACGCCGCTGCGGATCACGCTCGCGCCGGACATAGCCGTGCTGGACGAGGTAGTTCACGGACACGGAGACGGAGGCGGGGCTGACCTTCAGCCTGCGGGTCAGCTCGGCCGCGGTGCGCCTGCCGTCCTCGGACAGCAGCAGGTCGACGTGCACGCGTGCTGTCATCCTCGGCAGCCCCGCCCGGACCGCCATCTCGACGATCTCCTCTCCCGTTGCGCCCCCCGATGGTTCGGCCGCGCGCGGGGGTGCCGGTGTGCCACGCCGCGCTCGCTGGGTCGTCGCCCGGTGCGCTCGCTGGGGCTGGTAGCCACTGGGGCCACCGTTGCGTCCGATCTCCCGGCTGATCGTCGAGGTCGGCCGGTCGATCCGCCTCGCGATCTCGGCGTAGGAGAGCCCGTCGGCGATTCCGGCCGCGATGCGCTGGCGGTCCTGCTGGGTCAACCGTTCTCCTGGCATGCCGCCAGTATTGCTTTCGCCGCCATTCATTGCAACGCGATATTGCATTAGGGCCCAGCGTCATTGCATCAATTTCCCGCAATTCACCTGGGGAAATGCGTTTTCGTCGATTGACACTCCTTCTGAATGCAACGTAGCTTTCGAGCATCGTCAAACGCGTACTATCGCGAGATGAGGAATGGTCATGGGTGAATTCCCGCACACCGTCACGACGATGCCGACGGCGCGTCGGTCCGGCTGCCCGTTCGACCCGCCGGCAGAGCTGGTCGACGCCCGCCGGCACAGCCCCATCAGCCGCTACACCTTCCCCGGCGGAAAACCCGGCTGGCTGATCACCGGATACGACCTGGTCAGGTCGGTCCTGGCCGACTCGCGGTTCAGCTCACGCAAGGAGCTCATGCTCCACCCGACCATCGACTACGGCGACATGCAGGCACCCCCGGCGCCGCCCGGCGAGTTCCTGCTCATGGACGAGCCCCAGCACAGCCGCTATCGAAAGCCGCTGATGGGCAAGTTCACCGTACGGCGGATGCGACTGCTCACCGAGCGCGTCGAGCAGATCACCGCCGACCACCTGGACGCCATGGAGGAGGCCGGGCCGTCGGCGGACCTGGTGACCGCGTTCGCCAAGCCCATCCCCGCCATCATGATCTGTGAACTGCTGGGGGTGCCGTACCAGGACCGGGGGTCCTTCCAGGAGCAGGTCGACTCGTTCATGAACGGGGAGACGAGCGACGAGGACCTGATGGCGGCCTATACCGCGACCCAGGACTACCTCGCGGAGCTGGTGGCCGCCAAACGCGCGAACCCCACCGACGACGTGCTCAGCGACCTCACCGACAGCGATCTGACCGACGAGGAGCTGAGGGGGATCGCCCTGATCCTGCTGGCGGCAGGGCTCGACACCACCGCGAACATGCTGGCCCTCGGCACCTTCGCACTGCTGCGCAACCCGGAGCAGCTGGCCGCGCTGCGCGCCGACCCCGCGCTCGCCGACCGGGCCGTGGAGGAGCTGCTGCGGTACCTCAGTGTCGCCAAGACGTTCATGAGGACGGCGCTGGAGGACGTCGAGGTGGGCGGCCGGACCATCAAGGCCGGCTCGCGGGTGATCCTGTCGTACAACACTGCCAACCGCGACCCCGAGCGCTTCGCCGACCCCCACGTGCTAGACCTCCGCAGGCAGGACGGCGGGCACCTGGCCTTCGGCCACGGCATCCACCAGTGCCTGGGGCAGCAACTGGCCCGCGTCGAGATGAAGGTCGCGTTCCCCGCGCTGCTCGACCGCTTCCCCACGCTGCGGCTGGCCGTACCGCCCGAAGAGGTTGCCCTGCGTCCGGAGACCGCGGACGTCTACGGGGTGAAGAGCCTCCCGGTCACCTGGGACGCGTGACCCATGAGGATCACTGTGGACACCGAGCGCTGCGTCGGCTCCGGAATGTGCGTGTTGACGGCCGGCGAGGTGTTCGACCAGCGTGAGGAGGACGGCAAGGCGATCGTGCTGCGGCCCGAGCCGCCCGCTGACACGCTGGACTCGGTTCGCGAGGCGGTGGACCTGTGCCCTGCCGCAGCGATCGTCCTGTCGGCCCCGGGTGCCCCTGTTCCGTAGGCGGGCGCCCATGGACGGTCTCCACCCGCCCCACCGGGCGCCCCGGGCCGGAGGCCGCTCAGGTCAGGCTCTCCCGCCACGCCTGGTGCAGCCCCGCGAAGCGGCCGGTGCCGGCGATGAGTTCGGCGGGGGTGCCGTCCTCCACGATGCGGCCGTGCTCCATCACCAGGACCCGGTCCGCGATCTCCACCGTGGAGAGGCGGTGGGCGATCACCACTGCGGTGCGGCCGTGCAGCACCGTGTCCATGGCCCGTTGCACCGCCCGTTCGCCGGGGACGTCCAGCGAGCTCGTCGCCTCGTCGAGGATCAGCACCGCCGGGTTCGCGAGCAGGGCGCGGGCGAACCCGACCAACTGGCGCTGACCGGCCGAGATCCGGCCGCCCCGCTTGCGTACGTCCGTGTCGTACCCGTCGGGCAGTCCGCTGATGAAATCGTGCGCGCCGATCGCCTTGGCGGCCTGCTCGATCTCCGCGCGGGTCGCGTCCGGGCTGCCGATCGCGATGTTCTCGGCGACCGTCCCGGAGAACAGGAACGCCTCCTGGGTCACCATCACCACACCCCGCCGCAGCTCCGGCACGGCCAGGTCGCGCAGATCCGTACCGTCGAGCAGCACCCGGCCGTCCGACGGGTCGTAGAACCGGGCCAGCAGCTTGGCCAGGGTCGACTTGCCCGCACCCGTCGATCCGACCACGGCGACGGTCTGCCCGGCCGGGATCGTCAGATCGAAGCGGGGCAGCACCTCGCCGCCCGTGCGGTAGGCGAAGCGCACCTGGTCGAAGACGACCTCGCGGCCCGGGTGTTCGCCCGTGAGGGCCGGCAGCTCGCGCGGGTCCGACGTCTCCGGGACGGACGGGGTCTGAGCCAGCAGACCCGCGATCTTCTCCAGCGAGGCCGCGGCCGACTGATAGGAGTTGAGGAACATGCCGAGCCGGTCGATCGGGTCGTACAGCCGGCGCAGATAGAGGACGGCCGCGGCCAGCACCCCGAGCGCCAGGGTGCCCGAGGCCACCCGGTACGCACCCCACAGCACGATTCCGGCGACCGCCGTGTTGGCGACCAGCCGGGAGCCGACGACATAGCGCCCCATCTCCAGCATCGCGCTGCCGTTGGTCCACCGGTGCGTGTGGTTGAGGCCCTCGAAGTGCGCGTCGTTGACGGGCTCGCGGCGGAAGGCCTGGACGGGGCGGATGCCGTTCATCGTCTCCGCGAACTTGACGATGACCGCGGCGATGGCCGAGGACCGCTTGGCGTACAGCACTCCGGCCCGCCGCTGGAAGAGCCGCACCAGCAGATACAGCGGGATGAAGGAGAGCACGGCCAGCGCGCCCAGACCGAAGTCCAGCCAGAGCAGCATCAGCGAGATGGAGACGAAGGACAGGCCGACGCCGATCAGCTCCTGCAGTCCCTCGCTGAGCAGCTCCCGCAGCGACTCCACGTCCGTGGTGGAACGGGAGATCAGCCGGCCCGAGGTGTAGCGCTCGTGGAAGTCCACGCTCAGTGCCTGCGCATGACGGAAGATCCGCCCGCGCAGATCGAGCAGCACGTCCTGGTTGAGCCGGGCGGAGGCCCGGATGAACGCGTACTGCATGGCACCGGCCGTCACCGAGCACAGCGCGTACCCGACCGCCACCGCGATCAGCGGCCCGTAGTCCGCGTCCCGGAACGCGGGCACGCCGCTGTCGATGGCGTACGCGACGAGCAGCGGGCCGGCCTGGACCGCCGCCTGCTGGACCAGGAGCAGCAGCGCGGACAGCACCACCCGGGCCTTCAAGGGCCGCAGCAGCGACCGCAGCAGAGCCCCGGTCGCGCCGGGCGGGGTGGGCAGATCGTCCCGGTCGAAGCGGTCCCCGGTGGTCTCGGAGCCCGTGGCTTCTAGCGCGTCCTCGGCGGGGGCTGTGTCCGTCGTCGTACTGGTCATCGGGTGCCCTTCTCGGCGAGGAGGTCCTCGGCGGACAAGTCGGGGAAGGCGTCCCCGGCGGGCGCGTCCGGCGCGCCTTCGGCGCCCGACATCAGCCAGGCGTACTCGGCGTTGCTGCGCAGCAGTTCCTGATGGGTGCCGACGGCGGTGATCCGGCCCTCCGAAAGCAGTGCCACCCGGTCCGCGAGCATCACGGTGGACGGCCGGTGCGCGACCACGATCGCCGTGGTCTCCGCCAGGACCTGCCGCAGCGCGGCCTCCACCAGCGCCTCCGTGTGCACGTCCAGCGCGGAGAGCGGATCGTCGAGGACCAGGAAGCGCGGCCGGCCGACCACGGCGCGGGCCAGCGCGAGCCGTTGCCGCTGCCCGCCGGAGAGGCTGAGACCCTGCTCGCCGACCTGGGTGCCGACGCCCTCGGGCAGATCGTGCGCGAAGTCGGCCTGGGCGATGGCGAGCGCCCTGCGCAACTCGTCGTCCCCGGCACCCTCGGCGCCCATCAGCACGTTCTCCCCGACGCTCGCCGAGAAGAGCGTCGGCTCCTCGAAGGCCACGGACACCAGCTCGCGCAGCCGCTCCCGGGGCATGGTGGTGATGTCCGTACCGTCCAGGGTGATCCGCCCCGCGGTGGCCTCGTGCAGCCGTGGCACGAGGGCGGTGAGCGTCGTCTTCCCGGAGCCCGTGGCCCCGACCAGGGCCATCGTCTCGCCGGGCCGGATGCGCAGATCGATCCGGGACAGCACGGGCACGGAGCCGGGCTCCGCGTCGGGATAGCGGAACTCCACGCCCTCGAAGACCATTTCACCGCGGGTGGACGCGCTGCCCGGGGCGTGCCCGTCGGCGGTGGACGCGTCGTCCTCCTCGGCCACGTCCATCACCTCGAAGAACCGCGCGGTCGCCGTCGCCGACTCCTGGCTCATCGCCAGCAGGAAGCCGATCGACTCGACCGGCCAGCGCAGTGCGAGCGCGGTGGAGAGAAACGCGACCAGGGTGCCCGCGGAGAGGTCGCCGTCCGCGACCTGGACCGTGCCGAGCACCAGCGCCGCACCGATGGCCAGCTCCGGGATCACGGTGATGGCGGCCCAGATGCCCGCGAGGAGACGGGCCTTGTCCAGCTCCGTGATGCGCAGCCGCTGGGAGAGGGCACGGAAGGCGTCGGCCTGGCTGCGGTGCCGGCCGAAGCCCTTGATGATGCGGATGCCGAGCACGCTCTCCTCGACGACCGTCGTCAGATCGCCGACCTGGTCCTGGGCCCGGCGTGCCACGGTCGAGTACTTCGTCTCGAAGACCGAGCAGATGATCATCAGCGGCACGACCGGGATGAGCAGCACCAGCCCCAGCGTCCACTGCTGCATCAGCAGAATGACGAAGCCGATCAGGATCGTCGCCCCGTTGACCAGCAGGAAGGTCAATGGGAAGGCCAGGAACTGACGCAGCAGCATCAGGTCCGTGGTCGCGCGCGAGAGCAACTGCCCCGATGCCCAGCGGTCGTGGAACGCCACCGGCAGCCGCTGGAGATGCCGGTACAGATCGGCCCGCATCGACGCCTCGACCCCGGCCAGCGGACGCGCCACCATCCACCGCCGGACCCCGAACAGCGCGGCCTCGCCGATGCCCAGCAACAGCAGATACAGCGCGCCGAGCCAGACGCCGCCGGGGTCGCGGTCCGCCACCGGGCCGTCGACGATCCACTTCAGGACGAGGGGGATCACCAGGCCGACGCAGGACGCGGCGATCGCGACCAGAGCGGCGCCGAACAGCCGCTTCCGTACCGGCTTCACATAAGGCCACAACCGCATCAGCGACTGAGCGGTGGACCGATCCTTGGGCTCTACATGTTCTTCGGGCATCACAGGCGAGCCTACGGTTCACCCCTGACATCGCTCATGTGGTTTTTCGGCCGACGGACGGTGACCGGGTACGACGGGGCCCGGCGCACGCCGGTCGTAGTCCGTATCAACCGATCGGCTGATGCCCCTTCGAGCGCGATGGACGATGGTGCGCCGGTCCCCGCGGCACGATGCTCATGGTCATGGCAATCATCGAAGTGAACGGGGTGCAGAAGGCGTACGCCGGGCGCACCGTGGTCGATGGAGTGAGCTTCACCGTCGACGAGGGGGAGATCTTCGGGATCCTCGGCCCCAACGGCGCGGGCAAGACCACCACCGTCGAGTGCGTCGGGGGGCTGCGGGCCCCCGACGCCGGCACGGTCCGCGTCGCCGGTCTCGACCCCGTCGCCGACCACGACCGGGTCACCCGGCTGCTGGGCGCCCAGCTCCAGGAGAGCGAGCTCCAGCCCAAAATCACCGTGGCCGAGGCGCTGGAGCTGTACAGCGCCTTCTACCCGGACCCCGCCGACTGGCGGGAGCTCGCCGAACGGCTCGGTCTGCACACCAAGTTCGACACCCGCTTCGCCAAACTGTCCGGCGGTCAGAAGCAGCGGCTGTCCATCGCGCTCGCCCTGGTCGGCAACCCGCGGGTGGTGGTGCTCGACGAGCTGACCACCGGCCTGGACCCACGGGCCCGCCGGGACACCTGGAAGCTGATCGAGGACGTACGCGACAGCGGCGTCACCGTCCTGCTGGTCACCCACTTCATGGAAGAGGCCAGGCAGCTCTGCGACCGGGTCGCCGTGATCGACAAGGGGAAGGTCGTCGCCCTCGACACCCCGTCCGGGCTGATCGGCAGGGCGGGCAGCTCCACGGTCATCTCCTTCACCCCGTCGCAGCCGCTCACCGACGCCGAGCTGGAGCAGCTGCCCGGCGCGGTGTCCGTGGAGCGGAAGGACGACCGGATCGTCATCAGCGGCACCGACGAGACGGTCAACGCGGTGATCTCACTGCTGGCCCGCCACCACATCACCGCACACCGGCTCCGCGTCTCGGAGGCGACGCTCGACGACGCCTTCCTCGACCTCACAGAACAGGCGGCCTGAGATGACCACGGCGAACCCGGCCACGGCGACGGCCACCACGACACCCGCACCGGCATCCGCGCGCAAGGCGGTGCTCAGGTTCGAGACCCGGCTCTTCCTGCGCGAACCCGGCGCCCTGTTCTGGATCGTCGTCTTCCCGACCGCGCTCCTGACGATCCTCGGCCTCATCCCCTCCTTCCGGGAGCACAGCGACGATCTCGGCGGTCGGCGCGTCATCGATCTGTACGTACCGGTGGCGGTCCTGCTTGCCATGATCATGTCCGGGCTGCAGGCCATGCCGCCCGTCCTCACCGGCTACCGCGAACGCGGCATCCTGCGCCGGATGTCCACCACTCCGGTACGCCCCTCCGCGCTGCTCACCGCGCAGATCGCCCTGCACGGCGCCGCCGCCCTCGGCTCCGCCGCACTGGCGATGGCTGTCGGCCGGGTCGCCTTCGGCGTCGAACTGCCCGGCCGGCCCGTCGCCTACGCCCTGGCACTGCTCCTGTCGACGGCGAGCGTGCTGACCCTCGGCGCACTGCTCTGCGCCCTCTCCCGGACGACCAAGGCGGCCGCCGCCATCAGCTCGGTCGTGAACCTCCTGATGATGTTCACCGCCGGCGTCTGGATCCCGGTTCAGAGCATGCCCGACACCCTCCGGAACATCGTCCGGTTCACCCCGTTCGGAGCGGCGTCCGAGGCGCTGGACCGGGCGGCGTCCGGCGGCTGGCCCGGCTTCGCCCAGCTCGGCGTGATGGTGCTGTGGACGGCGCTGGTGACACTGCTCGCGACCCGTCTGTTCCGGTGGGAGTGACCGGCGCGCCGGAGACGGGGAGACTGCAACCATGAAGGCGTGGGACACGGCGACGGCGCACCGGAACGACGCGATGAGCGCCGAACTCGGGTGGGAACGGTTCTTCAGGTACGGGCCCTACGGGCTCCTCGGCCTGAGCACGGTCGTCGCGGCCGTGAGCGCCCCGCTCATCATGGATCGCGCCGACGTGTACACCACGGCGGTGCTGGTGCCCGTCGCTCTCGCCCTTCAGCTCTGGTGGGGGCGGGTCAGGCCGATCGTTGTCCCCAAGTCGTGGGCGTCGCAGTTCTACTACGCTGCCCGCACCTTGATCGCCTTCGCACTGACCTGGTGCAACCCCTTCTACTCGGTGTTCGCGATCCTCGGATACTTCGACACCGGCCGGCTGCTCCCGCAGCGGGCCGTCCGTCCCGCGCTGCTGGTCACGGCGGCCATCATGGCGGGTGCGCAGTGCGGCAGCGGCCTGCCGCCGGTCTCCCTGATGAACTGGTTCGCCTTCGCCGCCCTGTTCGGTCTGCACGGAACCCTCACCATGGTCTTCGCCAAGATCGGCGACCGCGAGGCCGACCACGCCCGTACCCAGGTCGACACCATCACCGAGCTGGAGTCGGCCAACGCCCGCCTCGAACAGGCCCTGGCGGAGAACGCCGGGCTGCACGCCCAGCTCCTGGTCCAGGCCCGCGAGGCGGGCGTCGCCGACGAGCGCCGACGGCTCGCCGCCGAGATCCACGACACCCTGGCCCAGGGCCTGACCGGCATCATCGCCCAGCTCCAGGTGGTGACCTCGATCGGCGACACCGACCCGGCGCTGGCCCGGGTGCACCTGGACCGCGCCGCCGCCCTCGCCCGGCACAGCCTCGGCGAGGCACGCCGCTCGGTCCACGACCTGGTCCCCGCCGCACTGGAACACGACGACCTGCCGGGCGCGCTGAAGCGTACGGTCACCGACTGGGGGGAACGCCACGGAGTCCGGGCCGAGTTCACCGTCACCGGTACCGTCGAGCCGCTCCACGACGAGATAGCCGCCACCCTGCTCCGGATCGCCGAGGAGGCCCTCGCCAACGTCGGCCGCCACGCCGGGGCCTCCCGGGCCGGCGTCACGCTGTCGTTCATGGGGGACGAACTCACCCTGGACGTCCGGGACGACGGCTGCGGCTTCGACCCGGTCGCCCTGCCGCCGTACAGCGGCGCGGGCGGTTTCGGGCTCGGCGGCATGCGGGCCCGCGCCGAGCGCATCGCGGGCGCCGTCGAGGTGGAGACGGAGCCGGGCCGCGGCACGGCGGTCAGTGCCCGGGTGCCCCTGGTCCGGCACAGCCGATGACCAGTACGGTTGGCCTGCCATGGCTCAGGAATCCGCACGCGTCATCACGCTCGTCGTCGTCGACGACCACCCCGTCGTACGGGACGGTCTGCGCGGCATGTTCGACTCGGCCCCGGACTTCGAGGTCCTCGGGGAGGCGTCGAACGGGGTGGAGGGGGTCGACCTCGTGGTCCGGCTGGACCCCGACGTCGTCCTGATGGACCTGCGGATGCCGGGCGGCGGCGGAGTCGCCGCCATCGCCGAACTGGCCGGGCGCGGCGCCCGGTCCAAGGTGCTGGTCCTCACCACGTACGACACCGACTCCGACACCCTGCCCGCGATCGAGGCCGGAGCGACCGGCTATCTGCTCAAGGACGCGCCACGCGACGAGCTGTTCACCGCCGTCCGCGCCGCCGCCGACGGCCGCACCGTGCTCTCGCCCGCAGTCGCCTCCCGGCTCATCTCACGGGTGCGCACCCCGGCGGCGGGCAGCGAATCGCTGTCGGGCCGCGAGCGCGAGGTGCTCGAACTCGTCGCGAAGGGCACGTCGAACCGGGAGATCGCCGCCGAGCTGTTCATCAGCGAGGCCACCGTGAAGACCCATCTCACCCATGTCTTCGCCAAGCTGGGCGCCAAGGACCGGGCCGCCGCCGTCGCGATCGGCTACGACCGGGGCATCCTCGGCTGACCCCGGCCGCACCCCCCGCACCCCCCGCACCCCCGCTCACTCCGTGACGCGCAGCAGCTGCACCGACCTGGCCGGCACGGTCAGCGTCCCGTCGCCCGGGTGGACGGTGCCGGGGGCCGCGGACTGGTCCTCCCGCGAGGTGTCCAGGACCAGCTCGTAGCTCCGCGCCCACGGCGGACCCGGGAGCCGGAAGGCGGACGGCCGGTGATCGGCGTGCAGGATCGCCAGGAAGCTGTCGTCCGTGATCTGTTCGCCGCGCGCGTCCCGGCCGGGGATGTCGCGCCCGGAGAGATACAGCCCGACCGTGGCGGCCGGTGCGTACCAGTCGCCCTCCGTCATCTCCGTACCCCGCGGGGTGAACCACGCCAGGTCCCGCAGCCCGTCCGCCGCCTGCGGCAGCCCGGAGAAGAAGGCCCGGCGGCGCAGCACCGGATGGGTGTGGCGCAGCCGCAGCACCCGCGCCGTCAGGTCGGTCAGCTCCCGCCACCCGGGCTGTTCGAGCAGTGACCAGTCCAGCCAGCCGATCTCGTTGTCCTGGCAGTACGCGTTGTTGTTGCCGCCCTGCGTACGGCCCATCTCGTCGCCCGCGACCAGCATCGGCACGCCTGTCGACAGCAGCAGTGTGGTCAGCAGATTGCGCAGCTGGCGGCGGCGCAGGGCGTTGATCCCGGGGTCCTCGCTCTCGCCCTCGGCGCCGCAGTTCCAGGCCCGGTTGTCCGAGGTGCCGTCCCGGTTGTCCTCGCCGTTGGCCTCGTTGTGCTTCTGTTCGTAGCTGACGAGGTCGCGCAGGGTGAAGCCGTCGTGCGCGGTGACGAAGTTGACCGAGGCGTACGGGCGCCGGCCGCCCCACGCGTAGAGGTCGCTGGATCCGGTGAGCCGGTAGCCGAGATCCCGTACGTCGGGCAGGGCGCCGCGCCAGAAGTCCCGTACGGCGTCCCGGTAGCGGTCGTTCCACTCGGTCCACAGCGGCGGGAAGGCGCCCACCTGATAGCCGCCGGTGCCGACGTCCCACGGCTCGGCGATCAGCTTCACCCGGCGCAGCACCGGGTCCTGGGCGATCACCGCGAGGAACGGCGAGAGCATGTCGACGTCGTGCATGGAGCGGGCCAGCGCCGCCGCCAGGTCGAAGCGGAAGCCGTCGACGCCCATCTCCGTCACCCAGTAGCGCAGCGAGTCCGTGATCAGCCGCAGCACCTGCGGCTGGACCACGTGCAGGGTGTTGCCGCAGCCGGTGTAGTCCGCGTATCTGCGGGCGTCGGACTGGAGGCGGTAGTAGCCGCGGTTGTCGATGCCGCGCAGCGAGAGCATCGGACCGAGCTCGCCCGCCTCCGCCGTGTGGTTGTAGACCACGTCGAGGATCACCTCGATCCCGGCGTCGTGCAGGGCCCGCACCATCCGCTTGAACTCGCCGACCTGCCGGCCCGCGCTGCCGCTCGCCGAGTAGCCGGCGTGCGGGGCGAAGTAGCCGATGGAGTTGTAGCCCCAGTAGTTGTGCAGCCCGCGACGGAGCAGATGGTCCTCGTGGGCGAACTGATGCACCGGCAGCAGCTCCACCGCCGTCACCCCGAGCCGCAGCAGATGCCCGATGGCCGCCGGATGGGCGAGACCCGCGTACGTGCCCCGCAGCTCCTCGGGGATCTCGGGGTGCAGCTTGGTGAAGCCGCGCACATGCAGTTCGTAGATGACGGAGTCCGCCCACGGGGTCTTGGGCCGGCGGTCCTCGGCCCAGTCGTCCTCGTCCTGGACCACGACACCCTTGGGGACGTACGGAGCGGAGTCCCGTTCGTCGCGGACGGTGTCGGCGACCTGCTGCTGCGGCCAGTCCCTCACATGGCCGTACACCTCGGCCGGAAGCGTGAACGAGCCGTCCACCGCCCGTGCGTACGGATCGAGGAGCAGCTTCGAAGGGTTCCAGCGGGCCCCCGTCCAGGGGTCCCAGCGACCGTGCACCCGGTAGCCGTAGCGCTGCCCCGGCCGCACGCCCGGCACGAAGCCGTGCCGGATCTCATGGGTCAGCTCGGTCAGCACGAGGCGCCGCTCGGTGCCGTCCTCGTCGAAGAGGCAGAGCTCGACGGCCTCCGAACCGCCCGCCCAGAGCGCGAAATTGGTGCCCGCGACCCCGTCGGGCCCCACCCGGAAGCGGGCCCCGAGCGGCGTCGGGGCGCCGGGCCACACGGCCGGAGGCGGCCCCGGCACGTCCTCCCGCCGCTGCCGCCCGGCCGCCGCCCCCGCCTCCTGCACTGCCTCCTGCTCGGCTGCGCTCGACACCTGCTCGCCTCCCGCGGCTCGTGGGGACCGGCAACGAAGAGGAGCGCACGGCGTCCCGGCCGCGGCTCCCCGAGTGTGGTCCTCCCCCTGTTTCTGCCCACCCCGGCGCACGCACTCACGTTTCCCCCGACCGGCCTCCGTCGTTGGGGGGACGTGAACCACGTAGCGAAGAGAGCGGTGGCGAACCCGGCCGCCGTACTGACATGGGCAGGACTGCTCGTCGTGCTGGCCGTACTGACCGGCTGCACCGGCGCCGGATCGATCTTCAGCGGGAAGGCGGGCCCGCCGCAGGACGCGATCCAGGTCACCCCGCGGGACGGGGCGAAGAACATCGGTCCGGACGACCGGATCGGGGTGAAGGTCCCCGACGGTCGGCTGGAGAGCGTCGAGGTGACACGGATCGAGGACGCGCAGAGCCAGAAGGTGCCGGGCCGGATCGCGGGCGACGGTCTGTCCTGGGCGCCCCGGGCGGGCGCGGGCCGGCTCAGGCTCGCCGCCAAGTACAGCGTGGACGCGGTGGCCGTGGACGGCTCGGGGAAGCGTTCGGCCCGCCACACCACCTTCACCACGGCCGTGCCCGAACGCCGCTTCATCGGCTACTTCAAACCGGAGAACCGGTCCACGGTCGGCACCGGGATGATCGTCTCCTTCGACTTCAACCGGCCGGTCAGCAACCGCGCGGCCGTGCAGAAGGCCATCCGGGTGACGGCCGTTCCGCCGGTCGAGGTGCTGGGGCACTGGTTCGGCGGGAAGCGCCTCGACTTCCGCCCCGCCGCCTACTGGAAGCCGGGCACCGAGGTGACCGTCGAGATGGCGCTGCGCGACGTGGAGGGCGCGCCGCACGTCTACGGCACCCAGGACAAGAAGGTCGCCTTCACGGTGGGCCGCTCCCAGACGTCCCTGGTCGACGCGGCCGCACACACCATGGAGGTGCGCCGCGACGGCGAGCTGGTCTCGACCATCCCGATCACGGCGGGCTCCGCGAAGACGGCCACGTACAACGGGAAGATGGTGGTCAGCGAGATGTACGACGTGACCCGGATGGACGGCCGCACGGTCGGCTTCGGCGGCGAGTACGACATCAAGGACGTCCCGCACGCCCTCCGGCTCACCGATTCCGGCACCTTCCTGCACGGCAACTACTGGTCGGACGAGGACATCTTCGGCTCGGACAACGTCAGTCACGGCTGTGTCGGGCTGGAGGACGTGCAGGGCGGCAGCAGCGACACCCCGGCCGGCCGGTTCTTCGACCGGACGCTCATCGGCGATGTGGTCGAGGTCGTCAACTCCAAGGACAAGCAGGTCGCACCGGACAACGGGCTCAGCGGCTGGAACCTGGACTGGACCCGGTGGAAGGCCGGCTCCGCCCTCCGCTGAGGCCCCGTCGGACCGCCCCGGCCCGGCACGTCCCGCGCCACCCCGTGAAGTCCCGGACAACTTGGGACTGAACGGTGACATCCGGGGGGTCAATTCCCCATGGTCGGTGTGATTATCTTTCGCTGAGCGTGCATGTGCAGCGCGCGGGGGAGGGAGCCTTCGGGCTCCCGGGGGCCTTGGCGGGGCCAGGCCGTGTGAGGGGAGACGACCACATTGAACGGGCAGCCGACATCGGGGACATCGGCCGGGGCGAACGGCGTACGGGGCGGGCGAGGGTCCACCGGACTGCTGGCTCTGGTACTGGGTGCGCTGCTGTTGCTGGTGACGGCGTGCGGCGGGGGAGACGACGCCGGCAACGGCAAGGGCGGGGGGAAGGTCGACGACAACTCCGCCTCGCAGGCCGTGGTGACCGTCGCGCCCAAGGACGGCGCGGACTCCGTCGCGACCAGCGGGGCGCTGAAGGTCTCGGCCGACCAGGGGAAGCTGACCACGGTCAAGGTCTCCGACCCCAAGGGCACCGAGGTCGAGGGAAAGATCGCGGCGGACGGCGCGAGCTGGGCGCCGGACCAGCATCTGGCCGCGGCGACCAAGTACAAGGTCCACGCGATCGCCAAGGACTCGAAGGGCCGTGAGTCGGCGAAGGACACCAGCTTCACCACGCTGGTCCCGCAGAACACCTTCATAGGGCAGTACACCCCGGAGGACGGCTCCACGGTCGGCGTCGGGATGCCCGTCTCGATCCACTTCACCCGCGGCATCACCGACCCGGACGCGGTCGAGAACGCGATCAAGGTGACGGCCGAGCCGTCCGTACCGGTCGAGGGCCACTGGTTCGGCAACGACCGCCTGGACTTCCGCCCCGAGGAGTACTGGGCCGCGGGCACCAAGGTGACCGTGAAGCTCAACCTCGACGGCGTCGAGGGACGCCCCGGTGTCTACGGCAAGCAGGCCAAGACGATCTCGTTCACCATCGGCCGCAAGCAGGTCAGCACGGTCGACGCGAGCACGCACCGGATGAAGGTGGTCCGCGACGGTCAGCAGATCAAGGACATCCCGATCTCGGCGGGCGCCCCGGCGACCACCACGTACAACGGCCAGATGGTCATCAGCGAGAAGCTCAAGGTGACCCGGATGAACGGTGACACCGTCGGCTTCGGCGGCGAGTACGACATCAAGGACGTGCCGCACGCGATGCGTCTGTCCACCTCGGGCACCTTCATCCACGGCAACTACTGGGGCGCCTCCAGCATCTTCGGTTCGACCAACACCAGCCACGGCTGCGTCGGTCTGCAGGACGTGCGCGGCGCCTGGAGCAAGAAGACCTCGGCGGCCTGGCTCTTCGACAACTCGCTCATCGGCGACGTCGTGGTCGTGAAGAACTCGCACGACAGCACGATCCAGCCGGACAACGGCCTCAACGGCTGGAACATGTCCTGGTCGGAGTGGACCAAGTAGTTCCTCGGGCAAGGAACACGGAGCGGGGGGGGTGCTGGGGCGACAAAAAGAAGGGCCCCCGGTTTTTACAACAAGTAACGCCTCCCCCACTAGCGCAAACCTTGAAGGGGAGAGAGGGGTTGGGGAG
>NZ_JBHVWT010000014.1:167897-191097 GCF_042882135.1 Streptomyces sp. NPDC058240
TTTTGGGGGGGGGGGGACGGGGTGTTTTTGGGGGAAAGGAAAGGGGAGTGTCCTGGGGGTGGCAACAAACACCCCTTCCCCCGCCGTCGTTAACCACAGTTAACCTGCCTCCCATGACCGCAAATCTCGAAGTACGCGACGGCGTCGGCACGATCCTGCTGGACCGTCCGCCCATGAACGCCCTGGACGTCGCCACCCAGGACCGGCTGCGTGAGCTCGCCGAGGAGGCGACCCGGCGCGACGACGTGCGGGCCGTGGTCCTCTACGGCGGCGAGAAGGTGTTCGCGGCGGGCGCGGACATCAAGGAGATGCAGGCGATGGACCATACGGCGATGGTCGTACGGTCCAAGGCGCTGCAGGACTCGTTCACCGCGGTGGCCCGGATCCCCAAGCCCGTCGTCGCCGCCGTCACCGGCTACGCGCTGGGCGGCGGCTGCGAGCTGGCGCTCTGCGCCGACTTCCGCATCGCCGCCGACAACGCCAAGCTGGGCCAGCCCGAGATCCTGCTCGGGCTGATCCCGGGTGCGGGCGGCACCCAGCGCCTGGCCCGGCTGATCGGCCCCTCCAAGGCCAAGGACCTGATCTTCACCGGTCGCCACGTCAGGGCCGAAGAGGCCCTGACGATCGGCCTGGTGGACCGTGTGGTGCCCGCCGCCGAGGTGTACGAGCAGGCGTACACCTGGGCCGCCACGCTGGCGAAGGGGCCGGCTCTCGCGCTGCGCGCCGCCAAGGAATCCATCGATGCCGGTCTGGAGACGGACATCGACACCGGGCTCACGATCGAGCGGAACTGGTTCGCCGGACTGTTCGCCACCGAGGACCGGGAGCGCGGAATGCGCAGCTTTGTGGAAGAGGGACCGGGCAAGGCCAAATTCCTCTGACCGACCGCAAGTTGGGCACAGACTGACGCGGGTTCATCCGTGCGGGCGGATTAGCTGGGCCTTAAGAGAACCTTGGGGCCCAGCTCGCCGACAGGCCCGCAGGTCTGGCTCGGACGGGGTATCCGTGCAGGTCAGAAGGGTTGTGGCGGGGCGCATTCTGCCATTGGCATATGCCTACCGACCTCGGTGGAACACCGTACTCCGGGGTGCGGATTCCGTTGGAACGGCCCCGGCGCGCGTGTCTTGCGACCATGATGGTGCCCATGGCGGGCCTGGAGGGTGTGGAACAGCCGCGACCGCACAGCGGTGCGACAGCGGCGCGCTGGATGCCGGTCGTCGAGGACGAACAGGCGTTCAAGGCGCTGGAGTTGTTCGGAAATCCGGCGGAGGGTGAAGTCCGGCTGCCCTCCCGTCCGGAGTCGGCGGCCACCGCCCGGCGGCTCACCTCGTGCGTGGTGCTCCGCCAGTGGGCGCTCTCCCCGCAGACCGCCGAGTACGCCGTGCTGCTCGTCTCGGAGCTCGTCGGCAACGCGGTGCGGCACACCGGTGCCCGGGTCTTCGGGCTGCGGATGCTGCGCCGCCGCGGCTGGATCAGGATCGAGGTGCGCGACCCCTCGCGCGGGCTGCCCTGTCTGATGCCCGTTCAGGAGATGGACATCAGCGGACGGGGCCTCTTCCTCGTCGACAAGCTCTCCGACCGCTGGGGTGTGGATCTGCTGCCGCGCGGCAAGACCACCTGGTTCGAGATGCGGATCTCCGACCGCTGACGCGGCGGGCCCGCGCCCGGAACCACAGCAGCCCCCGGTCCGCCGTGGTGCGGCGCTTCGGGGGCTGCTGTGTGGGGGCCGTGAAATGGGGGGTGTGTTCACGGCCGCTTGTGACGACCGGGCTCGGGTCATGCGGTCGTGTCACCGACTATGGCAGACGGGCGACCTCTCCGCCAAAGGTGCAATCGGTGTATCGATCCCATAATGGGGCATTCCTGGGGTGAATCGCAGGTGTGATGGGTCACTTGCCTGTAAAAGTGTGAATATTTATGGGATTCGGTGAGTGATTCATTCGCTTCGCCCATATGCCTAAAATGTTATTTTCTTCTCATTTCACCCCTACTGTGTCTGTACATGAACGCCTCCGACACTCCGGTGCACCGCCGCAGCGCCCTGCGCGCGGGAGCAGGGACCGCCCTCGCCGGTGTCCTCACCGCCGGATGCGCGGACCACGACGCCGCCGGCACACCGGCCGGGACCGTCACGGACGCGGTGAGCCCGAAGAACCCCGTCGGCGCGACCACCCGGCCCCCGTCCCCGCAGCCCGCGCCCGGACCGCGCCGCTTCCCCGGACAGCCGGTCCAGATCGACCACGGCCCCCGCGACCGCGCCCGCGTCGCCCTCACCTTCCACGGCCAGGGCGACCCCGCCATCGCCCGCACCGTGCTCGCCGAGGCCGAACGGGCCCACGTCCGGGTCACCGTCCTCGCCGTCGGCAGCTGGCTCGACGAACACCCCGGGATGGCCCGGCGCGTCCTCGACGGCGGCCACGAACTCGGCAACCACACCCAGCACCACATCGACATCTCCTCGATGGGAGAGGCCGAGGCGTACGCGGAGATCACCGGCTGCGCCCAGCGGCTGCGCCGGCTCACCGGCTCCATCGGCACCTGGTTCAGGCCTTCCCGCACCCGGTACGCCACCCCGCTCGTCCAGCGGCTGGCCGCCAGGGCGGGCTACCCGCACGTCCTCTCGTACGACGTGGACTCCCTCGACTTCACCTCTCCCGGCGCCGCGGCCGTGACCCGCAAGGTGGCCGGCGAGATCCGCAACGGATCGGTGGTGAGCCTGCACTTCGGCTACGCGGACACGGTCGCCGCGCTGCCCCTCCTCCTCACCGAAATCGACCGCCGCCAACTGCGCGCGGTGACGACCACGGAGCTGCTGACCTGATGTCTCCCTCCACCAAACACACCGCGGCCCTGCTCGGGGGTGTCCTGCTGGCCGTACTCACCGGCTGCGGCACCCCCGCCGAGAAGACGAACGTCCAGGCCGCCCGCGCCGAGCCCGACCGCGTCGCACCGCCGGGGCTCCCCGGAATGCCTCCGGTGCTCGACCCCAAGGACGTCTACGCGGCCGACCGGGGAAAGCTCTCACCGGTCGTCAAGGACTTCCCGTCCCGGGTGTACGTCCCCAACACCAACTCCGACACCGTGTCCGTGATCGACCCCGCGACGTACAAGGTCATCAAGACCATCAAGGTCGGCCGCCAGCCGCAGCACGTCGTCCCGTCCTGGGACCTGAAGACCCTCTGGGTCAACAACGACATCGGCGACAGCCTCACGGCCATCGACCCGGCCACCGGGAAGACCGGCCCCACGGTGCCGGTCTCCGACCCGTACAACCTCTACTTCACCCCGGACGGCAAATACGCCGTGGTGATGGCCTCGATGAACCGTCAGCTGGTCTTCCGCGACGCCCACACCATGAAGACGGCCAGGACCGTCCCGGTCGACTGCGCGGGCGTCAATCACGCCGACTTCTCCACCGACGGCCGGTACTTCATCGTCTCCTGCGAGTTCTCCGGCGAGCTCCTCAAGGTCGACACGGCCAGGATGAAGGTCGTCGGCCAGCAGAAGCTGCCGCTCAAGGGCGCGATGCCGCAGGACGTGAAGCTGTCGCCCGACGGCGGGACGTTCTACATCGCGGACATGATCGCCGACGGGATCTGGGTGCTGGACGGGAAGAAGTTCACCACCCCGAAGCTGCTGCGCACCGGCAAGGGCGCCCACGGCCTCTACGTCAGCCGTGACTCCAAGGAGATGTACATCTCCAACCGCGGCGAGGGCTCCATCTCCGTCTTCGACTTCGCACGGCGCGAGCTGGTGAAGAAATGGCGTCTGCCCGGCGGCGGCAGCCCCGACATGGGCGGGGTCTCGGCGGACGGCAAGGTCCTCTGGCTGAGCGGACGTTACAACGCCGAGGTCTACGCGATCGACACCGCCACCGGCAAACAGCTCGCCCGTATCCCGGTGGGCAGCGGCCCGCACGGACTCGCCGTCTACCCGCAGCCGGGCCGCTACTCGCTCGGCCACACCGGCGTCTTCCGCTGACCGCCCGACCACAACCCCACCACGGCCCTGTTGACCGCTCACCCCGCGATCAGCAGGGCCTCCGAGCCCACCGGCCGGTAGCCCGCCGCCTGGAACGTCCGCACACTGCGGGCGTTCCCCGGCGACTGCTGGGCCCACACCACCGCGTCCGGCACCAGATGCCGGGCCGCCCGTGCCAGCCGTTCGCCGAGCCGCCGGCCGCGCGCCTCCTCGGCCACCTCGATCGCGGTCTCCCAGCGCCCCGCGACGCCCCGGCCGAGGATCACCACCCCGCCGTCGGCGGACCAGACGCGCACCTCGTCGCGGTACTTCATCGCCCGTGCCACCCGCGGATGCTCCGGGTCCTCGATCTCCCGCAGTGCGATCTCCGGTTCGCCGGGCAGCGCGTCCGCGACCGTCAGCAGATCGATGGTGTTCATGTGCCGGCCGCTCCGGGCCAGCAGCGCGCCCAGGAAGTGCGGATTCATCGTCGCGGCGAGCGCGTCGCCGGGGGTGCCGGCCAGCACGGACCGCACCCAGCCGGGGTCCTCGGCGGTGAAGACCACCGAGTGCGCGGTGAACGCCAGCACTCCCGCGTCCCGGGCACCGGGCTGCCCCACCACGGTCGTCGAACCGTCCGGCGGGGGGAACCGCCCCTGCGCCGCGGCCGCCAGAATCCGTGCCAGTGCGTCATCCATGGGCGTTCCGCTCCCCGGTCCGGGCCGTGGTCCGCCGGGCGGCGGACCTCCCGCCCATGATCGACGACCGGCCGCCGCGAACGCCATCGGTCGCGACCGTTAATCTGACCCCCGTCAGTCAGGCATTGGCCAGGCATCGGTCAGGCACTGATCAGCCATTGATCAGGTATTACGAAGGGGCGGAACTGTGGCGGACATAGAGTCGGCGCGCAAGGCATTCGAGCGGTTCGATCTGAACGGCGACGGGCTGATCTCGGCCGCCGAGTACAAGAGCGTGATGGCTCAGCTCGGCGACCCCTACGTCACCGAGACGGTGGCCCAGGCCGTCATCAACTCGCACGACGCCAACGGCGACGGGCTGCTCACGTTCGACGAGTTCTGGGCGGCGCAGAACAAGGGCTGACCCCCCGGAGGACCCCCGGCCCGCGGGCCGGGGGCCGCCGTCGGCGGTGCCGTCAGGACTTCTTCCGGTACGGCGCCCAGCCGCACAGCTCCTCGTCGCGCGGGGCCCGCAGCACGGCGGGCTTCCCGGGGCCGAAGCCCATCACCGGGCGCGAGGCGTCCCAGCCCGGCCAGCCGGGGTCGCCGGACACCGCGAACGCCACCCACGCCGCGTGCATCGCGTCGGCCAGCTCCTGCGGGGCGTCCTCACCGGTCAGCGCCACCGCGTCGGGCCGGTCCAGCGTGTCGAAGACGAAACCGATCTCCAGCGCGTGACAGGCACCCAGCCGCAGCACCGGGGACGGCCAGCCGAACTCGTAGAGATGAGTGCTTCCCGGGGCACCGGCGTGGGCGTCGGCCACCCGGTTCAGCGGGACACGCAGCAGCAGATCGGTGGCGAGCGCCCCGAGCAGCTCGCCCGGCGTGGCGCCCGGCCGGTTCGCGCGGTACGTACGCGCCGTGGCGCCGGGCACCTTGAACTTCAGCAGGGCCAGCCTGAGCTTGAACGCGGACAACCGCTCCGTCAGACCGCTGGGTACGAACCAGAGCCGGTACTCCTCGCTGGTCGAGCCCATCAGCAGATCGATGCCGGACGCGGCGCCGTCCAGCAGCGCTTCGAGCGGATCGCGGGGCAGCAGATCGCCGTCCACCACGATCTGGAAGGAGTTCCCGCCGGTCAGCGGGGAGCCGCCGGACGTCACCTCGGTCTGCGCGGCCAGCAGCGCGGCCGGATCCACCGCGGCCAGTGCCTCGGCCGTCGCCGCGACCCCGAGCCGCTTGGCGATCAGCTCCGTGGTGCGGCGGGCGGCCGCGCCCAGCGGCAGCGCGGTCGGCGCACCGCTCTGCAGCACCGCCCGCCGGAACAGGCCCCTCGCCCGCGGGGCGGCCAGCAGGGCGCCGATGCTGATCGCCCCCGCCGACTCGCCGCACACCGTGACCAGGTCCGGATCGCCGCCGAACGCCGCGATGTTGTCCCGCACCCAGGTCAGCGCCGCGATCTGGTCGAGCAGCCCCAGGTTGGCGGGCGCGTCCGGGAGCACCCCGAACCCCTCGATGCCGAGCCGGTAGTTGACCGACACCAGGACCACACCGTCACGGGCGAACGCGGTCCCGTCGTACAGCGGAACGGACGACGAACCGTGCAGCAGCGAGCCGCCGTGGATCCAGACGAGCACCGGCAGCCCGGTGCGGGCCGGGGACGGTGTCCACACATTGAGGTTGAGGCAGCCCTCACCCGCCACATCCGGGTCGGGCAGCAGCCGGTCCAGTGGCGGGGAGTACGGCCGCTTGGGTGCGGTCGGTCCGAACGCCACCGCGTCCCGCACCCCCTCCCAGGGCTCGGGCGGCTCGGGAGCCCGGAAGCGCCGGGGGCCGACCGGCGCGGCGGCGTACGGGATGCCCCGGAAGACGGCGACACCCTGCTCCAGCGTGCCGCGCACCGCCCCGTGGGCCGTGCTGACCCGAGGTGACGTCCCGGGTATCGGAAGGGGTACGGCAGTCATGAGGTTCAGCCCTTCTGCGGCGCGATTCGCGGACGGTGACCCGATATGTACCCGGTCCGGGGCCGCGTCGACCCGGACTGGCCCGGCGGGGTGATGGAGCGGGATCAGGAGGCCGCCGTCAGGGCGCGTTTGAGGACCTTGCCGGTCGGTCCCAGTGGCAGTGCCTCGGTGAACCGCACGATCCGCGGGTACTTGTGCCGCCCGAGTCGCTCCCTGGACCAGTCGATCAGCTCCTTCTCCGTCACCGCCTCCGTTCCGGGGCGCAGGACGACGACCGCGCAGATCTCCTCGCCGCGCGCCTCGTCGGGCACGCCGATCACCGCGACCTCGGAGACCGCCGGGTGGCGCACCAGCACCTCCTCGACCTCACGCGGGTAGATGTTGAAGCCGCCCCGGATGACCAGGTCCTTCTTCCGGTCGACGATGCTCAGGAAGCCGTCCTCGTCCCGGACCCCGAGATCCCCGGTGCGGAACCAGCCGTCGACCACGGCCGCGGCCGTCGCCGCCGGATCGTCGAGATACCCGGCGAACACGTTGTGGCCACGCACCACGACCTCGCCGACCTCGCCGTCCGGGAGCAGCAGCACGGCGTCCTCCACCGCCGCGTCCGCCACACCGACCTCCACGCCCCACACCGGGTGGCCGACCGTGCCGGGGCGCCGGCCGAACTCCGGCTGGTTGAAGGTGGCGACCGGGGAGGTCTCGGTCAGCCCGTAGCCCTCCAGGACCTGCGTCGCGAAGGTGGCCTCGAAGCGTTCGAGCACGGCGACGGGGAGGGCCGCGCCGCCCGAGACGGCGGCGCGCAGGGTGAGACGGCGCGTCGTGTCGTCCTGCGCCGCCGCCTCGACGAGGGCGTGATACATCGTCGGCACGCCCATGAAGACGCTCACCCCCTCGCCGGCCAGCAGCTCCAGCGCGCCCGCGCCGCTGAAGCGCGGCATGAGGACGAGCGTCGCGCCGGACCGGAGCGTCGCGTTCATCGCGCAGGTCTGCCCGTAGGTGTGGAACAACGGCAGACAGCCGAGGACCACGTCGTCGACGCCCAGTTCCAGCAGGTCGTGGGCGATCACGGAGGCGTTCATCACGATGTTGAGGTGGGTGAGCAGCGCACCCTTGGGCCGCCCGGTCGTGCCGCTGGTGTACAGGATCACCGCGATGTCCTCGGGGGCCGCCGGCTCCGCTGCGGGCAGCGGCTCGCCGCCCGTCGGTACGCCGTGCACGGCCCGGACACCCGCGGCGCGCGCCGCCTCCTCGGCGACCGGCCACATCGGACCGCCGCCGATCAGCGCGACGGAGCCGCTGTGCCGCAGCACGTACGCCACCTCTTCGGCCACCAGCAGCCCGTGCACCGGCACCACCGTCGCCCCGGCGGCGAGCGCGCCGTAGTACGCGTACAGGAAGTCCGCCGAATTGGGCAGCAGCACCGCGACCCGGTCGCCCGGCCGGACCCCGGAGGCCCGCAGCGCACCCGCACAGCGCAGGGCCCCCGCCCACAGCTCGCGGTAGTCGATCCGGGTGCCCGAATCGACCACGGCGACGCGGCCGGGATGCCTGCGGGCCGACTCGCCCAGGACGGTTGCGACGCTGAGAAACATGACACGCTCCAGGGAAACATGGCGTTCACACGGCTGCTCCTGCTCAGAATCGGCCGTGCCCCCGTCTCCGCACAATGTGCGGTTGCCCACCATGAGCGCCGCCCGCCTGGGCAGCAGCCACTCGCAGCGGTACGCGACAAGGCATCCGCCTAACACGCGGGCGCTACGGGACAGCCCTTAGCCTTCGGTCATGGCGCAGAATCCGGGTGCCCGAGCCCCTCGAACCGACGGCCCCCGCAACGACGGGCCCCGCGCGGACCGCTCCCGCACCGGCAGCGGCGACGACGGGGAGCTGCGCCGTGCCCTGGCCGTCGCGCTCCTGCCGGGGATCGACGAACTGACCCGGCGGGTCGTCGACGACATCCACGCGCACAGCGGTACGTACGCCTCCGGCTCGCCCGTCAGCCGGGACGATCTGTGGGAGATCTGCCGCGACAACCTGCTGCGCGCGCTGGAGGACTTCGGCGGGCTCCCGTCCAGCGGGGGCGGCTTCGAGCATGCGGCGCGCGAGACGGGGCGGCGGCGCGCGGAACAGGGCGTACCACTGGACACCGTGCTCCAGGCCTACCGGCGCGGTGGCCGGGTGATGTGGCAGATGATGGCCGAGCATCTGCGGGCGACGCGCGGGACACGGGACGCCGTGGGACCGGTCGCGGGCGACCCGGACACCGAGCTCGACATGGCGGGCGCCGTGTGGGAGACCATCGACCGCTACTCGCTGGTGATGGCGGAGTCGTACCGGCTGACCCAGCTGGAGATGCAGGGCCGGCAGGACACCCGCCGCGTCGCCCTCTTCGAGGCCCTGCTCGACGGGCGCGGCGACGATCCGGCGGTCGCGGCGGCGGCCTCCGCGGCGCTGGGCGTCCCGGTCCACGACCGGTACGTCATCGTCGTCGCCGCCCAGGACCCGGCCGCACCGCCCAACCCGGCGCCCGCCCTCGACGACCACGGTATCTGGTCCTTCTGGCGGCCCCGGGCGGGCCGGTACGCGGGCATCGTGCGGCTGGCCGCGGGGGAGTCCGCTGTCCTGCTCGACCTGCTGCGGCACCGCACCGGCGCCACCGCGGGCGTGTCACCGGAGTTCGACCGGCTCGCCCAGGCGGGCAGGGCCCTGCGGCTGGCCGAGCAGGCGCTGCGCACGCTGCCCGCCGGGAGCGGCGAGGCGGCGGCCTTCGACGACCGGCTCGCGGAGGTGCTCCTCGTCGGCCGGCCGGAGATCGCCGAGCGCATCGTCACCACGCGGCTGGGCGGTGTCCTGGAAGCGGCGGCCGAACGCGAGGTGCTGCTCGGCACCCTCCGGATCTGGCTCGACCAGGGCTGCTCGGCGGCGCGGGCGGCCGAGCTGCTCTACTGCCACCGCAACACCGTCCTCAACCGGATCGGCCGGATCGCCGAACTCACCGGCCGTTCCGCCGAGTCGGGCGAGGTCCGGCTGGGGTGGGCACTGGCCCTGAGGGCGCTGCCACTGATGGGCGCCGATGACGAACGGGCCGCGGCGGACGGCGACTTCGGGCATGGGCCGTACGGTCGACCGGGGCCGTCCGGATCCTAGGGTCGTGCGTGCCGCGCGGGACCGGAGGCCGTTCGCCGGGCCTCCGGTCGTCGGCTCCCGCGCCGTACTGATGGTGGGTCAGGCCGCGAAGTGCTTCGACAGGGACTCCCGTTCGTCGACCTCGACGAGATCGGGACGGGTGTAGCGCTCCGCGCGGGCGTGGTAGTCGAAGTCGCCCCGGACCAGCCCGCGGTAGTCCTGCACGCACCGCTCCAGCGCGGCCCGGGTGGGGCCCTGGATACCGGCCGCGTCGATTTCCTCGATCAGTTCCTTCTCGGCGCGCTGCACCCGCTCCGCGATCTCCCCGAGCTGTGCCCCGGCCTCGTCCACGGCCTCCTGGAGCGTGCATCCGCGATCACGCTGGATGAGGCGCACCGCATTGTGCTCGTATCCGAGCAGGGCCTCCTTCTCGAAGGAGCAGATGTCGTTGCAGAGCCCCGAGTGATCGGTCACGGCATTGCGCAGCGCGATGTACGCGGGAAGGCTCCGGGCCGATTCCGGAAGGTCGATCCCGGCGGTGATCTCGTGCAGATCCAGGAAGGGCTGCATGGCCACCGAATCCCGGCGGTGCTTCACGAATTCGGTGCGGCTCGGCGCCTGCCCGGCGGCCCGCTCCACGGCCTCGGCGTAGTAGGTCCACAGCCAGGCGACCGTGTCCCGCCGGAACTGCCGGACCCAGCGCGCCGGCCGGTCCCGGTACGTCCGGGTCCGCAGCCCCACGAGCGCCCGCTCCATGGCGCCGCGCGGCGGGCCGCCGTCGAGGACGGTGACCAGCCGGCCGATCGCCGCCTCGCACATGCGCGGATCACGTCCGGCGGGGCCGTCGTCGAACTCGTCGTCGACGAGAAAGGCCCAGAAGAGCCACTGGCAGAAGAGATCGAGATGCTGCTGCGAGGCAGTGGGGAATATGAGGGAGATCCAGAGTTCGGGCCTGGTCCGGATCATCTTCTTGCGGGCCACCGGAGAGAGCACGAGATCGTTGGATCCGGCCCATTCCCAGGCGGCCTCCCGGGTCTTCTCGATGCCGGGATTGCATCCGGTGCTCTGGAACGGCATATGAAACGCTGGCAGCGCGATCTGGCTCATTGGTGCCCCTCGTCGAAACGATTCGGATGAACGATACGAACGGGTATCCGGTCGGACTCCTATGTCGGCGCCGGGTGCGCATCGAGGGACGGGCCGCCCACACCCACCGACCCTGGCCAGAGACTCACCGTGCGAGATGAGGCAGTCATTCCTGCTCACTCTCCTCCGCCGGGGGTTCGGGGCATCGGGCGCGGGCCCGCGGGCCCGCGGTGGCAATCGCCCTTGGTGCAGGACGGCGGCATCACCATGCGTGACCCCCAGTCAACCCCGAGTGGGGGTGAGAGGGAAGCTGTTTGTGACCGAAAGTGCTTGATCGTCAGGAACGAGTGAACGTCTCTGAGCAGTCAATGACCTCTTGTGGTGATCGCCTGTCGGCGGCACGGACGTCCGCCCAGGCGTCCACGCCGTCGATTTCACGCCGTCCCGGGCATGCCGACGGCCCCGGCCCGGTTTCCCGTCCCGGGGCCGTCGGCATGCCGTTCTGTTCAGGCGCCCTTCAGATGCCGCATCAGCCGCTCGAAGTCCTGCCAGCCCGACAGGTCCGAAGGGTCACCCGGCAGCGGGTAGTACAGCGCCGGACGGGACCTCGGGCCGAGCTGGACCGGCGGCTCGGAGAGTGGGGTGCGCCGGGCGCGGTCGCCGGGCATCTCGCGCACCTCCTCCGCGCCGAGCACGAAGGCCAGCGGGACCCCCGGCCCCTCGAAGCGCGGCGGTACGGCCAGGTCCCGGCGGGCCTTACGGAGTTGGACCAGCATCGACTGAAGGTGATGGCGGGTGGCGAGCACCTCCGCCATCCGGGGCAGGGCGTCCAGCGGAAGTTCCTCGCCGGGGCCGTAGCCGAACGCCAGCGTGACGTCCTCCTCCACACCCGCCTTCGTGCGGCTGATGCGGACCGTGGCCAGGCCCGGCCGGTCCGGGCCGCCGACCACCACGAGCCAGGTCGGCGCGGGCGCCCGGTCGAAGGCGACATCGGTCAGCCGGCGCAGCGACCACGGCAGGTTGGCGGGCTCGGCGGTGCCCCACCCCGCCGGAGCCTGCCCCGTGAGCTCCTGCCACACCGACTCCAGGGCCCCGCCCAGCACCAGCCGGTCGTCCGCCGGGTGGACCGTGCGGAACGAGATGGCCAGCTGATGCTCACCGGTGTTCGCGACCTCCTGGTACGAGGCAGCCACCGGCGTGCGCGGGTCCTCGGGAGTGGCGTCGGCCGACTCGACCGTCGCGAACATGCCGTTCTGCCAGCGCAGTACGGCACCGGACAGACCGTCGTAGTAGCCGTCCTTCTCGTCCTGCACCACCCAGCGCGACGGCCAGCCGCTCAGGCTGTTGCGTACGGCGGGGGAGAGCACGGCACCCGGCGAGGTGACGATCTGGAGCCCCAGCTCGGCATTGGCCGCGGCCCGGAACGCGTCCGAGAGCCAGGCCGTCATGGCGATCACCGGACGGTCCTGGATGATGACGGCCACCTTGTCGGTGAGCGCGTCGACGGCGGGCTGCGCGGCGGCGGGCGTGGGCGCGACGCTCACCCCCTCGGTCTTCACCACCGCCAGCGAACGCGCGGCCTCCGGCGGCCAGGCGGAGCCCCCGGCCAGCGTCGCGATCCGGGCCGCGAAGGTGCCCGCGAGCAGCTCGGCCTCCTCGACACCGGTGGTGGCGCGCGCCTCCGTCCACCAGAACGGGACCGGGGGCGCGGCGGCCCCGAGCAGCCGCTCGGCCTCGCCCGCGACCTGCACCAGCAGCGGCGCCTCGATGGAGACGAGCGGCCGGCCCTGATCGTCGCAGAGCTGTACGACGGCATCCTCGCCCGTCGTCCCCACCAGCTTGTCCGGGCCGCCCGCGAGCAGACCCGCGAGCACGGTCAGCGGGTCGGGCATGCGCGTGGTGAGGGCGATGACGTCCTTGGTCATGTGGTCGGCCGTTCCTTCTTCGTCCGGGGTGCGGATGTACGGTGGGGGCGGCCCGCGGACGCGGGACCGCTCCCGGGCGCGTCACTCCGCGGTGTACACGGTCTGGATCAGACGGTTGGGCTGGCCCCTGCGGATGAACACACCGCGCCCCGGCGGCTGCTGGGCCGCGTACACACCGGGGAACAGCTGGCCCTCGCTGCGGTCGCCCGACATCAGGAGCGCCGAGGCCCCCGACTCGCGCAGGCCCAGCATCAGCGGGTCGTACATGCCGCGGGAGGCGCCCGCGACCCGGCGCGTCAGCACGAAGTGGAGCCCGATGTCGACGGCGGACGGGATGTACGGCAGGAACGGGTCGAGCGGCGACTGGCCGGCCGTGGTCAGCACGTCGTAGTCGTCGACCAGGATCACGATCCGCGGACCGCTGCCCCAACTGCCGGGCTCCAGGTCCTCGGTGTCCGCCCGGTCGTCGGGCAGCCGCTTCTCCAGCTCGCCGGCGATACCGGCGGCCAGGCCCGCGCACATCTTGGGGTTGTACGCGTAGCCGCCGCGGAACTCCTCCGGGATCGCGCCGCGCAGACCGCGCCGCGGGTCCATGACGGCGAAGACCAGCTCCTCCTCGCCGTAGCGCTCGATCAGCCCGCCGGCGACGGTCTTCAGCAGGTTCGTCTTGCCGCACTCGCTGTCGCCCATGATCAGCAGATGCTGGTCGTGGTGGAACAGGTCGAGCACGGCGGGCGCGAGCGCCGTCTGGTCCAGGCCGATCGGCACCCGCTTGGGTTCGGCGACCGGGCCCGGCAGCAGGTGCGGCTCCAGGATGTGCGGCAGGATCCGCACCGGCTGGGCGACCTCGCCGCTCCAGGTGGCGCGGATCGTGCGGGCGGTGTGCTCCAGGACCGCGCCCAGGTCCGAGACGTCCGCGAGACCGTCCGTGCGCGGCAGCGCGACCTGCGCGAAGAGCTTGCCGTCGGTGAGGATGCGGCCCGGCTCGTCGGGCGACAGGGTCTGCGCGAGCTTGCGGTCGATGCTGGACTCGCTGGGGTCGTTCAGCCGCAGCTCGACCCGGGTGCCGAAGTTCGACTGGGTGGCGATGCGCACGTCGTTCCAGCGGAGCATGCCCGCGACGACATGGATGCCGTAGCCGCCACCGCGCTTGAGGATGTCGACGACGGCATCGTCCAGCTCGTCGAAGTCGTCGCGCAGCGCACCGAAACCGTCGATGATCAGCACGATCTCGGCCGAGGCCAGCTGGGGCAGCCGGCCCGCCGCGTGCAGCGAACGCAGCTGCTCCACGGAGTCGATGTTGTGCTCGCGGAAGAGCTCCTCGCGGACCGCGAGCATCCCCCGCACCTCCTCGACGGTGCGCCCCGCGCGCTCCCGGTCCGCACGGCCGGCGACGCCGCCGACGTGCGGCAGCCCCGACACGGCCTGGAGACCGCCACCGACCAGGTCGAGGCCGTAGACGCCGACCTCCTGCGGAGTGTGGGTCAGCGCGATCGCGAGCGCGAGCGTGCGCAGCATCGTCGTCTTGCCCGCCTGCGGACCGCCGATGATCGCGGCGTGACCGCCCGCCACCGTGAGGTCCAGGTACCACTGGCCCTGCCACTGCTTGGTCGGGTCGTCGAGCAGGCCGAGCGGTACCTGGAGCGGACCGCGCCGCTTGGCCAGCTGCATCCCGCGCGGGCCCACGTCCAGCGGCCCCGCGACCTTGTCCAGGGCGACGGCGTCGGGCAGCGGCGGCAGCCAGATGCGGCGCACCGGACCGGCGGCCTCCCGCAGCTGGTCGACGATGACGCCCATCTCGGTCGGCCCGGTCTCCCGGCGCCGCACCTTCGGCTCCTCTCCCGAACTCACGGGCTCGGCCAGGGTGTTGAAGGCCTCGTACTCCAGGGCGAGCGGACCCGCGTCCTCCTCCTGCGTACGCTGCACCGGGCCCCGGTACGCGCCCGAGACGTAGCTCGCCTTGAAGCGCTCGTAGTGGCTGGTGTCGACCTTGAGGTAGCCGAACCCGGGCAGCGGCGGCAGATGGAAGGCGTCCGTGGTGTCCAGGACCGTGCGCGACTCGTCGGCGGAGAAGGTACGCAGACCGAGCCGGTACGAGAGATAGGTGTCCAGGCCCTTGAGCTTGCCGCCCTCGATGCGCTGGCTGGACAGCAGCAGGTGCACACCGATGGAGCGGCCGATACGGCCGATGGACAGGAACAGGTCGATGAAGTCCGGCTTCGCGGTGAGGAGTTCACCGAACTCGTCGATCACGACGAACAGATGCGGCAGCGGATCCAGATCGGGCCGCCGGTCCGCGCGCAGCGCCGCGTAGTCACCGATGTCGGCGACATTGCCCGCGTCCTTGAGCACCTGCTGGCGGCGCTTGACCTCACCGGCGAGCGAGGCGTGCACCCGCTCGACGAGGCCCGCCTGGTTCTCCAGGTTGGTGATGACACCGGCCACGTGCGGCAGATCCGCGAACGGGGCGAAGGTCGCACCGCCCTTGTAGTCGACGAGGACCAGTGCGAGGTCCTCCGGCGGGTGCGTGGCCACCAGGGCGAGGACCAGGGTCCGCAGCAGCTCCGACTTGCCGGAACCGGTGGCCCCGACACACAGCCCGTGCGGACCCATGCCCAGCTCGGAGGACTCCTTCAGGTCCAGGAGCACCGACTGGTGGGAGTCGCTGATGCCGATCGGCACGCGCAGGAAGGCGCGTTCGCCGCGCGGCGCCCACAGGCGCGAGAGGTCGAGCTGCGCCACGTCGTCGATGCCGAGCAGGTCGGCGAAGTCGACGGGCCCGGACAGCGGGGCGTCCACCAGCGATTCGGCGGACAGCCGCATCGGGGCCAGCATCCGGGCCAGGCCCTCGGCGAACGGGATGCTGACCTCGTCCACGGTGCCGTGGGCGCTGATCGGCTCCTGCTCGCGCAGGTCCTCGATGACCACCCCGTCGCCGTCGACGGTGATCCGGACACTGACGTGGCCCGGCTCCTGGACCCGGTGTTCGAGCAGGTGCAGGACGCTGACGCCCATCTCGCGCAGCCCGACCGCGTCGTCCGGGCGCGGCAGGTCGACGGCGTCCTCGCCGTGCCCGTCGGTGACGACGAGCAGCCGGGACGTCATGGACAGCGCGTCCTTGCCGGACAGCCCGCGCCGCACCTCGGCCGCGTACGAGGCACGACGGCGCAGCTCCGGACCGATCTGGCGGGCGAGCTGGGGCGCGGACGGGGCGATCCGCCGCGCGGCGACCGGACCGTCGAACTGCTCGCTGTCGAGCAGGTGCGGCATCCACTTGGCCCACTCCCAGTCGGCCAGCCGGTCACCGGGCACGGCGAGCGCCATCGCGACGTCGTCGGGGGCGTGCGTGGCGGCGGTCTGGACGAGCAGGGCGCGCGCGACGCGCAGACAGTCCTCGCGGGGGCCGATGACACTGATGTTGCCGACCCGGTCGAGCGGGACGGTGAGCGGGAGTTCGGTACCGGTACGGAAGCGGTCCATCAGCGCGGACGCCTCGTTGAGCATGAAGGTGTCCGGCGGCGAGAGGACGGACGAGCCCTGCTGGGCGACCGTCAGGTCGCGAACCGGCATCTCACCCGTGCCGACGCGTACCCGCAGGAAGTCGCCGTCGAGCCGGCGCCGCTCCCAGACCCGGGCCGGGTCGCGCACTATGTCGTACAGGGCGTGCGGCGGCGGATTGAGGACATCGGCCCGCTCGGCCCGTCGGCGCTCCTCGACGGAGAGCTCCTCGCGCAGGTCCTCCAGATAGGCGAGGTAGGCCTCGCGCTGGGTACGGCGGGTGCGCTGGGCCTTGCCGCGCTGCGAGAAGACCAGCGCCACGGAGCCGATGACGGTGACGACGAGGATGATCGCACCGAGCCCGGCGAACTGACTGTTGCGTACGACCGTCATCATCACGACGGAGGACATCACACCGGCGACGGGCAACAGCGACATCGCGATGTTGCCCGACTTGCCCTCGGGCAGGTTCGGCGGGGCCTCGATGGTGCGCGCCTCGGAGGCGGCCGGCGGCCGGGTGGTCCTGGCCGGGCGGTGGATCAGTCGGGTACTCATCGTCGTCCGTCACTCGGGGTCGGGTCAGGTCGTGTCCGCAGGGTCCCGTCCGGCCCGCGACGCCTGGCACGCGCACTCGCCGCGTTGTCGGAGTCGTCCTCGTACGCCCAGTACGAGGACGATCCGCCGCCTTGCGATTGCACGCACCAGACGCCGCGGGCCACGCCCTGCGGGCGTACGACGGGGCTCTGCGGACACGACCTGGGCATCGGGATCAGTGGGTGCTGCCGATCGGTGATCAGTGGTGCTGCTGGGAGAGCCGGAACACGTCCGCGGCGAGCCGGGTGGCGGCCTCCCGGGTCGCGTGCGCCAGGAGTTCGGTACGGATCTCGCCGCCGGCCGCCAGATGCCGGTCGTACGGCAGCACCTGGACACTCGCGCCGGTGGCCTTCAGCTTCTCCGCCGCCTCGTCGAGATCGAGTCCGGGGTGCGGCACCAGTTCGCTGAGCACGACGACCGTGCCGGCGATCACCTGCCGGGGCAGCGACTGCATCCAGGTCAGGACCGCGTATGTGCTGGTGATGCCCTCCAGCGTGGCGGGCGCGGCCAGCACCCGGGCCTGGGCGGCGGACAGCGCGACCCGGGCGACCTCGGCGGGCAGCGTCTCGCAGTCGACAACGGTGACGCCGAAGTAGCGGCGCAGCGACACCATGATCCGCTCGTACGCCCTGCTGTCCAGCATCGCGCCGATCTGGCCCTGACTGCCGGGCAGCAGCCAGGCGTTGCCGGGGAGCTGGACGAGATAGCCGGTGATGTCCAGCAGCGACATCTGCGGCTCGATGATGTCCGCCAGGTCACCGGTGGTCCAGCGCAGCGACTCGGCGCCGAGTCGCAGCGGCAGCGAGCCGAGCGCCGGGTCGGCCTCGACGAAGAGGACCGGGTCCTGGCGGTAGTGCGCGTACGTGGAGCCGAGCAGCGCGGCGACGGTCGACTTGCCCGCGCCGCCGCGGATGGAGGTGACGGCGATCTGCCGGCCGGTCGTCACCGGCTGCTGGAGCATCTCGGCGGTGGCGGTGGTACGGGCGACCTCGCGCGCGGCCGAGGAGGACACGCTCACCCGCAGGGCGCGCGCGGCCCGCGTGGCGAACGGATCGCCGCGCCGCGCCTTGCGCCCGACGGCGGCCAGCTGCCGGTCCACCACGGGCCGGGAGTCGGGGGTGCGGTGGGGCCGGGTGCCCGGGGTGTACGCGGGCTGCGCCTGTTGCGGCTGGGCCTGCTGCGGCTGCGCCTGCCCGACGGGGTGGGCGGCCACGGCCTGCTGTTCCTGGTAGCCGGGGTGCTGCTGGGGCGCCCCGTAGGCGTGGGCGTTCTGCGCGGGCAGGCCGGAACCCGGCGCGGCGGCACCGTACGGCTGACCGCCCTGACCGCCCTGACCCTGCGCGGGCGCACCGTACCCCTGACCGCCGGGGCCCTGCGCGCCCTCCTGGGCGGCGCCGCCCCTCATGGCGCGCAGCACATCGCCCTGCCAGTTGTCTTCGTTCGGCATGTCTGCCCTTCTTTTTCGCCCTGCTGCCCCGCCCGGAGCACCTGCGCGTCGACTCAGAACTTGTTGAGCAGCTGTCCGTACACGCCGAACACACCGACGGCGAGTGGGAAGAGCCCCACCACGCCGATGGATTCGACCAGATCGGCCATGCGCCGCAGCCGGACCTGCACATGCTCGGGCGGCTGCACCGCCAGGACGAGCAGCGGCAGCACTGCGGCCACGACCAGCAGGGCGAGCGGACCGGCGCCCCCGGCGTGCTGCATCCACAGCATGACCAGGCGCACGACCAGGACCGCGGCGGCGGCGAACAGCGCCACGACCTCGGCGACCAGCGGGAAGGCCCGCGCCCGGGAGAGCAGCACGAGGGCCACCAGCGAGGGGAGCGCCACGGTCCACACGGACGGCTTGTCGGCCAGCGTGAGCAGCCAGCCGCCGGCCGCCGCGGAGACCGCGGTGATCACCGTCGCCAGGGCGAGGCCGCGGTGGGTGGCCGCCAGCGCGTTGCCCACCTGGTGGCGGCTGACGGAGGTGCCGCCGGAGCGGCGGTCGTCGAGCGCGGTGAGCCCGGACGCCGCCAGGGCGAGCCGGGGGAGCAGTCCGAGCAGGACGACGGAGAAGACGGCCATCACCGCGCCGAGCCGGGCCAGGTCGTCCTGGACGGCGGCGACGGCCTCCCACACCACGGTGATCGCGGTGGTGGCGACGGCGCCGATGAGCCCGCCGCGGCCGAGCGGCGAGAAGTAGCCGAGGAGCACCAGCGTCAGGACCAGCGCGGCGGCCACGGCGGCGAGCCGCGAGGTCCCCGCCCAGTCGTAGGCGTCCGCGGCGGTCCAGGCGGTGAGGATGCCGAGGCTGCCGGAGGCGAGCAGGAGCGCTGTCGCCAGACCCCGGTTGCCCTGCCCGATCTTCGCGATGAGCGCACCGGCCGCCAGCAGGACGAGCGTGGCGGCCGTGAGGGCGCCGGTCAGCGCGTCCAGGGCGAACTCACGTCGGGCGAGCAGCGCCGCGACCACCGCGAAGGCCACCGACGCCACACCCGCACTCGTCCGGCGCGCGGCGGGACGCCAGCGCCAGGCCTGCAGATCGAGATCGTCGGCCACCAGGTCGGTGACATCGTGCACGACCGGGGCAGGGGGCGCGGAGTGGGCCCGGACGAGCCGGAGCACCGCACCGTCCGCGATCCCGGCCGAGGACAGCGTGCTGTCATGGGGGAGCGCGGAGCCGTCCGACGTGATCAACTGCCGTGTCATCGGGCGCGCTGCCGCCCGGTCGTCCAGCAATTGCAGAATGTCCGGCAGCAGTTGCCCGATCGGGGTGTCGGACGGCAGGACGATATCGGCCCGGCGTCGCTCACCGACCAGAGTCACCCGGCTGAGCTGCGCTCGGGAAGTCGTTGCTGTGCTCACCACTTTACGGGAACCTATCATCGCGACGTTTTGAGGAGTCGGGCAGCTTGGCGTGCCCATGCTACTAGCGCCTTCTCAGTTCCCTTTGCGGGGAACTCTTTCTGAATTTGCCGAAGTTACTGACTTATTGGGGATTCTTCGCCGATTCCCCGGTTTTCTCCGGTTGCGCCGTTTTCGTCGGCTGCTGGTACTGCTGTTCCTGGCGCTGCTGCTTCTGCTGTTCGGCCTTCTGCTTCTCCAGCATGTTCTGGACGAACGACCACCCCACACATCCCGCGCACAGCACGGCGGCGATGGCGATCCCCGCGAACACCTTCCCGAGCCGCTCGTCCGCCGTGCGCCGTGCCCGCTGCGCGCCGAACAGCAGTGCGTCGCGCATCCTGCGCCGCCGTACCGCCACCGACTCCAGAAGCTGGCTGTCGTAATCCCGTGCCATTCGTCTTGTCGTCCGTTGCCTCAGTCGTACGTTGCGTCGGTCATGGTCGCTGCATCATCGGCCCGTCGGCGCGAGAAACGGCGGCCGGGGCCGGGTCACTCCCGCCCACTCCGGGGGAGCGGCATATTCCGCATCAGTCGGCGGGCACCGTACGGGAATCCCCTAATTCACTCCTGCAACATAAGGCATGGGCGAGCAGGCAGTACAGCCCAGGTTGCGGCACGAGCGACACGGCGAACGCGCATTCCGTGTTCGTCAGGGATCGTCCCGCGAGCCGTCGGCCACGGCCTCGTACCAGGCGCACAACGACTCTGCCACGGCGTCGAGAAGACCGTCCCCTGCCGCCTGCGCGATCGTCCCGTCGGAGAAGCGTTCCCCACGCACCACGGCCGTGGCCGCACGCACCGCGTCGGCCGGACTCAGCCGTCCGTCGGCGGGCACGGCCGGCGGCGGGTTGTCCCGCCACAGGTACGCGGGCGTCACCGCGCCGACGGCGGGCAGCGCGCGCACCAGGCGTTGGAGCCGCTCGCCGTGGAGCGGGTAGCTCATCCGCCAGGTGCCGTCGGGCTGCTTCCCGCCCTCGGACCACCGCACGACGCGGTCCTCGTCCGTGAGCGCGGCGAGCGCGCTCCTCAGCTCGCGCCACGCGTCGGCGTTCTCGCGGTCGAGCTGAGCCAGCAGACGCCGGTCGTCGGCCTCGGTGACGACGTGGGCCAGCTCCGTGAGCGCAGCCAGGGACGGGGCCGCGGTCAGGGAGTCCGGGACGACATGGCTGACGCATCTCGGGTCCGAGCCGCGGGCCAGCTCGGCGAGCGCGGCTGTGGGTGCGAGCCCGCGCGCCTTGGCGGTGCCGAGCTTCGCGGACCATTCGAGCCCTTCGCCGAACCCGGCCCGGTCACCGGCGGGCCGCAGGCACCAACCGGCGGCGTCATCCTCGTCGTTGGCCCACAGATAGCCCATCGCCTCGCCGCGCGCGTTGGCGACGGCGAGGTGACGGACCGGCTTGTCGGTCTCGGCGCGGTACCGCGGTGCGTCGGGTTCGTACGTCATGGTCAGCTCTTGTCGTGGGCGTCGGCGCAGGACCTCAGCCCCCGCTCACCAGTTCCTTGAGTTCGGCGAGCGACGGAGCCTCGGCCAGCGAGCCGGGCACGACACCGCTGCCCTGGATGTCACTCGTGTCCCGGACCAGTTCGGCGAGCAGGGCCGTGGGGGCGATCCCGCGGGACTTCGCGTCCCGCAGCTTCCTGAGCCACGCGGCTCCGGCGTTGATCGCGGCGGCCCCCAGTCCCTGCGGCGTCACCCAGCCTGCGGCGTCACCCTCGTCATTGGCCCATACGCAGCCGATCACCACGCCGTCGCTGTCGGCGACCCGCACGTACTGCACGGGTCCCTGCGCGACACGGTTGTAGCGGGGCGGTCCGGCGACCCGCTTGAGCTGCATGTCTTCCTCGAAGCGCGGATTGGGTCGGTTCTCGCTGGTCATGCACTCTTCCTCTGTCACTTCGGCAGGACTTCGCCGTACACCTGGGCCTGTCCGGCCTCGTCCACGAAGACTCGGGTCACCCGGTACTCCGAGCCGCGCCCGAGAAGGATCTCACGCTCGGTCACGCCGTAGTGGCTGACCTTCTCCAGCCACAGCGCGGGCGTCCCCTTCGGGACCCGCAGGTGGAGGATGGCGTCCTTGCCCGCGAAGCTGGGCACCGGGTGGTTGCCGAGCGATGTGGACAGATAGCCCTCGTCACCGAATGTGCCACCCATCATTTCGAGAGGCGAGTCGAGGTCGAGGTGCCCGATGCCCGTGCCACGCACCACCATGACGTCCTCGGGCACGGGGCGGGTCGACATCACCCGGTCCATCTCGCTGATGTCGTGCAGCACCTCGGGCCTGGGACCGTAGTAGGGGTCGTTCCTCAGGTAGCCGTTCATGTCCTTGTACGAGGGGAACGAGTCGCCCGTGTAGTCCCGGAGCGCCTGCTGTGCGGACGGGTCCAGGTTGTCCACGTAGTCGTTCCAGTGGTCCCGGCCGTACTGGATCGCGTCGAAGTCGTCCGCGAACGGCACGGTGCCGTCGGTGAGTTCGGCGGCGGCGATCCGGTGCTTCTCGGCGGTGGAGAGTGCGTCGAAATCGGCTTCCGACACGTGGGGCGTGTACTTGAAGTCGTCCGCCGTACCGCCTGCGCCGGGGCCGTCCGCACCGTGGTGGCCGGCCGTCGTCGCGTCGTCGGCGCCGTGCGCGAGGTCATCGGCGGCGCCGTGCGGGTCGACATGGCTGCCGTGGTCACCGGCGTGCGCCGCGTCGTCGCCATGCGCGGCCACATCGTCCGCGTGCCCGCCGTGCGAGCCGTCGTGGCCGCCGCCGTGCGAGCCGTCGTGGCCATGCGTGCCCGGCCCGTCGTGGCCCGGGGTGTGCGGGGCGTCCGTCGTGTGCGGGTTGCTGCCGGGTACGTCGTGGCCGGGGCCGTGGGGTCCTGCGGGCGGCAGGTCGTGCCCCGGGGCCGTGTGGCCCGGGATGTCGTGCCCCGCACCTGTGGGGAAGTGGTCGGTGGGAACGTGATTGCCGACGCCGCCCGGTACGTGGCCGGGTACGTGGCTTGCCGGGTCGAACGCTGCCGGGGCGGGGCCGAACGATCCGTTCGGTACGTGGCTGGTCACTCCGCCCGGTATATGGCTGCCCGGACCGTGCGGCACGTTGTCGAAGCCGCCGCCGGGCGTGTGCGGCGCCATGTCTGGGAGGCCGCTTCCCGCGTGAACCCCCGTCGGCACCGGCTGCTGAATCTGCCAGGACGACGGGAGGCCCGAGGTGTGGGGCACCGTGTCGTGCGGGATCGGAGTCGTTTCGACCACGCCGTTCGGGGCGATCAGATTCCCGTCGGGCTCCAGGAGGCGACCGTCGGGCAACTGCACCGAACCGTCGGGGAGTCTGGGGATCTCGATGTTGCCGATGCCCTTGAGGCCCTTGGTGATGTCGCCGATCTTGGACAGGCCCGCACCGGCGCCCTTGGCGATGTAGGTCATGGGGTCGATGACCTTGCCGGCCTTGCCCGCGACGGAGAGCACCTTCGCGACGGCGCCGGCTTTGCC
>NZ_JBHVWT010000015.1:0-21876 GCF_042882135.1 Streptomyces sp. NPDC058240
CACCCCCCAGGTCATCCGTTCGACAGGGGGACACAGTCATGCCGGGCCCGGAGGCCAGCGGCCCTCTTGCAGGACCGCGAAAAACATAACGGGGGGCGGAAACCCTGACGAGGCCCGAAGCGCTCGCCAAGATCGCTCTTGCGGGTCAGCGGAAGGCCGCTCGGCCCCACTTGCTCCCGGCCGCGCAGGGCGCGGTGCCGCGGCACCCGTTACGGGGCGGTGGCCACCGGTCGACCCGATCGCCCGGCCCTCCTGGCCTGGCCGCGCCGGGCCGGACTCCCAATCTCCCGGAACCAGGAGAATGAAGTCTCGCGTGTCATCCGCTCACGCACCTGTTGAAATTCGCCCGCGAGGTCACTCAGCAGATTCAGCAGGCCCTTCAAATGGGACTGGTCGTGTACCCGCGGCACTCGCCGCCGGGCACACGACCAGGAACGTGAGGTCAGATCCGCTCCAGCCCGCCCGAAAGAGCTTCCAGCTCCTCGTCGTTGACCTCGGGGCTGGGCTCCTCCGACGCGGTTTCCGGCGCAATCTTCTGAGTGTCGCTCATGTGTCTCTTCTCCTAGTGGTGTTGACAGTCTGAAGTTCTGTCAGAAGTCCTCAAGGAATACCTTTCGGACTCCCGGAAGATCACTTCTCTCGGGTGAGATGAGTCGAACTTAGAGACACCCTGAAGTGGTCGACAAGCCCTTTCCGACAGTTACTCCGTTGCATGCATGACCGCGGCTCCAACGCTTCATCGATCCGTGTCACCATCACCTGCACTTCTGGCACGTCGGCCGGGCGCGTACTGAAACCGGTGCCACGCCGACGTGGTGCGGCACGTTGTTCGCTGTCGGCCCGGACCCGTCCAGCGCCCGGGCGTCCGCCCCTCACCCCGGCACCGATCCGTGCAACCGCCCCGGCCAACTCGGACAGAGGCGCTGCCGTTCTCCCGGAAAGCCCGGCCGTCCGTTCCTCCCGGCTTAGGCTGCGGGCCCAGCGACAGTCCGATCGACGGGACTGCTCATTAGCCCGCAACCAGCTCTTCGAGAGGAGCGCCCAGATGTTCCTCGGTATGGCCATCGACGCAGCCGGCTGCCACCCGGAGTCCCGGTGGTATTCGCCCGTCGATCCGCTGAGCCCCGGGCACTATCCACAACTTGTGCAGGAAGCCGAACGGGGTTGCTTCGACTTCGTGACGCTGGACGACTCCATGGCGCTCCCGGACGGACCTTCCGCCGCCGATGGGCTTCCGGACGCGGTGACCGTGCTTGCCGCGGTCGCTCCGCTGACCACCACCATCGGCCTGGTGCCCACAGTGACGACCACGCACTGCGAGCCCGTGCACGTGTCCAGGGCACTGGCCACGCTCGACCACATCAGCCAGGGCCGCGCCGGTTGGCGCCGACGAATGGTCACGGCGGAGGCCGAAGCCGCGCACTTCGGGCCCGAGCCGCCCGTCGGCCTGAATGAACTGCGCGCAGAGGAAGCCGAGTTCACCGAAGTGGTCACCAAGCTCTGGGACAGCTGGGAGGACGGTGCGGAGATCAGAGAGGTGGCGGCCGGGCGCTTCCTCGACCGGTCTAAGCTCCACCACATCGACCATGCCGGACGACACTTCCGCATCAAGGGCCCGTCGAACGTACCGCGACCGCCGCAGGGCCACCCTGTCCTCGCGGTCGACCTCGATCCGCGGAGAGACCGGGTCAGCGCTCACGACGCCGACATGGTGTTCGTCGATGTCCGTGATGCACTGGACGCGCGAGCACGGGTGGAAGCACGCACCAGGGTCATCGGCGAGCTGGAGATACTGTTCGACGGTGACCACGGCGTGTCCAGCTGGGACTGCCGTACCGGCGAAGCCGCGTCGCGCCGCTTCAGGTTCGCTGGATCACCGATCGAACTCGCTGATCTACTGGGCGACATGTGGGGTTCCGGGAATGTCGACGGATTCCACCTCCGCCCCGCGTTCCTGCCTGCCACCCTGTCCCGGTTCGTCGCGGAGGTCGTCCCGATCCTGCGCCGGCGGTCCTTGCTCCGCCCTCCTCAGGGAACCTCACTGCGCGAGCGGCTCGGCCTGCCCGAGAAGGCCCCGAACGTGTTCCCGGTCTGAAAGGTGGCCCCCTCGATGAGCAAGCCCGTCAAACAGATGCACCTCGCCGCACTCTTTCCCGTCAACCACCTGACCGTCTGGCGCGATCCGCGCGCCGGGAGTCAGGTTGAGTTCGCTTCCTACTCTCACCTGGCCCGCACCGCGGAGCGGGGCAAGTTCGATGTCTTCCTCCTCGCCGACTTCCCGCGACTGGTGGAGCACCGCGCCGAGATCTCCGATGTCGGCGTCGCCGGCCAGCTGGACCAGATCACAGTGCTGTCGGCGTTGGCATCCGTGACGAACCGGATAGGGCTGGCCGCCACCGTCAACGCCACCTTCAACGAGCCCTTCGACGCGGCCCGCAGGCTGGCCACCCTGGACCACCTATCCGGCGGCAGATGCGGCTGGAACGTCGTGACCACTCCTGACGCCTGGACGGGCGAGAACTTCCGCCGTGGCGGCTATCTGCCGCACGCCGACCGCTACCTTCGGGCAGCGGAGTTCGTCGACGTCGCCAGGATCCTGTGGGGCAGTTGGGGATCGCACGGAGCCACCCGGTTCCACCACGAAGGGGCGCACTTCCGCGTCGACGGACGGTTCACCGTACCGACCAGCCCCCAGGTGTACCCACTGACCATCCAGGCAGGGGACTCGGAGCAGGGCCGGGAGTTCGCGGCCGCGACAGCAGAAATGATCTACAGCCGCCGTCTGGGCCTGGCCGGCCAGGCCTTCTACTCGGACGTCAAGCGCAGACTGGCCCGCTACGGTCGTGCCCCGGAGCACGTGAAGATTATGCCCGGGGTGTCGTTCATCCTCGGCGACACCGATGAGGATGCCAGGGAGAACGCCGAACTCATGCAACGGCAGGCAGTGAGCCCGCAGCTCGCGATCTGGTACCTGGAACGCACCTGGGGACGCGACCTGTCGGCCTACGACCCTGACGGACCGCTGCCTGATGTCGACCCCGATCCCGAGGCGGCACCTCCCGACTGGCCGGGGCTGGCCGACGCCGCGGTGCGCTTGCGCCGGGTGCAGAAGTGGCGGGCCTTCGCCGCCGAGCAGAACCTCGGCATCCGGGAGCTCGTGATGAAGCTGACAGCAGGCAGGCCCTTCATCGGCACACCCGCTCGCGTGGCGGAGCAGATGAACGACTACGTCCAGTCGGACGGTGCCGACGGATTCGTGGTGGTGCCCCGATTCGCCCCCGGCGGACTGGACGACTTCGTCGACCAAGTGGTACCCGAACTCCAGAACCGTGGCGTCTTCCGCACCGAGTACACGGACCACACCCTGCGCGGACACTTCGGGCTTCCAGCGCCCTCCGAGCACCTGCAGAAGGCGCTCCGCCGAACGGCCGCCGGAGTCGGCTCTGTTCGGACCGGGGCAGCGAAGCCGTGATCCGAGCCGGGCGGCACCTCCGGCCAACTACGTGCCACTCTCGACCCAGCAACTGAAGCCGCGGCAGGCGGTGTCGTCGTCAGGCCGGTTCATGCTGCTGTGGCCGCTGTCGGCCCGCACCAGGGAGCATGAACAACCGTACGGCGCGGACCACCCGGATTTTCGTGGAACAGCCGCCGCACGGTCGAATCGATCAACACCGGCCTGCCATCGACCGCCACGTCCACCAGACGTCGCTGGTAGCGGCTGTGCACAGGGCGCGAGGCCGTCCCGAAGCCGGGACACGGCAGACTCCGTTGAGAAATCCGCAAACCGACTGCCTTGATCAGGGGTTGGCAGGCCAGGTGTGAGGTTCTGGTCTCGCCGAGCGGGGTGCCGGTGATCCAGGCGTCGAGTCGGATGATGTCGATCGCGGTGGCGGCGAGGATGTGGCCGAGGTGGGTCTTGGGCAGGCCGGTGCAGCGGGTCCGGCGGATGCGGGTGCGGGTGCGCCACGCTGCCTGGGAGATGGTGCCTTCCACCCCGGCCCGGGTGGTGTAGCGCCGCTGCCACTCGTCGGTGAGCTGCTCACGGCGCCGGACCTCCAGGGCTTCCTGCTGGTCCTGGGGCAGCAGGGTCAGGCTGTGGCCCCACTGGCCGTTCGCGGCCTTGAACGTCACGTCACTTGTCGCCGATGCCCAGCAATATCTTGTCGACCATCCGGGTGGTCGACCGCCCGTCGACATAGGGAAGGATCACTGTCCGGCCGCCCCAGCCGTCGACCAGGGCCGCCTCGGGCACGTCGTCCACCCTGTAGTCGCCGCCCTTGACGTAGATGTCGGGCCTGATCCGACGCAGCGCCTCCTCCGGCGTGGACTCCGCGAAGACCACCACCCCGTCCACGGAGGCCAGCGACCCCAGGACCGCTGCCCGGTCCCCGACCGTGACGATCGGGCGCTGCGGTCCCTTCAGCCGACGGACGGAGTCGTCGTCGTTGAGGCACACCACCAGGCAGTCGCCCAGCAGGCGGGCGTTCTCGAGAAGTGCGATGTGACCGGCGTGCAGCAGATCGAAGCAGCCGCCAGTCGCCACCACGGTGCCGCCGGCGGCGCGCACTCGGGCGACCACCTCCAGCGGGTCGGCGGGTTCGGTGCCCGGTTCCTCTGCCGCCGTACCCGCCATCCAGCTGGTCGCGCCGCCAGCCGCCACGAACTCCTCGGCGGCCCGGACGGCGCCGGTGACCGCCTCCGAGAGCAGCGCGCCGCCCGCGAGCAGCGCGGTGGCCGACGCGGCGAAACAGTCACCGGCGCCGCAAGTGTCCGCCGCGACGATGCGCCGCCCGGGAACGGCGAGGGGGGAGGACTTCGCCGTGTCCAGCAGGAGGGCGCCGTCGGCCCCCCGTGTGACGGCGACGCCGGCGGCCTTCCAGATGTCGATGAGCTGCCGACCGCGCTCAATGTCCGACCGCAGGTCCGTGCCTGCGCTCCCGGGCGCGAAGCCGGTCGCCTCCTTGCGGTTCGGGGTGACCAGCCGGGCACCGGGGACTGGCCGGGCCCCGCGCGGGTGCGGGTCCCAGACCATCGGCGTCGCAGTAGCGGCGGCAGCGAGGGCCGCCCGGACGGAGGCGTCCTCGGTGAGCCCGCGCCCGTAGTCCGAGACCAGGACGGCGCTCGCGCCGACCACCAGCGCGTGTTCATCGTCGGTGAGGGCGCGGCGCAGTCCGGACACAGCCTCGGGGGCTTGGCTGAACATCAGCACCGTTCGGCCGTCGGCACGGACTCGGCTCTTCACCGGTGTCGGCCCGGCGAGCCCGAGGTCGAGCACCCGGATACCGGCGTCTCGTAGCAGCCCGCCGAGATCCCGGCCTTCCCGGTCGTCGGACAACGCCGTCACCAGGGTGACCGGCCGTGCGCTGCGAGCGGCGAGCACCGCGGCGAGCCCGGCACCGCCAGGCCGCGAACAGACCTCGACGCGGTCGACGACGACAACTGGCGCTTCTGGGGAGACTCTGTCCACCATGCCCAGCAGGTCCCGGTCCAGGAGCGCGTCACCAACCACAACCAGCCCGCCTGGTGCTGTGGGCGTGGCCGCCGCGGGGGTCACCGGCGGGCAGACGCCGAGCGCGATGTCGACACTGGCACAGAGGATGTGCACAGCCACCAGGTGGCATTCCTGGACGGTCGCAGTGGGACCGTCCGCGCAGACCGCCTCGTCGGCGAGTTCGGTGAGCGGGTTCGGCACCGTGCCGGTGAGTGCCCAGACCGTCAGGCCCCTCTCGTGGGCCGCCTCAGCCGCTCGCAGGACGTTTCTACTACGGCCGGATGTCGACAACAGCAGCAGGATGTCCCCGGGTCGACCGTGGGCCCGAACCTGGCGAGCGAAGACTTCGTCGTACCCGTAGTCGTTGCCGATGGCCGTGACTGCCGAGGTCTCGGCGTGCAGGGCGATCGCCGACAGCGGCTGACGGTCGTCCCGGAGTCGTCCGACCAGCTCCGAGGTGAGGTGCTGGGCCTCTGCCGCCGAACCGCCGTTGCCGGCCGCCAGCAGGCGCCCGCCACGCTGGAGCCGCGTGGCCAACTCGCGGCCCCAGGCCTGCAGCCGCTCGGCCTCCAGCACGGCGAGCGCCTGCTGGAGGTGCTCGATGTGGTCGGTGCCGTTGGCGAGCGGCTTCGGATGGTGCGGGGTACTGCTCGCGCCTATCACGAGGAATCTCCTGGTTGTCTGGACGGCGACTGGTCGGGGCGGGCCGACTCAAGGCCGGTGTGGCGAGTGGTGTCAATCGTCGTCAGCAGGGGGGCTGGTCCGGGGTGTCGCGCGTGGCGGCCACAACCTCATCGCGCGGTTCTCAGCCAGGATGTTCCCAACTGGGCGGCGCCCGGCCGCGCCTGCCTCCACCGCGGCGGGGCTTTGGTGAAATGCCGGCACCTACACCTCGAGGCTGCCTGCGGCCCATGCCCCCTGAAACCCGTTGTGCGCCTCCGCAACGGGGTTGTCGTGAAGGCGCTGCGTCAGGTGGCCGTCCTCGGCCGGCACGTTGAGTCCGAGGAGCGAGTTCCGCCGCCGTGCCGGTGGTGGTTGAAGGCGGTTGTCGCGTCGAAGCGCCAGTCGGGACAGTTGCGCATTCCGCCGGCGAGGAAGGCCTTCGTCTCCTCGGCCCGGGGTGCGTATTCCTGCATGGACTCGATGACTCGCACCTGTGCGGTCTTCATCATGCGCCGCTCTCTGCTGGTGACGGGACGAGGGGAATTCAGGAGTGGATGTACCTGGTACGTTCCGGGGCCTCCGCGACCTCCAGACGCTGAACCACGGGGTTGCGCTTGCCACCCGCGGTGAGCACGAACCTGCCCTCCGGCCGGTGGCGGAGGCGGAAACCCTGACGAGGCCCGAAGTGCTCGCCAAGCCGCGAGTTCACGGACCGCACCGTCGCCACCGCGGAGGCCGAGGCACCCTCCGTGACGAGGTCGAGCAGACCGGGTTCGTGCTGCACCACCTGGAAGTCCGGCAGCCCGGCGGCACAGAGCGCAGCCAGCAGCGCATACGGTGAGTAGGCCGCCCCATCGACCCCCACCAGGCAGCTCCCGGACCGGCCGAGCAGACCATCGGTCACCGTCCCCGGGAGTCCGCAGTCACAGGTGGTGGGCCGGGGCGCCAGATCGCCCGTTACGTAGCGGATCACCGGCATGGGAGTGGAGAGCAGCTGGGTGAGGACGATCTCGCCCACCGCGTCGTCCCCCGCCGGGGTGATCTCCGGCAGGACGAAGTCGTCCTGGAAGTGCATCCGTCCGTTGCGGCACTCCCAGGCCGCGTAGCCGGTTTCCGAAGTGGCGTAGAGCATCGTCACCTGGCAGTCGAAGGTCTCCTCGACCAGGCGGCGACCGCTGTCGGGCATGTGCTCGTAGGTGGCGATGACGCCCTGCGGCCGAAGCCGGATGCCGCGTTCGGCACAGTAGCGGGCCAATGCGATCACCCGGCTCGACGAACCGGTGACCAGGTCGACCGGGAATCGGCCCACCACGGCCTCGTAGTCGGCGACGATCCCGGGTGAATCGGGGTCGAAGCCGCCGAGGTTGCACTTGACATAGGGGCGCGGCAGCATCATCGGCTCGAGCAGCGGCGTGCCCCCGAAGAGCAGTCCTACGTTGAGGGCCGTACCGCTTTCCGGGAGGCCGAGGTAGGCGCTGAAGCGCTCCCGGATCACGCTGTTCGACAGACCGCCGGTCTCCGCGGTGGAGAGCAGGGCGACCGGCTGGCCGGTGCTGCCGCTGGTCTGGGTGAGGAAGAAGCGACCAGGCTCCATCAGGCCGGTCGCATCACGGCTGATGGAGTCGACGAAGTGATCGCGGAGATCGCTCTTGCGGGTCAGCGGAAAGTCGCTCAGCCCCACCTGCTCCCGGCCGCGCAGTGCGCGGTACCGCGGCACCCGTTCCTGGGCGGTGGCCAGCAGCCGGCCCAGTCGCTCGGCCCCCCTGTCCTGGTCGTACCGGGCCAGCCCCTCTATCTCCTGGCGCTCCTCCCGGAACCAGGAGGATGACGTCTTGCGTGCCATCCGCTCACGCATCTGTTGGAAGTCGTAAGCGAGGTCACTCGGCAGATTCAACACAGCCCTCCACATGGATTCATGGCACAGCCCTCGGGTGGGGCTGGTCGTGTGCCTGCGGCACACGACCAGGGACGTGAAATCACATCAGTTCGCGGCCACCCGAGAAAGCCTCCAGCGCCTCATCACCGACACCCGGCAGCCGACTCGTCGGACACGGTCACCGGGGTGACCTGTTGGGTTTCACTCGTGAAGTGCCAGGTGAGTTCCCGGTAGATACCCGATGGGACATTCCGCGAATTCGTCTCTCGGTGAGACGATCCGAACCTAGGCCGCCCGGGAAGCGTCTACAAGATCCTTCCCGCACTTGCTCCGGAGCGTGCAGAACAACAGGAGAATCGTGTCATCGATTCATGTCACGGATATCGGATTCCGTCGGCGCCGCCGTCATCGCCCAGGCCGCCCAAGGACACAACGCCCAGGCGTAGAACGACACCAGCCGGTCACTCCGCAGACCCCACCCTCCGCGACCCGACGCCGCCGACGCCGCCGACACCAGCAGCGTTCTTCGGCCGATCAGCACGGCACAGCCCGCCCCTTGGAACGACATCCGCGCCTCCATCCTCCGGCTCGCCAACCAAACCTCGGCCAGACGACGTGGCCGAATACCACGTGTGGCCCGCCCATGTCACCGTCGCTGGGTGGACGCGCACGCCGGGGCGCCTGCGGTGCAGGCGCCCCGGCATCGGTCAGCGGTGGATCTGGTAGGCGCGGGTCACCATCTGCTCGATGGTGTTGCCATCGGCATCGGTGGCCTGCACGCGCAGCGACACGAAGCCCGCGTTCGCGGGGTTGCCGATCGTGCCGTTGAGGCCACCGTCGAGGCGGACCTGCCGCCAGTTGGTGCCGTCGTCGTACGAGGCCCACAGCTTCGCCCCGGCAAGCTTCAGACCGTTCAGGCCCTTGGGGTAGCGCACGCCCAGTCCGATGCGGGTGGTGGAGTGCGGCCGGGCGCTGTTGGCCTGGTCGACGTCGAGTCGGTAGTCGACCGACAGGACGGGGAGCAGGGTCAGTCCTTCCTTCCCCTCGGAGTGGAAGCGCCAGTCGGTACGCACCTTGGTGGAGGTCGTCCAGCCGGGGGCGTCCCGCTGCACGTCGGTGACCACGCGGTATTCAGCGCGCTGTGCCGTCATCGGGAAGGCGACCGGCGCCGAACGGATGCTGCCGAGGAGCTGGCCGTCCCGGTAGACGGTGGACAGCGCCTTGTCGCTGCCGGCTTCGGCGGAGAAGGACTGGTCCGGCGCGGTGTCGAGCAGACCGCCCGACGCCACCACACCGACGTCGCCCTGCCGGACGGCCGAGTTGGACTGTGCGTCCGGCAGCGCGGTGCGGACCACGGCCTTGTTCCAGTCGCGGTGCACGCGCTGTCCGGCCTTGAGCGTCGAGGTGTTCGTCAGCTTCCAGGAGCCGTCCGACGTCCACACGGGACCTGCCTTCACCGCTTCCCAGGTGGGCACGTTCGCGGAGACGTACTCGGTCCGGGAGCGCGGCAGGACCACCCGGTCGAAGCCGAAGTACGCCGTCGGCTGCATCGGCGAGCGCGTCAGCCGGGCGTATCCGCCTTCGGTGGCCGGCGTCGAGGCGTGGAACGAGGAGTCCACGGTGGCCAGTTCCTCGTCGCGTACCCGGTAGCGCTGGTCGGCGGGGATGCCGCCCTTGCGGTACTTCAGCAGCTCGTAGGAGTACGGGCTCACCGCCGTACCGGAGATCCTGATCATGGCGTTGTCCAGGGCCGCCAGCTCCTCGCCCTGGGCGCCGGAGAGGGTCATCGCCGGGATCTTGGTGGCCGTCGGGCCCCAGTTGCCTGCGAGCCAGTTCTCGGGGATGTCGTTGTAGATGAGGATGGCGAGCGCACCGGCGCTCGCGGCGTCGTCGACCTGCTCTCCCACCGTGCGCTCGGCGCTCCGCTTCACCAGGGCGAGCTTGCCCCGGACGCCCTCGCCGGCCTTTGCCACGCGCAGGACGCGGGTGCCGTCGATACGTGCGGAGCCCGTCCAGCCCTCCAGGTAGGCCGCGTCCAGGGTCCGGTTGCCGTGCCCGACGAGGCGGGCGTCGAGTGCGGGTGCGCCGAGCGACCAGCCGACGCGCGATTCGAAGCGCTCGTTCGCGGTCTGCGACGGGATGGAGTACACGGCCGTCTCGCCGTCCAGCCACGTCTCGCGGTCGTGGATGAGGTCACCGTCCACGGCCTGGAAGTTCAGGCCGATGCGGGCGTGGTTGGTCTCCGTCGGCCGGGAGGTGGTCATGGTGACCGGGCCGGCCTTGGCGCCGTCCAGGGTGAAGGTCCGATCGGAGTCGATCATCGTGCCCGGCTGGGCGGCGTAGGTGTACTCCTCCAGCCGGCTCCAGTCGGAGGTGTAGTGGAAGATCTCCGAGATGAAGGCGTGCTCGCCGCGCGGTACCCGCACCACGACGGTCCCGTCCGCTGCGACCGGGTACGTCTCGGGCAGTTCGTGGCGGCCCAGCTGCCAGGCGGTGACCGCGGCGATGCCGCTCGTCGGCTTGCCGTCGCGGTCGAGCACCTTCAGCGTGACGTCGAAGCGCTGTACGTCCCGGCCGAAGCCGACCGCCGTCACTGCCGCCGTCCGTCCGTCGGCGGAAACCGCGGTGACGTGCGCGCCGTGGGATCCGGTCGTCACGCCGACGGTGTTGAGGGTGAGGTCGACCTCGGCGGTGCCGTGCGCCGGCACGGTCACCGAGTCGGCTCCCAGGCTGAGCACTCCGGCCGGCAGTTCCTCTCCCGCGTTCTCGACCTTCAGGGCGAGGGTGACCGGCTGGTCGCCGTCGTTGACGTACTCGATCTTCTTCCCGACCGGGGCGGTGGCGTCCCAGTCCCGCAGCCCGAAGTCGGCCGTACCGCTGGCCGATACGGGCTGCCGGAGTGCGCGTGCCACGTCCACGCGGCCGGCGCCCTGGGCGTAGACGGAGGTGGCGGCGGTGGTCTTGGCCGTACTGATCAGCTGGCTCTTCAAACGGGCCGGCGTCCAGTCGGGGTGGCGCTGCGCGAGGATCGCGGCGGCGCCGGCCACGTGCGGCGTGGCCATGGAGGTGCCACTCGCGGTGGTGTACGAGCCGTCCACCGGTGTGCCCATCGTCGTGCCGGCGGCGCGGGCGGCGACGATCCGCGAGCCCGGCGCGGTGATCTCCGGCTTGAGCCCGCCGTTACCCCCTCGTGGGCCCCGGCTGGAGAAGTCGGTGACCGCGTCGGTGGAGTCCACGGCGCCGACCGTCAAGGCCGCGTCGGCGGCTCCGGGTGAGCCGACGGACGTCGCCGCGGGGCCGCTGTTGCCCGCCGCGATGGTGAACAACACGCCGGTCTGCGCCGTCAGTTCGTTGACCGCCATCGACATGGGGTCGGTGCCGTCGGCGCCTTCCGAGCCGCCCAGGCTCATGGAGATGACCTTCGCCCCCGAATGCGCGGCCCAGTCCATCCCTTCGATGATCGAGGATTCCGAGCCGCTGCCGCCGTCGTCGAGCACCTTGCCCACGATCAGTCCGGCGCCCGGTGCCACGCCCCGGTACTTCCCGCCGGAGGCGGCCCCGCTTCCCAGGATGGTGGAGGCGACGTGGGTGCCGTGGCCGTGGCCGTCGCGCGCCGTCTCGCCGGGGACGAAGCTGCGGCTTTCCACGATGCGGTCGGCGAGGTCGGGGTGGGTGGCGTCGACACCGGTGTCCAGCACCGCGACCTTCACGCCGGTGCCGTCGAAACCGTCCTTCCACGCCTCCGGGGCGCCGATCTGCGGGACGCTCCTGTCGAGGAGCGCCTTGACCTGCCCGTCCAGCCAGAGGCGCTGGACGCCGCCCGACAGACGGGCCTTGGGCGTACCTGCGCGGGCGCTGTCGTCGTCGACGGCCTCCCAGAACGCGGCGCCCTTGCGCTTGTCGGCGCTGACGGCGGCTCCGCGTACGCCGGGAAGTTTCCGTGTGAGGCGGGCTCCGCCGGGTGCGGTGTCCCTGGCCCCGGACGCGTAGCGCACGATCATCGGGGTCGACGCGTGGTGGGCATCGTCGTACCCCTGGGCGATGAGCTGGGTGACGTTGAACAGCCGGCCGTCCACCTGACCGTTGTGCACCAGAGCTTCGACGTCGCGCGGAATCACGTACACATCGGTGCCGACGGTGTACGTCCGCAGCTCGGCCGCACTGCGGTGGTACGGGGTGATGTTGACGGCGAGGGTCTTGCCCGCCCTCGTGGCCACCGTCACCTGGTCTCCGGTGACGAGGGTGACCTTCGCGGTGCGGACTTCTGCTAGGGACGGGGTGGTTACCGCGTCCTTCCCGGTCTTCGGCGCGGGGGTGGCACCGTACACCAGGCCGCCGCCGGCCACGGTGGTGGCCATGGTGGTCGCCAAGGTGAAGCTGAGCAGTGCGGCTCTTCGCCTGAAACGCATGCTGAACGCTCTCCTTCCGCCGGCAGGGAGGGTTCCGCGACCGGCGGGTCAAGCCTCGACAGGGAGGGGCACCGACGCTACGGCCGCGCCTGTCGAAAAAGTGACATGTCCGCTCGCCGACACTTCGCGCATATCGAAGTCGGATGGTCGTCGTGCGTGATAACGCGGACATCGTCCCCGGTGTGCGGGTGTGGTTAGATCACGCTGTGTCCGGTGGGTGGTACATCGGTTGGGGTGGGTGGGGGCGTCGTGAGAGGCGGACACGTGCTGGAGGCCGCGGGGATCGAGGCGGGGGAGGAGCGGGTGTACCGCTTCCTCGTCGGGGTGCGTGAGGCTGATGCCGCAGTGATCGCGGAGCAGCTGGGGCTCGAAGTGGCGCAGGCACACAGGCTGTTGGCATCGCTCCACGACAAGGGGCTGGTGGGGCGGGTGGCCGTTTCGCCGGTGGGGGGCGCGGTGCGCTATGTACCGGTGGCGCCCGATGCAGCGCTGCGTCCGCTGCTGCTGCGTGGGCATGAGGCGCTGGAGTCGGCGCGGCGGGGGGTGGAGCAGCTCACCGAGGAGTACCGGGCCGGGGGGCGGCGGCATGACGCGGGGCAGCTTGTCGAGGTGATCACGGGGGCGAGTGTGATCAGGCAGCGGCTGCGTCATATGGCGTACGGGGCCAGTGAGATGCGGTGGCTCTGCAAGGCCGGCCATGTGGCCATGCCTGCGGCGGAGAACGACGAGGAGTGGGAGCTGCTCGCCCGTGGGGTGCGGTACGAGGCCATCTACGAGCGCGCGCTGCTGGAGGAGCCCGGCATGGTCGACAACGTCGCCCGGAGCATCCGCGCGGGTGAGCAGGCGCGGGCTACCGGGACGCTGCCGGTGCGGATGGTGATCGCGGACGGTTCGATCGCCATCTGCCCGCTGATGCACGGCGGTTCGGGTGGTTCGCTGGGTGAGCCGACGGCCGCGGTGGTACACGGCAGCAGCCTGCTCGACGCGCTGATCGCGCTGTTCGAGAGCCAGTGGGCGGCGGCGTCGCCGCTGCACGTCACGGACTCCGGCGGGCTGGCCGACTTCGGCGGCAGTCCGCGGCCCGGTACGAACGTCGCCGACGACGAGCGGTATCTGCTGTCCCTGGTCGTCGCCGGGGTCGCGGACAAGGCGATCGCCTCGCAGCTACGGGTCAGCCAGCGCACGGTGCAGCGCCGGATCCAGGTGCTGATGCAGCGCGCCGGCGCCGCGACGCGGACGCAGTTGGTGTGGCAGGCGGCGCGAAGGGGGTGGCTGTCGTGAGAGGGGTGGCTGTCATGAAGCAGCGAACCTGTTCTTCCAGCTGATCTGCGGCACGCTATGCACGCGCATTCGTAATCGTGACCAGCAACAAACCGTTCGGCCGCTGGGGAGAGGTCTTCGGCGACGACACCGTCGCCGCCGCCATGATCGACCGCCTCGTCCATCACGCCGATGTGCTCTCCTTGAAGGGAGAATCCTACCGGCTCAAAGACCGCGACGTCGGCCGCACACCAAGCGCGGCAACCGGGTGAACAAGTACACCACGGGGTCAGAAGTCACCGGCCCCGAAGGGGCCCAGGTTCAAAGGCCGCCGACACCCCACAGCAGTGAGCCCTACGGCCCGATACCAGTGGCTCAAGGCCGGAGACGGATGAGCGGTTGTCGGACCGGATCGCGGTCGGGCTGCTGACACGTACGTTTCCGCCGGAGCTGGTGGACCGAGTGGTTGCCCGGTGCGGGCGGGAGGGGACGCAGAGAGCGCACGCAACGGGGAGCGTCGGAGGGCACATCACCCCAGGTCAGCGCACCCGGCCTCGCGGTTTCAGCGCCACCGGCGGCAGTGCGGGAGCAGGCAGCCGGCCGCCGTCGTAGCCGTGCACCTCACCAAAGCGGGAGCCCTCCGCCCACGCTTGCCGGGCCTCCTCGATCTCCTCGTGGGACCGTCCGATGAAGTTCCACCACATGACGATCTCCTCCTCGAACGGCTCGCCGCCGAGGAGCATGAGGCCCGCGTCGGTGTCCCCGCGCAAGGGGAGTTCGGTACGGCCGCAGCCGAGGTAGAGCATCGAACCGGGAAGCACGGGCACGCCGTCGACCTCGGCCTGACCGGACATGGAGAGCACCGCGTACTCGAAGTCCGGGTCGAGCGGCAGCCCGGCCTCGGCACCGGCGGTCAGGGCGATGTCGGCGCCGACGATCGGGGTGTACGCGGTGCCGGGCGAGGTGGTGCCGTCGAGTTCGCCCAGGATCAGGGTGGCGGTGAGGCCCGGGGCCGAGACGGCCGGCAGGTCGGTGTGGTGCTGGAAGTGGGGCTCCACGTGGCGGTGGGCGTCGGGCAGCGCGACCCAGAGCTGGGCGCCGTGCAGAAACCTCGCGTGGGACTTCGGGCTCTCCTCGGAGTGGCTGATGGCCCGGCCGGAGGTCATCAGGCCCAGTTCGCGCGGACGGATCGTACGGAGACTGCCGAGGCTGTCCCGGTGCAGGACCTCGCCGTCGTGCAGCCAGCTGACCGTCTGCAGACCCATGTGAGGGTGGGGCGGCACCTGCATCCCGGGTTCGCCCGCGATGTCGTCGGGGCCGTAATGATCGACGAAGGCCCAGGCACCGACCATCCGGCGGCCCAGGTTGGGCAGCAGTCTGCGGACCTCGGTGGACTCGCCCAGCCGGACATGGCGAGGGGTGAGGAGTTCGCGTACGGGCTCGGCGACGACGAAGCCACGTCCCCCGCAGACGGAGAGTGCGGCCTGGCGATCGAGATTACTCATGGCGCTCAACCTATTCCTGTGCGGGGCCGGGGATGACGGTACCCACGCCGACATTTTAGTGGAATATTCAACCACCATGCCGTGTTGCGGCCATTGCGGGATGACCGGGCGGGAGCCGGGTCAGTGGCTGGACGGAGCCGGGCGCGATCCGGGGACGGTCCATGACGGAGGAGGTCAAGTGAGCGACACCTACTACGAGTTCGGCACGGCTGCCGACCGCTGGAACCGTGCGCAGATGTTCTTCGAGGCGAAGGAGTACATGACCGCGGCCCGGATCCTGGAAGGGCTGGTCGAGGAGGTCCCGGAGCAGGTGTCGCCGCGTCTGCTGCTGGCCCGGACCTACTACCACTCGGCACGGCTCGGCAGGGCCGAGGCGGAGCTGCGGGCGGTACTGGAGCGCGACCCGGTGGAGCACTACGCGCGGCTGATGCTCGGCCGCACGCTTGAGCGCCAGGGTCGGAGCGCGGAGGCAGCCGGTCATCTGCGGATGGCGGCGGTGTTCTCCGGAGACTTCGACTTCGACTCCGGTTCAGGCCGGACGATCTCCCCGGAGCCTTCCGACGGGTGAGCCCGGGAAGGCCCCGACGGGGTCGCGCCCCACGCCTCCGGCCGGTGGGATCCCGGCCGGACCATTCAATTCGGATGCCGGCCGCCCGTCCCGCGTGATACTTCACTCGCTCATGACCGACCTAGAGACCCCACGCCTCCTGCTCCACCCGATGAACGCCTCCGACGCCTTGCATGTGAGGGCGGGCGCACCGGGGGACGGGGCACACTGGGCGCCCGGCTACCCCTCCCCCGGCGAGAAGGCCGCGGCCGAGCGCTTTCTCGACACCTGCGCGCGGACCGGTGATCCCAGCCCCTTCGGCTCGTACGAGATACGCCGCCGCGAGGACGGCCAGGTGATCGGCGGGATGGGGTTCCACGGCGCGCCCGACGAGAACGGGAACGTCACGATCGGTTATGGCCTCGTCCCCTCGGCCCGGGGGATGGGCTACGCCTCCGAGGCCTTGCGCGCCCTGCTCCGGTTCGCCCGCGAGCAGGGTGTGAGCCGTGTGCACGGTGACGCCGACCTGGACAACATCGCGTCGCAGCGCGTCATGGAAGCCGTCGGTATGCGCCTGGTGAAGGAGGACGGGACATTGAAGTACTACCGGATCGAGTGGGGCCCGCGGGCCGAGGAGTGAGCCGGTGGCCGCCGGGCCCGCGGTGACGGGTCCGGCCGTCGGCCCGGCCCGCGCACGGCAAACGCCGGAACCCCGCCGGGAGCTCCCGGCGGGGTTCCGGTCGACGGCCTGCCCGCATATGCCGTGTGTCGTGCCGGTCAGCCGGCCGCAGTGGCCGCCCGGTTCGCGCCGCTGTTCGCGGCCGTGGCGGTGCCGGTTCCCGGTACGAGAAGCCGGTCCGTCAGATAGCCGAAGAAGAGGCCGAAGGTCGTCCAGAGGGTGGCCTGCACGGCGAGGGTGCTCAGACGGAACTCCCACAGCAGGGCGGCCGGGAAGTCCTTGCCGACTTCGTTGTACGAGGGCAGGAACACATAGGCGAGCCCGATCACCAGGACGTAGGCCGCGGACGCCGCGATCGTCGCGTTCCAGTTGCCCAGACGGGGAGCCAGCCGTCTGCCGAGGATGACCGCGGCGACTGCCAGCAGCACACTGAGGGCGACCATCAGGAAGAACAGTGCGGTACGTCTGCCGATGGTGTCGGGATTGCCGACGGCCGGCGGGTTGGCCGGGTACTTCAGGAACGGCACGACGTACACCGTCAGCAGAGCCGCACCCGCGATCAGCGCGGCCGTGGCCCGGGGGCCGAATCTGCCGATCCGGCCGAGGGCGTAGCAGAAGACGAGGGCGGCGATGCCGCCGATCGCCACACCGAAGACGAGCACACCGGTGGCGAGGCCGGCGGTGGACTGCATGGTGCGGCTGACCAGTTCCTCGCCGCCGTCGTGGTGATGGCTGTGCGACTCCTCCAGCGCGATGGCCGCGTCCACACGCGACTCACCGAGGAAGTAGGCGACGAGCAGAGCGAGCGCACCCGCGGCGAGGCCGGCCAGCATGCCGCGGACGAGCAGGGCTCTGACAGATATGGAGTTCATGAGGGTTCCCCTGGATCGAACGGTACGTCAGTGGCAGGGGAAACCGAGGAGGTGGCGGCCGTCGTGGACCCACTCGTGGACACCTTCGCCGGAGATGACCGCGGTGGCGCCCTGCTCGGCGCCGACGAAGTACAGCAGTACGAGCATGAGGATGCCGAAGAAGACCGCCCAGGGGGCAATGGCCTTCAGGGAGATGGGAGCGATCGCCGGTACGGCGGTGGCGGGGGCAGCAGTCTGTGCCATGGCAGAACCTCCTGAGGGAACACGCGTCCCGATCGTGGTGCCTGAGACGTGGGTGCTGGGTCTGACTTCCCGCACAGGTACGGGTTCACAGTGGCGCGACCGTGCCGGATTCTCACCGGACTTCCGTCACACCTACGTCATGTTCGCCGTGACCATACCGCTTGGGGACAGGCACCGCCATGGTGCCGGTGACCGGGCAGGATCGCCCTGATGCCATGGTGGGCACAGAGGGGCCGAAGTTCAGGGAGTCGAGCGGGTCATGACGGTACAGGTGATGTTGATCTCACCGGCGCTCAACGCCGCGCTGCGCGAGGCCCGTTTCGACAGCGACGCGCCGCTCGATGCGGCGGGGGCCCGCCGGGCCAGGGCCGCCGCGGCAGCGGTGCCCGCCACCGACCGGCAGCTGCGCGGGCCGTCCGAGCGGTGCGCCGGGACCGCTGACGCGCTGGGGCTGCGCGCCGGGCCCGAACCGGCCGTCCGCGGCTGGGACATGGGCCGCTGGAGCGGTCGGCGGCTGGCGGCGGTCGGCGCCGAGGAGCCGGAGTCGGTGTCGGCGTGGCTCACCGACCCCTCGGCGGCTCCCCATGGCGGCGAGTCCCTGCTGGAGCTCTGTTCCCGGGCCGGACGCTGGCTGGAGACGCTGGAGTCCGCCGGGGGCGAGGCGGGCCTCCGCGTGCTGGGCGTCGTCGAGCCGGCAGTGGTGCGGGCGGTGATCGTCGGGGCGCTCGCCCTGCCGCCGGAAGCGTTCTGGCGGCTGGACGTCGCCCCACTGACCCTGACCGGGCTCAGCGGCCGGTCCGGCCGGTGGAACCTGCGGTGCGGACAGCCGCTGTCCCCCGCGCCGGCCGACTGATCCCGTCGCTGAATGCAAGAAGTGTGGTCCATACCAAGCCCTTGACACCGTGTTGGTTCACTTCTTAAATCGCATACAGAACCAAGACCTCTCCCTGCTCCCCCACAACGGGTCTTTGTCATATGCATGGCAATCACTCGACCACTCTGTTCCGCACGGGAAGGACCCCCATGACCTCCCCCCGCCTCCCCCGCCGACTGCTCCTGTCCGCGCTCTGCGCACTCTCCGCACTCACCCTCGTCCCGGCCTCTTCCGGGCTCGCGGCAGGAGTGCCCGGACCGCGGGTCGCGGCAGCGGCGTTCACCGATGACTTCGACGGCCCCGCGGGCTCTGCCGTGGACGGCGCCAAGTGGCAGATCGAGACCGGCGACAACGTCAACAACCATGAACGGCAGTACTACACGGCCGGGAACAGCAACGCGGCGCTCGACGGTCAGGGTCATCTGGTCATCACGGCGCGCCGCGAGAATCCGAACAACTACCAGTGCTGGTACGGGACCTGCGAGTACACCTCGGCACGGCTGAACACCGCCGGCCGGTTCACCCGGACGTACGGACACGTCGAGGCGAGGATGAAGGTGCCGCGCGGTCAGGGCATGTGGCCGGCCTTCTGGATGCTGGGCGACGACATCGGCCAGGTCGGCTGGCCGAACTCGGGCGAGATCGACGTCATGGAGAACGTCGGCTTCGAACCGTCCACGGTCCACGGCACCTTGCACGGTCCGGGCTACTCCGGCTCCGGTGGCATCGGCGCCGCCTACACCCTGCCCGGCGGCCAGGCGTTCGCCGACGACTTCCACACCTTCGCCGTCGACTGGGCGCCCGGCTCGGTGACCTGGTCGGTGGACGGAAACGTCTTCCAGCGCCGTACGCCCGCCGACCTCGGCGGCAACAACTGGGTGTTCGACAAGCCCTTCTTCCTGATCCTCAACCTCGCGGTCGGCGGCTACTGGCCCGGCGACCCGGACGGCAGCACCTCCTTCCCGCAGCAGCTCGTCGTCGACCATGTGCGGGTCACCACCAGCGATCTCCGGCCGCCTGTCTGACCGTTCGGCCCGACTGGCCGGGCCCGGCCCTGCGGTCGAGCCCGGCCAGTCGGCCCTGCCGGTGAGTCCTGGTCACAGCATCCGCAACGACTGGTTGCGACCGCCCCGCCCGCCGAGGATGGCGATCGACTCGGGGAGGTGGCGGGAATGCCGGCGAAACGTGTCGTGGCCGGGGACGATCCCGTGCTGCGATTTCGCGGAGCGGTGTCGTTGCAGCACGGACCGGGCTGGGTCGCGCCCTGGCGGGTGCCCCACCAGGAGGCGGAACTGCATCTGCCGGAGGGCGGGATCTGTGTGGTTCTTCGCGAGCGGTGCCTTCGGAACGCTCGTCCAGACGCTGCTGGTATCGTCGCGGCCGGAGCTGGGGGCGACGTCCAGTTCCTGGAACAGCGCGACGCTGTACGCGGGTACGGCGGTCGGCGTCTCGGTGGCGGGTACCTTCGCGCACGCGAACACCGGCACCGCGGTCGTCGGCGGCGGTCTCGCGGCGCTGGCCGGGCTGACCACGCTGCCGCTGGTGGGCCGCCTGCGCCCGGTGCCGGCAGAGGAGGCCGGGCAGGCCGATTCCGCACCGGCCGAGCCCAGCCGGAAGGCGGCGGCGGTGGGTCTCGGCCCCGAGCATCTGCACCGCCGCCCCGACCAGCTCTCCGGCGGCCAGTGCCAACGCGTCGCCATCGCGCGGGCCCTCGCCCCGTCCCCCGGCATCCTGGTGTGCGACGAGCCGGTCTCGGCGCTCGACGCCTCGGTGCGGGAACAGGTCATGGATCTACTGGACGATCTCCAACGGCGCCTGGGAACCGCCTTGTTGTTCGTCTCGCACGATCTGTCGGTGATCCGGCGGATCAGTGACCGGGTGCTGGTGATGAAGGACGCGGAGGTGGTGGAGGAGGGCTCGGCCGAGGAGGTGTTCGACGCGCCGCGGCATCCGTACACGAAATCGTTGCTCGCGGCCGTCCTCACGGCCGGCCCACCTCGGGGGGCTACGCGTCCCGGTACGCCTCCAGCAGGCGCAGCCAGACCTCGCTGATCGTCGGATACGCGGGAACGGCGTGCCACAGCCGGTCGATGGGGACCTCGCCCGAGACCGCGATCGTCGCCGAGTGCAGCAGCTCGCCGATGCCCGGTCCGACGAAGCTGACCCCGAGCAGGATCTCCCGGTCGAGGTCCACGATCATGCGGGCGCGGCCCCGGTAGCCGTCCGCGTACAGGCCGGAGCCGGCCACCGCGGCGAAGTCCTGGTCGACGGCGCGTACCCGGTGGCCCGCCCGCTCGGCCTCGGCGAGCGTGAGGCCGACCGAGGCGGCCTCCGGGTCGGTGAAGACGACCTGGGGGACGGCCGCGTGGTCGGCGGTGGCGGCGTGGGCGCCCCAGCGGTCGGTCTCCAGCAGCGGTACGCCGGCGGCGCGGGCGGCGATCGCGGCGCCCGCGATGCGTGCCTGGTACTTGCCCTGGTGGGTGAGGAGCGCCCGGTGGTTGACGTCACCGACCGCGTAGAGCCAGGTGGTGCCTTCGACGCGGCAGCTGTCGTCGACGGTGAGCCAGGATCCGGGCTCCAGGCCCACCGTTTCCAGTCCGAGGTCGTCGGTGCGCGGGGCCCGGCCGGTGGCGAAGAGGATCTCGTCGGCCTCGAGGTGTCCGCCGCCCACCAGTTCCACGGTGACCGGGCCGTCCGGGACCGTGCGCCGTACGGAGGCGACCGAGACCCCGGTGCGGATGTCGGCGCCCGCCTCGGTGAGGGCCTGCCCGACCAGTTCGCCGGCGAAGGGTTCCATCCTCGGCAGGAGCCCCTTGCCGCGGATCAGCATCGTCACCCGGGCGCCGAGGGCCTGCCAGACGGTGGCCATCTCCACTCCGACCACGCCACCGCCGACGATCACGAGGCGGCCGGGCACCTTCTTGGCGCTCGTCGCCTCCCGGCTGGTCCAGGGGCGGGCCCCCTCGATGCCGGGCAGGTCGGGGACGACGGCGCGGCTGCCGGTGCAGACGGCGACGGCCTGGCGGGCGGTGAGCCGGTGCTCCGTGCCGTCGGGCGCGGTGACGGACACCGCCTTCTTGCCGGTGAGCCTGCCCTGGCCCCGGTAGATATCCGCGCCGATGCCCTCCAGCCAGGCGACCTGTCCGTCGTCCTTCCAGTGCGATGCGTACGTGTCACGGTGGGCGAGGACCGCCGCGGTGTCCAGCGGCCCCTGCACGGCGTCGCTGAGACCCGGGACGCGGCGGGCGTCGGCGCGGGCGACCACCGGGCGCAGCAGGGCCTTGCTGGGCATGCAGGCCCAGTAGGAGCATTCGCCGCCGATGAGTTCCGCCTCGACGACGGCGGCGCTCAGCCCGGCGGCGGGGGGGAGGGGGGGGGGGGGGGGCCCCCCCACACCCACCCCCACCCCCCACACACCACCCCCTACCGTCCCGGAAAAACACATCGCGTGGACAAG
>NZ_JBHVWT010000015.1:21886-22509 GCF_042882135.1 Streptomyces sp. NPDC058240
GTTCTCACCCACCGGACCCGCTCCGACCACCACGACGTCGTACTCGGCGTTCAGGGAAGCATCTGTCATGGGGACAGTCTGGTCGTGGGTGTGCGCGGCGGCCACATGGGCAGGCGGAATAGCGCAAGTGCAGTCACCGTTGTTCGGACAGGTCCGAGCGGGCACAGGAAGAGGTAGCAGACAATGAGCACCGTTGAGCTCACCAAGGAAAACTTCGATCAGGTCGTCAGTGGGAACGACTTCGTCCTGATCGACTTCTGGGCTTCCTGGTGCGGCCCGTGCCGGCAGTTCGCCCCGGTCTACGACGCGGCGTCGGAGCGCCACGACGACCTGGTCTTCGCCAAGGTCGACACGGAGGCGCAGCAGGAGCTGGCGGCGGCCTTCGAGATCCGCTCCATTCCCACGCTGATGATCGTCCGGGAGAACGTGGCGGTGTTCGCACAGCCCGGGGCGCTGCCGGAGGCGGCGCTGGAGGACGTGATCGGGCAGGCGAGGAAGCTGGACATGGACGAGGTCCGCAAGTCCATCGAGGAGCAGCAGAAGGGGCAGAGCTAGGGCGTGGTGGGTGGGCGCGCGCGCCGGGCCCACAAAGCGCAAGGAACAACCCACGTACCGCAGAGGCC
>NZ_JBHVWT010000015.1:22550-26146 GCF_042882135.1 Streptomyces sp. NPDC058240
TCGTCAAACTGCCGTACGCCGCACGGCAGACGGCAGTTTGACGACACGCCCGGAGCCTGCCGGCACATCGGGGGCCCGGCCGGGCCGGTCGGGCCCCTCGTCGTGTCCGGGAGCGGGCGGCGCGGCCTCAGCGGTCGGCGTCGGTCCCGGCGTCCCGTTCCTCGATCCGGGCCGTGAGGCCGAAGGCCAGCTCGGCGCCGTCGACCAGCAGGGCCTCGACCGAGTGCGTCGCGGGGTCGATGTCCGCGACGACGCCCTCGCCGGAATACCGGGGGTAACCGGATGCTCCCGTCTCACCGGTCGCCGACACGACCGCCGAGCGGATGGCGCCGCCCGGCTCGGCGGCCTCGGTGGTGTCCCCGGCGAATCCGGGGACCAGCAGGATCTCGTAACTCTGCGGATGGCTCATGGTCATGACGCTAGGCAAGCGGCACGCGGTACGCACGTTGCCGCGCTGCCGCACGGTGCGGTCCGGCCGTCGCGACCGGACCCCGGCGCGTCATGCGGACTCGCGCCGGACCGCCCCGACCCGCAGGAGGTCGTGGTGTTCGGGGGCACCGCCGGGGTCCCGCACCAGCCGGTCCACGAGGTCCGCCAGTGGCTGCGCCGTGGCCAGCTCCATGCGTACGGTGCTGAGCCGGGGCCGCAGCAGCCTGCCCAGCATCAGGTCGTCGGCGCCGATCACGGCGGTCTCGCGGGGCACCTCGATGCCCGCGTCCTGGAGGGCCCGCATCAGGAGCATCGCGTATTCGTCGTTGTAGGCGAACACGGCGTCGAGGTCCAGGGTGCGCCAGCGGGCGGCGAGCCGGGCGGCCGACTCCTCGTCGTACCGAAGCGGCAGCGGCTCCACCCGGGCCCCGTGGAACCGGGCGGCCTGCCGGGCCCCGGTCAGCCGGGGTTCGGCGAAGGGGCCCAGTCCGCATTCCTCGGGCATGACCACGCCGATACGTCGTCGGCCGCTGTCCAGCAGATGACCGACCGCGCAGCTGCCGACCTCCCGCTGGTCCATGACCAGCGCGTGGGCGCCCGGCACCGGCCGCGGGCCGAGGGTGATCACGGCCTTGGCCCCGGACCGCTTGAGCACGGATATCCCGTGCGGGGTGAGGTCGATCGTGCCCGGGGCGATGACGGCGACCGGGCGGAGTTCGGCCCAGGCGCGGGGCGCGTCGTCGGGGTCCAGTCCGGTGCTGCCGTACTGGACGACGGTGTAGTCGAGGCGGCGCAGCCCCGATTCCAGTTCGTGGAAGAAGCGGTGGTGGAGCGGGCCGGTCGGGAGGTTCACGGTGGGCAGCAGCACCATGCGGGTGTGTCCGGCGCGCAGGCTCCGGGCCGCGGCGTGCGGCACGTAGCCCAGTTCGGTGGCCGCTTCCCTGACCCGGCGGCGGGTGGTCTCGCTGATCCGTACGGACGCGTTGTTGTTCAGCACGTACGACACGGTGGCCCTGGAGACCCCGGCGAGCCGTGCGACGTCGGCGCTGGTGGGGACGGGGGGTTCGGTGGGCTGGTTCGGTAACTGGCTCATGGCGTCCGGCAGTCTTCCAGACCCGTGGTGCGTGGGTACGCTCCGGGGCATGGATGAATCCTCGATGGTGGGGCTGCTCGGCAGGGTGACCGGGACGGTGGGGCCGGGACTGGTCGGCGAGGTGATGGTACGGATCCGGGGCGGCGCCGAGCACTTTCTCGCGCATCCGGCCACGGCGAAGGAGCGCATCGAGGTGGGCACGGTGGTGACGGTGATCGAGCATCTGCCACCGCGCACGGTCTATGTGGCTCCCGCGTACGGGAGTTGAGGCCCGAGCGGAGGGCTCTTGACGGCATTCGTCGTCAAGAATTCGGCAAGGATCCGCACGCGTCTTCTGCACCGTCGCGAGCAGGAGAAGACTCCCCCGTGTTCAGCGGTGCCGACGGGGTGCCGCGATAAGGGGGCGCATGCCGATGTTCATCGGCGTCACGGCGGGTCTCGCACTCGCCGCCATCATTGTGTTGTTCGGCCTGTTCAAGTTGATGTGGCGTGTGGCCGAGCCGAACGAGGCACTGGTCATCTCGGGTTCCAAGCACAAGACCGAGGGCCTGGGTCAGGGCATGGGGTTCCGGATCGTCACCGGTCACGGCACGCTCGTCCTGCCCGGGGTCCAGGCGGTGCGGAAGATGTCCCTGGATCTCAACGAGACCGAGCTGTCCGTCGATTGCGTCACGCATCAGGGGATTCCCCTGCGGGTGCGGGGCGTCGTCATCTTCAAGGTGGGCGACGACTTCGTGTCGATCGCCAATGCGGCCCGCCGCTTCCTCGATCAGCAGAAGCTGATGTCGGAGCGGGTGCACAACGTCTTCGCCGGTCATCTGCGGTCCATCGTGGGCGGGTTGACGGTCGAGGACATGATCCGGGACCGGGAGAAGCTCACCGGGCAGACGCGGGCCGCGTGCGGGACCGAGATGGAGAAGCTCGGGCTCATCGTCGATTCGCTCCAGATCCATGAGATCGAGGACCCGACGGGTTACATCAAGAACCTGGCGATGCCGCACGCGGCGGCCGTGCAGCGGGACGCCCGGATCGCGCAGGCCGAGGCCAACCGCCTGGCCACCGAGGCGGAGCAGCAGGCCGCCGCCCGGATGTCGGAGGCGACCCGGGACAGCGAGATCCTGCAGGCCGGGTATCAGGCCGAGCGCGACAAGGCGGCGGCGAGCTCCCGGCAGGCGGGTCCGCTGGCCGACGCGGCGGCCCGCCAGGAGGTCGTGGTCCAGGAGACCAGGGTCGCCGAACTGGAGGCCCAGCGGCGCGAGCAGCAGCTCCAGGCCGATGTGCGCAAGCCCGCGGACGCCCAGGCGTACGAGAAGCGCACCCTGGCCGAGGGTGAGCGCGACGCCCGGATCTCGGCCGCCGAGGCGAAGGCGCGGGAGACGGAGCTCGCCGCGGTCGCGGAGGCCAACCGGGTCAAGACGGCGGCACTCGCCGAGGCGGAGGCGACTGAGGCACGCGGCGCCGCCTCCGCGACGGCGACCAGGGCGACGGGCGAGGCGGAAGCCGCCGCCGCCCAGGCCAAGGGGCTGGCACTGGCGGAGGCGGCCCGTGCCAAGGGTCTCGCCGAGGCGGAGGCGATCAAGGCGCGGGCGGTGGCCCTGGCGGAGAACCAGGAGGCGGTCGTCGCCCAGCAGTTGGCCGAGAAGTGGCCGGAGATCGTGCAGGCGGGCGCGGGCGCCTTCGGCAGTGTCGACCACATGGTGCTGCTGAACGGGGCCGACGGCATGTCCGACATGTTCGCGAAGGCGCTGACCATGGGCGGCACGGGCCTGGGACTGGCCCGGCAGTTGCTGTCGACGATGAGTCAGAGCGACCCGGCGGAACCGGCGCCGCAGGTGAACGGGGTGGCACCGGCCACCCCGCCCTCACCGCGCAAGCAGCGGATTCCGGTGACGGGTGATCAGGAGGGCGGCTCGCCCTCCTGACCGGTCCGGCGGTGGGGGGGGGGGGCCCCCCCGGGGGGGGGAGGACGACAGGAGGTTCCCGGGGGGCCGCCAAGGAGGTGTCTGTGGGGGGGGGGGACTGTGGGTGGCCCACACCCCAGGACGGCTTGGGAGGAGGAAAAGCGCCCCAGACC
>NZ_JBHVWT010000015.1:26156-101666 GCF_042882135.1 Streptomyces sp. NPDC058240
TGGGGGGGTGGAGGTGTGGGGGGGTGGGGGTGGGGGGGGGGTGGGGTACTGGGTCTCTCTGTGGGTTGGGGGGTGTGTTCGTTTCTCCTAGGCCTGACGCGCGGCCCCCCCCCGGCCCCGCTCCACGGAATCGGCCCCGCAGGTCATACGGTGTGGGGATGACCATCCAGCACCGTGACGACAGCATCGACAACTCGGCGGACTTCCCGGGCCGCACCGGCCCGACCGCCACTTCGGAGGCCGACCCGCGCGACGTGGGGCCGGTCCGCACCTCGTACGCCCCCGACCGGGACGGCGACCCGGACCCCGGTGAGATCGTCTGGACGTTCGTGCCGTTCGAGGAGAACGACGGGCGCGGCAAGGACCGCCCGGTCCTGGTGGTGGCCCGTGAGGCGGCGGGCACACTGCTCGCCGTACAGCTCTCCAGCAAGCAGCACGACCAGGACCGCGAGTGGGTGGCGCTCGGGGCCGGCCCCTGGGACAGCTCCGGCCGCCCGTCGTGGGTCGATCTGGACCGGGTCCTGCGGGTGCACGAGGACGGGATGCGGCGTGAGGCGTGCGCGCTGGACCGGGACAGGTTCGACCTGGTCGCCGGCGGGCTGCGGGAGCGCTACGACTGGCAGTAGGGCTCGGAGGCCCTGGAAGGCCCCGGGAGGCCTTGGCCGAACGTCCGGTCGAAGGCGGACCGGGTGGCGGATTCGGGGCTGCGGTCGAGGATGCCGAAGACGATCTGTTCGAAGTGACCGGCGAACCTGCCGCCGTCCATGAGCAGCGCCCGGAACACACCGGCCACCTGCGCCGGATCGTTGCGGAACACACCGCAGCCCCAGGCGCCCAGCACCAGCCTGCGGTACCCCCGCACCGCCGCGACCTCCAGCACCCGCTCCGCCCGGGACGCGAGCGCGGCGGGGATGCGGTGGGCCTCCTCGGGGGCGCGGCTGCGGATGACTCCGGCGTTGGGCGCCGGGGAGGTCAGGAAACCGGCGGTGTACGGGGTGTCGAGCAACCGCCCCCGGTCGTCGCGGAACACCGGGACGCCCGGTGAGTGAATCACCCGGTCGGTGTAGAAGGCGCTGCGTTCCGCACGGTGGTGGGCGTAGTAGTCGGGGGCGCGCAGCAGGGTGGTGTACAGGGCGGAGCCCCGGCACAGTGCCTCTTCCTGGGCCTGTGCGCCGTTGAGGTATCCGCCGCCGGGATTGCGGGCGGAGGCGTAGTTCAGCACGGCGACCTTGCCGGGGCCTTCGCCGGTCATCCGGCGCGCCGCCCGGAGGCTGCTCTCGCCGGTGACCTCGACGACCGGTGTCCGGTCGGAGTCGAGCGCCGCGACCGGCACCGGCTGCGGGCCGTACAGCCTGGTGCCCGAGAGCGCGGTGGTCAGCGCGCGCTCGATGCTCACCTCCCGCCCGTCCTGCGTGCGGTAGCGGCCGGCCTCGACGATGGCCTCGGTCTCACGCGCGATGCCGCGCAACCGTGCGCTCATCGGTACTCCCCCGTGTGGTGCATACGGGGCATGCTCGACGCTCCGACGGCATGGATGCAACCGGATTTCCGACGCACAGGGGCACCCTTGTGCGATCGATCCGTAAGGGTTTGGGTGGTGGGGAGGCACCGAGAAAAGGAGGCCCGGCATGTCGTACGACACCCCCGGGGACCACGGTCCGCCCGGCCAGTACCCGCCCCTGGGCGAGGGCGAGGCCGAGGATTTACTGCGCTGCATCTGCTTCAAGACGGGACCGCCCCTCAAGGTCGGCGTTGAACTCGAATGGCTCATTCACGACCGGGATCATCCCCGCGTTCCTGTCCCGCACCACCGTCTCGAAGCGGCCGCCGACATCCTCCGGGCCCTGCCCCTGAGCGCGGCGCTCACCTTCGAACCCGGCGGCCAGCTGGAGCTCAGCTCGCGCCCCGCGGACTCCCTGATGGCATGCGTCGATGCCACCGCCGCCGATCTCACCGCGGTACGTGACGCCCTGGACCGGGTGGAGCTCGCACCGGTGGGTATCGGCGTCGACCCGTGGCACGCTCCGCGCCGGCTGCTGCGCGAGCCCCGCTACGACGCCATGGAGGTCCTGTTCGACCGCTCGGGACCGGCCGGTCGCGCCATGATGTGCACCACCGCGTCCGTCCAGGTCTGTCTGGACGCCGGAGAGGAGGAACCCGGTCCGCTCGGTTACGGGCGGCGCTGGCAGCTGTGCCATCTGCTGGGCGCGGTCCTGGTGGCGGCGTTCGCGAACTCGCCCTTGCGGCTCGGCCGCCCGACACCGTGGCGGTCCACCCGGCAGTCGCTCTGGGCCGACCTCGACCCGTGGCGGCCCCTGGCACCGCCCGGCAGTCTGCCGCCGCGCGACGCCTGGACCGCGCATGTGCTGGACACCCCGGTGATGTGCGTCCGGGGCGACACGGGCCGGGGCGACACGGGCCCGTGGGCCGTGCCGGAGGGGCTGACATTCCGCGACTGGATCCGCACCGGCGCGCCGAGACCACCGGTGCGCGCCGATCTCGACTTCCACATCAGCACGCTCTTCCCGCCGGTCCGCCCGCGCGGTCATCTGGAGCTGCGCATGATCGACGCACAGCACGGTGCGGACGGGTGGCTGGTGCCGCTCGCCGTCACCACTGCCCTGTTCGACGACCCGGAGGCCGCCGAGACCGTGTACCGCACCGTGAAACCACTGGCCGAGACGGCCGGGGCAGAGCCGGCGCCGCGCAATCCGCTCTGGGTCGGCGCCGCCCGCGACGGCCTGACCAACCCCGAGCTGCGGGCGGCGGCGACCACCTGCTTCGAGGTCGCGCTGGAGGCGCTGCCCCGGATGGGCGCCTCGAAAGCCGTCCAGGACGCCGTGGCCGGCTTCAACGACCGGTTCGTGGCCCGGGGCCGATGTCCGGCCGACGATCTTCCCGAACTGCTCGCCTCGCTTCCGCCCGGCGTTCCGGGCCGGCACTCCGAGGGGTCCCGCTCATGACCGACTCCCCCACTCCCACCGGATCCGCGCCCCAGGGGGCGGACGCCGAGGCGCTCCGGCAGCGCGCCCTCGCCGCGCTGCTCACCGCCCGTGAACGCACCACGCTGCTCACCGACGGCGTGGAGGACCATGAACTGACCGCCCAGCACTCGCCGTTGATGTCCCCACTGGTCTGGGACCTCGCGCACATCGGCAATCAGGAAGAGCTGTGGCTGCTGCGCGGGGTGGCCGGACGAGAGGCGATGCGCCCGGAGATCGACGGGCTGTACGACGCCTTCGAGCACCCCCGGGCGACCCGCCCCTCGCTGCCGCTGCTGGCCCCCGCCGAGGCACGCGCGTACGCCGCGGAGGTACGCGGCCGGGCCCTGGACGTCCTCGACGGCACCGCGCTCGACGGCGGCCGTCCCCTGGTGCGGGCCGGGTTCGCCTTCGGCATGATCGCCCAGCACGAACAGCAGCACGACGAAACGATGCTGATCACCCATCAGCTCCGTTCGGGCCCTGCCGTGCTGGCCGCACCCGTGCCGCCGGCCGCCACCGACGCGGCGGGCCTTCCCGCGGAAGTCCTGGTCGCGGGCGGGCCGTTCACCATGGGGACGTCCACCGAGCCGTGGGCCCTGGACAACGAGCGTCCTGCGCATGTGCGCGACGTACCGGGTTTCTTCATCGACACGGCTCCGGTCACCTGTGGCGCGTACCAGGAGTTCATCGAGGACGGCGGCTACACCGAGCAGCTCTGGTGGGCGCCCGAGGGGTGGGCGATGGTCCGTGAGCACGAACTGACCGCTCCCCTGTTCTGGCACCTGGACGCCGGTCAGTGGCTGCGCCGCCGCTTCGGGGTCACCGAGGCGGTGCCCGGGAACGAGCCGGTGCTCCACGTCAGCTGGTACGAGGCCGACGCGTTCGCCCGCTGGGCCGGGCGCCGGCTGCCCACGGAAGCGGAGTGGGAGAAGGCGGCGCGCCACGACCCGGTGTCGGGGCGTTCCCGGCGCTACCCCTGGGGCGACGAGGACCCGGCGCCCGAGCTGGCGAACCTGGGTCAGCGCCATCTGCGGCCCGCGCCCGCGGGGGCGTACGCGCAGGGCCGGTCCCCGTACGGCGCACGGCAGTTGATCGGTGACGTGTGGGAGTGGACGTCGAGCGACTTCCTCCCGTATCCCGGCTTCTCGGCGTTCCCGTACCGCGAGTACTCCGAGGTGTTCTTCGGACCGGCCCACAAGGTGCTGCGCGGCGGTTCGTTCGCCGTGGACCCGGTGGCGTGCCGGGGGACGTTCCGCAACTGGGACCTGCCGGTGCGGCGTCAGATCTTCTCCGGGTTCCGCACCGCGAGGGAGATGTGATGTGTCGTCATATCGCTTATCTGGGACCGCCGGTGCCCCTCGGCGAACTGCTGACACGACCGCCCCACTGCCTCGTGCGCCAGTCCTGGGCGCCGAGACACCAGCGTTACGGGACCGTCAACGCGGACGGCTTCGGCGTCGGCTGGTACGTGGACGACGATCCGGTGCCCGGACGCTACCGGCGCCGGGGCCCGGTCTGGGGCGACGAGACCTTCGCCGACCTGGCCAGGGTGGTGCGCAGCACGGCGCTGCTCGCCGCCGTCCGTGACGCCACCGAGGCGGGCGCCGACGGCGAGGCGGCGGCCGCGCCGTTCGCCGCCGGGCCGCTGCTGTTCAGCCACAACGGCGCGGTGAAGGGCTGGCCGCACTCCGTGGCTCCGCTCGCCGCGGCGCTGCCGCCGGCCGAACTGCTCGCCCTCACCGCGCGCTGCGACTCGGCCCTCGTCTGGGCCCTCGTGCGGCACCGGCTGGCCGATGGCGACGAACTGCCGCAGGCCGTCGCCGACACCGTGCTCGACGTGGCGGCCGCGGCGCCTGAGTCCCGGCTGAATCTGCTGCTGACCGACGGCGCGACGATCGTCGCGACGGCCTGGGGCGACACCCTGTCGTATCTGGCCGAGCCGGGCCTGCGCACGGTCGTGGCCTCGGAGCCGTACGACGACGATCCGCGCTGGCGCACGGTCCCCGACCGCACCTTGCTGACGGCGACCCGTACCGACGTTCTGCTGACCCCGCTCAAGGAGCCCGCTGAGTGAGTCCCTTTCTGCTGACCCGTACCCTGCCGGTGGACGCGACGGACGCGGCCCTGCGCGCCGATGTCCTGCACGGTCTGACCCGGCACCCGAAGACACTGCCGCCCAAGTGGTTCTACGACGCGCACGGCAGCGAACTGTTCGAGGAGATCACCCGGCTGCCCGAGTACTACCCGACCCGCGCCGAGCGCGAGATCCTGATCGACCGCGCCGACGAGATCGCCCGGGTGTCCGGGGCGCGGACCCTGATCGAGCTGGGGTCCGGGTCGTCCGAGAAGACCCGGCACCTGCTGGACGCGCTGCCCGCGCTGCACAGTTACGTACCAGTCGATGTGAGCGAGAGCGCGCTGCGCGGCGCCGCCGAGGCCCTCCTCGCCCAGCGGCCCGAGCTCTCCGTGCACGCCCTGATCGCCGATTTCACGGGCGGCCTCGCGCTGCCGGGAACACCGGGGCCCAGGCTGGTCGCCTTCCTCGGCGGCACGGTCGGCAATCTGCTGCCCGACGAGCGTGCGGTGTTCCTGAAGTCCGTACGGTCGCTGCTCTCCCCCGGCGACGCGCTGCTGCTCGGCACCGATCTGGTGAAGGAGGAGAAGGAACTGGTCGCCGCGTACGACGATGCGGCCGGGGTGACCGCGGAGTTCAACAGGAACGTACTGAGGGTCGTGAACCGGGAGTTGGGTGCGGACTTCGACCCGGCCGCTTTCGATCATGTGGCGCTCTGGGATCCGGAGCGTGAATGGATCGAGATGCGGCTGCGGGCCCGTCGGGCGCACGCCGTGAAGATCCCGGACCTGGATCTGGTGGTGGCCTTCGAGGCCGGTGAGGAGTTGCGTACGGAGGTGTCGGCCAAGTTCCGCGAGGAAGGTGTCCGGTCGGAACTGGACACGGCCGGTCTGCGACTGGATCAGTGGTGGACGGATTCCGGCGGCCGGTTCGCGCTCTCGTTGGCGACGGCGGTCTGAGCACGGCGGGCCAGGGCACGGCGGTCGGGCAGGCCGCCCGCCGGGATCGGCGGCAGGACGCGGATCTCGGCGGTCAGGCCGGCCGCCGTCACCACCCGCCACAGTGAGGCGAGGAGCGGATCGTCGCCGACGAACGCGGCCGCACCGGCCGGTGCGGTGTGCTCCGCCGGTGCGGATCCCTCGTGGCCGCTCGGACGGCAGCCCGCGGCGGGCCCCGTCCGGCCGGTGGTCCCGGTGCTCCGCGATGGTGCGGCGCGGTAGGTGATGCGCACCGGCCGGACCGTGGCGTCCGCGTCGATCGCGGCCTGGAAGGCTGCGGGCCCGAACCGGCCTCCGGGGCCGCGCCCGCACCAGGTGGTGCCTTCCGGGAAGACGACCACGCGTGATCCGCCGCGCAGCGCCGCCCCGATGGTGCGCACGGTCGCGGGCAGTGCGCGCAATCGGTCGCGTTCGACGAAGAGCGTGCCGCCGCGTGCGGCGAGCGGGCCGAGCAGCGGCCAGCCGCGGATCTCGCTCTTGGCCAGCATCCGGCCGGGGAACACGGCCGCGACGAGCGGGATGTCCAGCCAGGAGATGTGGTTCGCGACGACGAGCGTGCCCGGCGTCCCGGGGTTGCCGTCGGGCGCCGCGGATGTGCCGGTGATCCGTACCCGCACCCCGAAGGCGCGCACGACGCCGTACGCCCAGCGCCGGATCAGCCGGTCCCGCCGTGCCGCGCCGAGCAACGGCACGAGCGGGGCGGCCAAGGCGCCGGCCAGGATGCACGCGCACCCGGCGAGCAGCAGGGCCGCGGCGGCCGGGCGGCCCCGCATCCGGCCCTCGTGACCGGCGCAGGTGCGCGGGGTGCAGGGTGCGGTGGGCAGCCAGGGGTTCATCGCAGCGGGGCGAGCGCGAGGAAGTGGCGCAGGTAGCGCGGGTCGGTGCGGCGCAGCGACAGCAGTACGTACAGGTCGGCGACGTTGAAGTCGGGGTCGTGGGCGGGCGCCCCGCACACCTGGGCGCCGAGGCGCAGATAGCCGCGGAGCAGCGGAGGGAGCGTGGCGAGTCCGGTGGGTACCGGGGCCCCTCCCCCGGTGGGCTGCCAGAGGCGGTGGGGAGTGACCCAGTGGTCCTCGGGGGCCAGGTACTTGGTCCGTACGGTCTCCCACGCCCCGGCCGCCGCCGTGCCTCCGTCGGCGAGGGGGATCGAGCAGCAGCCCGCCAGCCAGTTGTGCCCGGTGCGTTCCATGTAGCGGGCGAGTCCGGCCCAGATCAGTGCGATGACGGCACCGTCCCGGTGGGCCGGGTGGACGCAGGACCGTCCGACCTCGACCAGGTCGTCGCGGATCGGGTCGAGCCGCCCGAGGTCGAACTCGCTCTCCGCGTAGAGGCGCCCGGCGATCCGGGCCCGGTCGGGCGGCAGCACGCGGTAGGTGGCGACGATGTCGCCGGTGGCCTCCTCCCGTACCAGCAGATGGTCGCAGTACGCGTCGAACGCATCACCGTCCAGGCCGGGTTCGGGTCCTTCCAGCCTGGCGCCGAGCTCACCGGCGAAGACCAGATGGCGCAGTCGCTGGGCGGCGCGGACCTCGTCCTGGTCGGCGGCGAGGGACACCCGGTAGCGCGGTGGAGCGGGAGCGACGGACTGCGCGGGGACGACGGACTGCGCGGGGACGACGGAGGAGGCGGGGAGGGAGGTGACGGGCAGCGCGTTCATGACAATCTCCGGGGACGGATCGGCAAGGGCGGCCGCCGGGCCGCCGCACTGTGTGCGAAGGCCCGGCCCCTTACTTCTTCCGCGACCGGCTGGATTCGACATGACCGCTCGGGAGAGCCGAAATGTGCGAAGGTTGAATGCCGGGGGTGGCCGAGAACGGCCGTCCCGGGGCGACCGACGACGGCCCTCGACACCCGGCTGACAGCCGATGGGCCGCGCGGGTCAGCTCCCGGCGAGCTTGGTGGTGATCTTCTCCGAGGCGGTCTTCGCCTCCTGCTGCGGGTCGCCGCCTTCGAGCACCGCCGTCATGTACGGCTTGATCGGGTTGTCGGCCTCGACGTCCGCCCACTGCGGCGAGTTGGGGGTGGCACGACCCTTCGTGGCGCCACGGGCCATCGCCGCGGTGCCTTCCTGACCCACGACGACGCTCGCGAGACCGGGCTTGTTGGGCACGTAGCTCATGGTTCTGGCGAGCTCCTCCTGCCACTTCCGGCCCGCCAGCGCCTTGATCACTTCGATGCCCTCGGCACGCTGGTCGGCCTTGTCCGGAACGATCAGGTCGGATCCGCCGGTGAAGACGGCCCCGGGCGCCTTCGCGGTCTTGCCCGGGATCGGGAAGTAGCCCAGTTTTCCCTTGAGTTCGGGATTCTGCTTCTCGATCTGCGCGACGGTGCCGGGCACCGAAATGATTTGCGCGACATTTCCCTCGGCGAACACATCGGCCTGCGGGGGCTTTTCCTCGTCCGCGTTCTTGGGACCGTCGCCGAGCACCTGGAGTTCCTTGTAGAAGCTCATGCCCCTGAGCGCGGCGGGGCTGCCCAGAGTGCCTTCCCACTCGCCGCCCTTCTCCTCGGCCAGTTCGCCGCCCTCGTCCCAGATGAATCCGGCGAGGACATACCAGTTCTGGCCCGCGAGGTAGATGCCCTGATTGCCGTTCCGGTTCAGGAGTTGGCTGTCGGTGATCCATTCGTCCCGGGTCTTCGGCGGGTTCTTTATGCCTGCCTGCGCGAAGAGCTCCTTGTTGTAGATCACCACCCGATTGGCCGCGTACCAGGGAATGCCGTACTGCATGCCGTCGATGCTGCCCGGGTCGGCGAGACCCGGCAGCCACTCCTCGCTGCCGAGATCGCGCACGGACTCCAGGGTGAGATCGCGCAGGCCACCGCTCTCCGCGTACTGGGCGACCTGAGTGTTTCCGACCTCGATGACATCCGGGGTGTCCTTGCCCTTGAGGGCTCCGATGACCTTCGGGCCGATTCCGCTCCAGCTCTGGAACTTGAACTCGAGCTCGATGGAAGGATGTTCGTCCTGATAAGCCTTTGTGAACCGCTTCAGGAAATCGGCGGAGACACTGTCCTTCATCAGCCAGACCGTGACCTTCTTGCTGCCGGACGCCTCCGAGCCCGAGCCGAGTCCGCATCCCCCCAGTGCAAAGGTGGAAACGAGCGCGACGGCTCCGACGAGTATGCGGTTCTTCACCAGGTTCACCTTCTGCGAAACGGCACGACTGAATTCAGGGACCCGGTGTGGGGGACTGCGGGCGGCGCTCGCACGGGCGTGGCTGGATTTTGGTATGGACCAATGAATTGGTCAAGGCCCGTTCACGGCACATTCTGCACGTCGACCTCTCGCGGACTCGAGCCGGGTGGGGCACCGTGGTAGGGACGAGAGGAGACATAAGATGTCAAACCACACCTACCGGGTCACCGAAATCGTGGGAACGTCCCACGAGGGCGTCGACGACGCCATCCGCAGAGGCGTCGCAAGAGCTTCGGAAACGTTGCACAATCTCGATTGGTTCGAGATCACGCAGGTGCGCGGCGAGATCAAGGACGGCCTGGTCGAGCACTACCAGGTGGGCCTGAAAGTGGGCTTCCGGCTCGACGAGACGAGCTGACCCCGCCGGTCCGACGCGACGGGACCGGGCCGCGTCCGCCCGGTCGCACCCCGCCCGGTTCAGGTACGGCCCTCACGCTCCTGCGCGTCCTTGAGCGCGGCCGACTCCTTCGCCCAGCGGGCCCGCACCACGGCGAAGCCCGCCTGCTCCGCCGCGTCACAGACGAGTTCGTCGTCGTCGACCAGCATCCGGACCTCACGCTCCCGGCCCAGTCGCTTCAGGATCTCCAGCTTGGTGTGCCGGGCCGGCCTGCGGTCGTCGTCACGGCGCATGTACACCCGCCCTTCGGGCAGGCCGTGTTCCGCCAGCCATGCCACGGTGTCCCGGCGGCACCGCTCGGGCCGTCCGGTGAGATACCTGACCTCGCACCGCTCGGCGCTGCTCAGCGCCAGCCGCACCCCTTCGGGAAGCGGCGGGTCGTCGACGGCCGCGGAGAAGAAGCCGTTCCAGTCGCGTCGGCGCCCCTCCAAGTAGTGCTGCCGATGGCCGCTGTCCGCGAGCGTGCCGTCCAGGTCGAATACGGCCAGGGGCCGGTGGTCGCTTCTCACACCCCCAGCAAATCAGACCAGCGCAGCCACCAGCAGCACCAGTACGACCACCCCGGCCACCACCGCGGCGACCCGCAGGGACCGGCGCCTCGACCAGATCGGGAGAACCTCGGGACCGTCCGCTCCGGGGAACACGTAGAAGACGTGGTCGGGGTCGTCCGGGATCGCGACCGACACCAGTTGCAGCCACCCGATGTCGACGCGTCTGGCCACCTCGCCCGGCCGGGGCGCGAGTGCCGATTCGACCGCCTCGACGTGGGCGGGGTCCAGGGCGTCGGGGAGCGGTTCACCGGCCGAGGTCAGCGTGATGCGTTCCCACGCGCCGGTGCGTCCGGTCTGCTGCCGGACCCGCAGCGGCGGCGAGGGGTCCGGCAGTTTCGCCGCGCTCCGCTCCGGGGCGTGTCCGACCGATCCGCCCGTCCACCGGGTGACCAGGCCCGTGCCGTCGCACGGGGTGTGCTTCGTCGACCTCTCGCCCGCGCAGACCGGGCAGTCCCTGAAGCCCGTGTCGTCGCACTGCCGGCACTTCTCGGTGCCCCAGCCCCGGCACTGCGGACAAGCGGTGCGGGGCTTGTGGCATTTCAGACAGGTGGTCCGCCCGGGAGGCTGTTTCTCCCCGGCCGGCCCGCGGTCCTTGCGGCGTTCGCCCGTCCCGTCGCACCAGGTGCACGGCTCCACGCCCTTGCAGGCCGGACACAACGGGCCGGTGTCGCACGGCAGTTTCCCCTTGGCCCGGCAGCGCGAGCACGGCTGCCGTCCTTCGTCGCAGCCACAGGCGACCGTCCGCACCGAGCCGTGGAGCACGAGCTCCACCTTCCGCGACCGGGCCGGGTCCTTCGGCGGCTCGACCGGATGGTCGCGCAGCTCCCCCTCGTACGTCGGCCGCCCCGATATGTCGTATCTGCCGGGCCTGGTCTCCGGCCGCGTGCTGCGGGTCTCCACGCAACGGACGATGCGCAGGTCGAGCATCGGAAGCCGGGCGATGTCCGCGCCGGTCCGCCGCAACTGCGGCCCCTGCCCCGGGCGACCGGTGTGCCGGGCGATCGCTTCGAGGATGTCGTCCTCGGACAGTGCGTCGGCCATGACGGCGCTTCCACCTCCCCGGTAGGCGCGCCCGCGCGCCCGACGCAGCGTACGGGCGGGGCCGTCCGGCGTTCAAGAGGGCCTACGAGGAGCCCATGAGGGCCGCACCGGGCGCCCGTTGCACATCACGTGCGCGCCTGCCCGCGCGCGGATGAGTGACCTGTCGCTCACGTTCCGCGAAGATCGCAAAAGGTTGTACAGGATGCGCATGGAATCAAAAGCGTTCGCAAAGCTATATTCAGGTTTGTGGCATCAAACGTTAACCATGTGAAGCGAATACTCCTGCGTTCAGGGAAGAGCCCCTACGACGTCGTCCCTGTCGAGCGCGCTCTCCACGAGGACGTGTTCGCCACCAACTCGAGCAACCTGATCTTCAGCGATGCCACTCACAAGATCCTTGAGACGCCACGTTCCGAGGTGGTGTCGAACGGCATCACCACCAGGGTCGCCGACGCGGACCGTATCAACAGCGAGTACGACGTCTTCGTCATCCCGCTCGCCAACGCCTTCCGGCCGTCCTTCGAACCGCAGCTGAAGCGGCTCACCCAGCTCATCTCGAAGCTGAAGATCCCGGTGGTCGTCCCCGGCGTCGGCGCCCAGACCGGTGTCAACTACTCCGCGGACCGGCTGAAGCCGATGCAGTCCACGGTCTACGAGTTCGTCTCCGCCGTGCTCGACCACAGCGCCTCGATCGGCGTGCGCGGGGAGTTCACCGAGCGGTATCTGCGGGACATGGGATTCCGCGACGTGGACGTCATCGGCTGCCCCTCGATGTTCCTCCACGGCAGCAGGCTCGTCATCCGGGAGGACGGCCGGGCGCTCGGGCCCGAGTCGCGCATCGCCGTCAACGGATCGCACGACGCGGTGCGCAAGCACAAGCTCGGGCAGATCATCGACCGCACCCACGCGCGCTACCCCCACCTCCGGTTCATCGGCCAGAACCTCTCCGACGCCCGTCAGCTGCACTGGCGCGACCTGTCGCATCAGAACGCCGCGGTGACCGGCATCCCCACCCACCCCGACCACCCCATGTACGGGGAGGGCAAGGTCCGGTTCTACATCGACCCGGTCACCTGGATGGAGGACCTCCGGGGCTTCGATTTCTCCTTCGGTTCCCGGATCCACGGCAACATCGCGGCGCTGCTGGCGGGCACGCCGGCCACCGTGCTCTGCGGCGACTCCCGGACGCTGGAGCTGTGCCGCTACTTCGACATCCCGCACCGGATGCTCAACAAGGTCCCGGCCGACCTCGACCCCGCCGATCTCCACGCCTCGGCGGACTTCGGGCCGCTGAGGCGCGGTCACCAGGAGCGGTTCGACCGGTTCCTGAACTTCCTCGACAAGAACGGCCTGGAGAACACCTTCACCCACGGCGACGGCGGCACGGCCTTCGAGACCCGGATGAGCGGGCTGACCTTCCCTCCGGGCGTCCGCCCCTGGGTCGGCACCGACGCCGCCACGATGGCACCGCGGCTGAACTGGCTCCAGTCCCAGCTGACCGAACTCACGGCCGAGAACACCCAGCTCAAGCGGAAGCTCCAGAAGAACTCCTCGCTGCCCGTCCAGCGCTCCACGTACCAGCGCGCCCGCAGCGTCGTGGGAAGGCCCATCAAGCGCGCTCTGCGGCCCTCCCGATAGGTCCCCGCCCGAACTGATCCGCGAGGCCGGTCCGGCAGGACCGGCCTCCGGTCGTTCCGGGCCCGGACGGCGTCCGCCGCTCCGTGCCTAGAATCGGAGTGTTTGTCCCCTGGCCGTCGGCCCTGCCCCGATCCGTACGGAGTCCCCGCGCACATGTCCACCCCCCACGATCCGTACGTCCGGGTGCGCGGCGCCCGCGAGCACAATCTCCAGGACGTCTCGGTCGACATCCCGCGCGACACCCTCACCGTCTTCACCGGTGTCTCCGGTTCCGGGAAGTCCTCCCTCGCGTTCGGGACGATCTACGCCGAGGCCCAGCGTCGCTACTTCGAGTCCGTCGCCCCGTACGCCCGCCGGCTGATCCATCAGGTCGGCGCGCCCGCGGTGGGCGAGGTCACCGGCCTGCCGCCCGCCGTCTCCCTGGAGCAGCGCCGCTCGGTGCCCGGTGCCCGTTCGTCCGTCGGGACGGTCACCACGCTCTCCAACTTCCTGCGGATGCTGTTCTCGCGGGCCGGTGAGTATCCGGCCGGTGCCGAGCGGCTGGACTCCGACTCCTTCTCGCCGAACACCGCCGCCGGGGCGTGCCCGGAGTGCCACGGGCTCGGTCTCGTCCACCGCACCACCGAGCAACTGCTGGTCCCCGACCCCTCGCTGTCGATCCGGGACGGTGCGATCGCCGCCTGGCCGGGGGCGTGGCAGGGCAAGAACCTGCGCGATGTGCTGGACGCACTGGGCCACGACATCGACCGGCCCTGGCGCGAACTGGGCGCCGAGGAGCGCGAGTGGATCCTGTTCACCGACGAGCAGCCGGTGGTGACGGTCCATCCGGTGCGGGAGGCGGGGCGCATCCAACGCCCCTACCAGGGCACGTACATGAGCGCCCGCCGCTATGTGATGCACACCTTCGCGGACTCCAGGAGCCGCACCCTGCGGGCGAAGGCCGAGCGGTTCCTGACCAGTGCCCCGTGTCCGGCCTGCCACGGCAGCCGGCTGCGTCCGGAGGCGCTGGCCGTCACCTTCGCCGGCCGCACGATCGCGGAGCTGGCCGCGCTGCCACTCACCTCTCTCGCCGAGCTGCTGCGCACGGCGGGCGGCAGCGACACGGCGCGGGTACTGACGGCGGATCTGCTGGCCCGGATCGAAACGGTCACCGAGCTCGGCCTCGGCTATCTCAGCCTCGACCGCACGGCCCCGACGCTGTCCTCGGGCGAGCTGCAACGACTGCGTCTCGCCACCCAGTTGCGCTCGGGCCTGTTCGGTGTCGTCTATGTGCTGGACGAGCCGTCGGCCGGTCTTCATCCGGCGGACACCGAGTCGCTGCTGGGGGTGCTCGGGCGACTGAAGGAGGCCGGGAACTCGGTCTTCGTCGTGGAGCACCAGATGGATGTGGTGCGCCGGGCCGACTGGCTGGTCGATGTGGGGCCGCTGGCCGGTGAGCACGGGGGTCGGGTGCTGCACAGCGGCCCCCCGGCCGGGCTCGCGGAGGTGACGGAGTCGGCCACCCGGCGGTTCCTCTTCGACGTCGGGCCCGCACCGGTCCGGGAAGCGCGTACGCCGTCGGGGTGGCTGAGGCTGAACGGGGTCGACCGGCACAATGTGCGGGGCGTGGACGCCGCGTTCCCGCTCGGGGTGTTCACGGCCGTCACCGGGGTCTCGGGGTCGGGGAAGTCGACGCTGGTCGGTCAGGTCCTGGCCGGTGTGCTCGCCGACCGGCAGGCCTCCGCCACCGCGGACCCGCCCGCGGAGCGCCCCGCGCCCTGGTGCGTGTCGGCACAGGGGCTGGAGGCGGTGGACCGGCTCGTACAGGTCGACCAGCGGCCGATCGGCCGTACCCCCCGGTCCAATCTGGCCACGTACACCGGTCTCTTCGACGTCGTACGGAAGCTGTTCGCCGATACGGACACGGCCCGGGAGCGCGGCTACAAGGCCGGACGGTTCTCCTTCAACGTGGCGGGCGGGCGGTGCGAGACCTGCCAGGGCGAGGGGTTCGTCTCCGTGGAGCTGCTCTTCCTGCCCAGTACGTACGCGCCCTGCCCGGACTGCCATGGCGCGCGGTACAACCCGCAGACGCTGGAGGTCACCCTGCGCGGCCTGGACATCGCTCAGGTGCTGGACCTGACGGTGGAGTCGGCGGCCGGGTTCTTCTCGGGTACGCCGGCCGCCGAGCGCAGTCTGCGGACCCTGCTCGATGTCGGGCTCGGCTACCTGCGGCTCGGGCAGCCCGCGACGGAGCTGTCGGGCGGTGAGGCCCAGCGGATCAAGCTCGCCGCCGAACTCCAGCGCACCCGTCGGGGCCGCACCCTGTATCTGCTGGACGAGCCGACGACGGGGCTGCACCCCGCCGATGTCGAGGTGCTGATGCGGCAGTTGCACGGCCTCGTGGAGGCGGGCAACACGGTGGTGGTCGTGGAGCACGACATGGCGGTGGTGGCGGGCGCCGACTGGGTGATCGACCTCGGCCCCGGCGGCGGCGACCGGGGCGGCCGGATCATGGCGGCAGGTCCGCCCGTGGACGTGGCCCGGACGCGGGAGAGCCGGACGGCTGCGTACCTCCGGGCCGCACTCCATCTCGACTGAGCGCCCAATCTTCGTCAACTCCCCCATATTTCGCGCGAGTTGCCAACCCAGGCAAGCAAAGGGGAATGAAACAGTAAAGAACGTTGACAGCCAGCTGGTCCAGACCAATTATGGGCATGCCTCACGGCCGCTCCTTGCCGTGAGGCAGGTGACCCCGGCCGGGAATCACAGGAACGGGCCGCGCCCCTCACCGGGTGCGGCCGAGCCGTGCGATCCGCCCATTGCCTCACCCCGCTGGGAGCTGCCCCATGAGACGTCCAAGAACAGTCGGCGCCGTCCTGAGCGCCTTCGCCACCGCCGTCGCGTCCGCAGGCCTGATCCTCGGATCGGGCGCCGGCGCACAGGCCGCCGCGACCGCCGCCACTCCCCTGCCCGCGCACGTCTTCGCCCCGTACTTCGAGGCATGGAACGGCGACAGCCCGGCCGCGCTCTCGCAGGCGTCCGGCGCCAAGTACCTGACCATGGCCTTCATCCAGACGGAGACCCGCGGTTCCTGCACCCCCTACTGGAACGGCGATTCGGGCACGCCCATCGCCCAGTCCGAGTTCGGCGCCGACTTCACCACCATCCGCTCGCGCGGCGGCGATGTGATCCCGTCGTTCGGCGGTTACACGGCCGACAACGGCGGCACCGAGATCGCCGACAGCTGTACGAGCGTCGACTCCATCGCGGCGGCGTACGAGAAGGTCATCACGACGTACGACGTGTCCCGCCTCGACATGGACATCGAGGACAACTCCCTGGAGAACAGCGCCGGTATCGACCGCCGCAACAAGGCGATCAAGAAGGTCCAGGACTGGGCGGCCGCCAACGGGCGCCCGGTGCAGATCTCGTACACCCTGCCCACCACCACGAGCGGTCTGGCCGACAGCGGTCTCGCGGTGCTGGAGAACGCGGTGTCCAACGGCGCCAAGGTCGATGTCGTGAACCTCATGACGTTCGACTACTACGACGGCGCCTCGCACAACATGGCACAGGACACCCAGACGGCGATCACGGGTCTCAAGGGCCAGCTGGCCGATCTGTACCCGTCGAAGACCGACGCCCAGCTGTGGGGCATGAGCGGCATCATCGAGATGCCGGGCATCGACGACTACGGTCCGGCCGAGACGTTCACCACGGCCGATGCCACCTCGGTCTACAACTGGGCCGTCGCCAAGGGCGTCAGCACCCTGTCGTTCTGGGCGCTCCAGCGCGACAACGGCGGCTGCCCCGGCACCGGCGGGAGCGACACCTGCTCCGGCATCGCGCAGGACACCTGGTACTTCAGCCACACCTTCGCCCCGTTCACGAGCGGCGGTCCCGGTCCGGTGACGGACGACTACTCGGTGGCCGTCGCGCCCGCTTCGACGACGGTCGCCCCCGGCGGCTCCACGACGGCGACGGTGAACACCGCGGTCACCTCCGGCAGCGCGAAGACCGTCGCCCTGACGACGAGCGGGGCGCCCGCCGGTGTGACGGCGACGCTCAGCCCGACCTCGGTCACCGCGGGCGGGACGTCGAAGCTGACGGTCGACGCATCGGCGTCCGCGGCGCCGGGCACGTACAAGCTCAGTGTGACCGGCACCTCGGGCACGCTCAGCCATGCGGCGGTCCTCACTCTGACGGTGTCGGGGCCGGGCGGCGGCACCGGAGCCCTGGTGAACGGTGACTTCGAGACCGGTTCGCTCGGTCCCTGGACCTGTGAGTCCGGCGGCGCGGTCGTCTCCACCCCGGTGCACGGGGGTTCGCACGCGCTCGCCGCGGCGGCCACCGCGTCGCAGACCGGCGAGTGCGCGCAGACGCTCACCCTGTCCCCCAACACCAAGTACACGCTGAGCGGTTGGGTGCAGGCCAGCTACGGATACCTCGGGGTGCGCGGCGACGCGACGGCGAGCGTCTGGGGTTCGTCGAGCGGCTACGCGAAGCAGTCGGTGACGTTCACCACCGGTTCGACCGGCACGGTGACCGTCTATCTGCACGGCTGGTACGGGCAGGGCACGGTCTACGGCGACGCCATCTCCGTGACGTCCTGATCCGCCGGAGCGGATGAGACTTCCTGGTCCCGGGGGTGGGCGGCCTCCGGGACCAGGAACTCTCACTCCGCTCAGCGGCGCACCTTGCGGGTGGCCCGCAGCCACTCCTTGTTCATGGCCGAGATCGACGGCAGCGGGATGCCCTTGGGGCATGCGGTGGCGCATTCGCCGGTGAGGGTGCAGCCGCCGAAGCCCTCGCTGTCCATCTGGCCGACCATGTCGAGGACCCTGGTCTCGCGCTCCGGGGCGCCCTGCGGCAGGACGTTGAGGTGGTTGATCTTCGCCGAGGTGAAGAGCATCGCCGAGCCGTTGGGACAGGCCGCCACGCAGGCGCCGCAGCCGATGCACTCGGCGTGCTCGAAGGCGAAGTCCGCGTCCGGCTTGGGCACCGGGGTGGCGTGCGCCTCGGGGGCGGTGCCGGTCGGGGCGGAGATGTAGCCGCCGGCCTGGATGATCCGGTCGAAGGCCGAACGGTCCACGACCAGGTCCTTGACGACCGGGAAGGCCGAGGCGCGCCACGGTTCGATGTCGATCGTGTCGCCGTCCTCGAAGGACCGCATGTGGAGCTGGCAGGTGGTGGTGCGCTCGGGGCCGTGGGCGTCGCCGTTGATGACGAGACTGCAGGCGCCGCAGATTCCCTCGCGGCAGTCGTGGTCGAAGGCGACGGGGTCGTCGCCGGCGAGGATGAGTTCCTCGTTGAGGGTGTCGAGCATTTCCAGGAACGACATGTCCTGCGAGATGCCGTCCACCTCGTAGGTGGACATGGCGCCGGGTGCGTCGGCGTTCTTCTGGCGCCAGACGCGCAGGGTGAGCTTCATGCGTAGCTCCGCTGGGTGGGGTGGACGTACTCGAAGACGAGGTCTTCCTTGTGCAGGACGGGGGCCCGGCCGGTGCCGGAGAACTCCCAGGCGGCGGCGTAGGAGAACTCCTCGTCCCGGCGGGCGGCTTCGCCGTCCGGGGTCTGCGACTCCTCGCGGAAGTGGCCTCCGCAGGACTCGGCGCGGTGCAGTGCGTCGAGGCACATGAGCTCGGCGAGCTCAAGGTAGTCGACGATGCGGTTGGCCTTCTCCAGCGACTGGTTGAACTCGTCGCCGGTGCCCGGCACCTTGATGCGGCGCCAGAACTCGTCGCGGATCTGCGGGATCCGGTCGAGCGCCTTGCGCAGCCCGTCCTCGGTGCGCGCCATGCCGCAGTACTCCCACATGAGTTCACCGATCTCTCGGTGGAAGGAGTCGGGGGTGCGGTCGCCGTCGATGGAGAGCAGCAGGTTCAGCCGGTCCTCGGTGTCGGCGACGACCTCCTCGACCGCGGGGTGCGAGGCGTCGACCTCGTCGTGGTGCGGATTGCGGGCCAGGTAGTCGTTGATCGTCGACGGGAGGACGAAGTAGCCGTCGGCGAGGCCCTGCATCAGCGCGGACGCGCCGAGCCGGTTGGCACCGTGGTCGGAGAAGTTGGCCTCGCCGATGGCGAAGAGGCCCGGAATGGTGGTCTGGAGGTCGTAGTCGACCCAGAGACCGCCCATCGTGTAGTGCACGGCCGGGTAGATCCGCATCGGCGTCTCGTACGGGTCCTCCGCCGTGATCCGCGCGTACATGTCGAAGAGGTTGCCGTACTTCTCCTCGACCTTGTCCCGGCCCATCCGCTGGATGGCCTCGGCGAAGTCCAGGTAGACGCCCTGGCCGCCGGGGCCGACGCCGCGGCCCTCGTCGCAGACGTTCTTCGCGGCGCGGGAGGCGATGTCCCGGGGGACGAGGTTCCCGAAGGCGGGGTAGATGCGCTCCAGGTAGTAGTCGCGCTCGTCCTCGGGGATGTCGTTGGCGGGACGGGTGTCGCCCTCGGCCTTCGGGACCCAGATCCGGCCGTCGTTGCGCAGCGACTCGCTCATCAGCGTGAGCTTGGACTGGTGGTCGCCGGTACGCGGGATGCAGGTGGGGTGGATCTGGGTGAAGCAGGGGTTGGCGAAGTACGCGCCGCGGCGGTGGGCGCGCCAGACTGCGGTGGCATTGGAGTTCATGGCGTTCGTCGACAGGTAGAAGACGTTGCCGTAGCCGCCGCTGGCCAGGACGACCGCGTCGGCGAAGTAGGTGTCGATCTTCCCGGTGACGAGGTCACGGGCGACGATGCCGCGGGCCTTGCCGTCGACGATGATCAGGTCGAGCATCTCGGTGCGGGCGTGCAGTTCGACGTTGCCCGCGGCGATCTGCCGGGAGAGCGCCTGGTAGGCGCCGAGCAGGAGCTGCTGTCCCGTCTGGCCCCGGGCGTAGAACGTGCGGGAGACCTGGACGCCGCCGAAGGAGCGGTTGTCGAGGAGGCCGCCGTACTCGCGGGCGAAGGGGACGCCCTGGGCGACGCACTGGTCGATGATCTCGACGGAGATCTGGGCGAGCCGGTGGACATTGGACTCACGGGCGCGGAAGTCGCCGCCCTTGACGGTGTCGTAGAAGAGCCGGTGGATCGAGTCGCCGTCGTTGCGGTAGTTCTTCGCGGCGTTGATGCCGCCCTGGGCGGCGACCGAGTGGGCGCGGCGGGGCGAGTCCTGGAAGCAGAACTGGACCACGTGGTAGCCCTGTTCGGCGAGGGTGGCGCCGGCCGAGCCGCCGGCGAGGCCGGTGCCGACGACGATGACGGTGTGCTTGCGGCGGTTGGCCGGATTGACCAGCTTGGCCTGGAAGCGGCGGGTGTCCCAGCGTTCGGCGACGGGTCCCTCGGGGGCCTTGGTGTCGACGACGGGCGCGCCGGTCTCGTAGTGCGGGTAGTCGGTCATGTCAGCTCACGACTCCGGTCATGACGGCGACGGGTACGGAGATGAAGCCCAGCGTCAGCACCAGTGCGAGGGCGTTGGCCATGGTCTTGAGGACGCGGTCACGCGTCGCGCTTCCGGCGCCGAGGGTCTGGGCGGCGCTCCAGAAGCCGTGCTGGACGTGGAGTCCGAGGGCGAGCATGGCGACGATGTAGATGGTGTTGCCGTACCAGGTGGAGAAGGTATCGATGACGTTCTGGTACGGATGCCCGGCCTGGAATCCGCCGGAGTGCACGGTGCCCGTCGTCAGGTCGAGGATGTGCCAGACGATGAACAGGGCGAGGATGATCCCGCCCCAGCGCATGGTGCGGGTGGCATAGCTGGCGCGTGGCTTCCTGTGCACGTACTTGGCGGGGCGCGCCCGGATGTCGCGGCGGCTCAGCTGGTACGCGGAGGTGGCGTGCAGCACCACGGCGGCGACGAGTACGACGCGGACGATCCACAGGGCCCACTCGTAGTGCAGGAAGGGCTCGCCCATGGTCCGCAGCCAGTGCGCGTAATGGTTGAACTCGCCGGACCCGAAGAAGATCTTCAGGTTGCCGATCATATGGACGACCAAGTAGAGGAGCATGATCAGGCCGCTCACGGCCATGACCGTCTTCTTGCCCAGGGACGAGTCCCAGAGCGTACGTGTCATGGACGGCCGTCGGTCCGTCCGGGTTGCCAATGCCATGGACACGACGTTAGGACCGATCCACCCCATCAGTCCAAGACATGGAATGGCTCATGTTCATAGGCTGAGGCTATCGTGCCAGTCAGGACGACACGACCTGGGAGTGGGGGCTCATGCAGTTCCAACAGCTGACGTATTTCGTGGCCGTGGCCGAGACCCGTCACTTCACCCGCGCCGCCGAGGAGGTGCATGTCTCGCAGCCCTCGCTCTCCCAGCAGATCAGAGCGCTGGAGAGCGAGCTGGGGGCGGAGCTGTTCAGCCGGGCGCGCGGCAACATCACGCTCACCGACGCGGGCGAGGCCCTGCTGCCGCTGGCCCGCCGCATCCTCGCGGACGCGGACACCGCACGCCACGAGGTGCAGGAGCTGGCGCAGCTGCGCCGGGGCCGGGTCCGGCTCGGCGCGACGCCCAGCCTCTGCACCGGCCTGCTCCCCGAGGTGCTGCGCGCCTTCCACGACCGGCATCCGGGGATCCAGCTGCTGCTGGAGGAGGGCGGCTCGCTCGACCTGGTACGGGAGCTGGCGCGCGGCGCACTGGATCTCGCCCTGGTGGTGCTGCCGCTGCCCGCCGCGTCCCCCGCGCTCACAACGGTCGAGCTGCTCCAGGAGGACCTGGTCGTGGTGTCGTCGGCCGGGGTGCCGCGGCCCGGCCGGGGCGGGAGCGTACGGATCGCCGACCTCCAGGGGGAGCCCCTGGTGATGTTCCGGCACGGCTACGACCTGCGGGAGCTGACGGTCGCCGCCTGCCGGGCGGAGGGTTTCGAGCCGTCGTTCACGGTGGAGGGCGGAGAGATGGACGCCGTGCTCGGCTTCGTCCGGGCGGGGCTCGGGATCGCGGTGGTGCCCAGCATGGTCGCCGTCCGGTCCGGCCACGGCCTGCGGACCACACCGCTGGCCCGGCCGGGCCTGCGGCGCACGATCGCGCTCGCGCACCGCAGCGACGTCGCTCCGCCGCGCGCGGCACGCGAGCTGCAGAAGGTGCTGCTCGCCGCCGGACGGGCCTGAGCCGGCCCGTCCGGCGGTGGGGTACGGGACGGCCTCGGGCGCCCGGTACCCCACCCGCTCACACCGCGTCGGCCAGTAGCAGCGAGTGGATCCGGTCCGGCGCACCCGGCCGGGCGTAGTACCAGCCCTGAGCCGTGTCGCAGCCCAGCTTCCGCAACTGCTCCGCCTGGGCCCCGGTCTCCACGCCCTCCACCGTGACCGCGAGGTCCAGGCTGTGCGCCAGCGAGACGATCCCCTCGACGATCTTCAGGTCGACCGGGTCCGCCGGATGCTGCTGCATGCCCATCGTGAAGGAACGGTCCAGCTTGAGCACGCTCACCGGCAGCCGGCGCAGATTCGCCAGGTTCGAGTACCCGGTGCCGAAGTCGTCGAGCGCTATGTCGACACCCATGTCCGCCAGTTGCCGCAGCGGCTTGAGCAGGTCGTCGTCCGCGCCGATGAGCGCGGACTCGGTGACCTCAAGGCAGAGCGCCCCGGGTTCGAGCCCCGACCGCTCCAGCACATCGACCGTCTCGGCGACCAGCCGGGGATGGTGCAACTGGGTCGGTGAGAGGTTGACGTTGATCCGCAGCGGGCCGCCGTCGGTGTGCCGCTCCTGCCAGAAGTTGGCCTGCCGTACGGACTCCTCCAGCACCCAGCGGCCCAGCGGCACGATCAGCCCGGTGTGCTCGGCGAGCGGGATGAACCTGTCCGGGCCGAGCACCCCGTGCTGCGGATGGCACCAGCGCACCAGCGCCTCCGCACCGTGCACCGTGCCGTCGTCGAGGTGCACGAGCGGCTGGTACTCGATGAAGAACTCACCGCGCTCCAGGGCGGCGGGCAGCGCGGTGGTCAGCCCGTGCCGCGTGATGGCGCGGGCATCCGCCTCGTCGTCCGCGAGCTCGAACCGGTTGCCGCCCGCGGACTTGGCCCGGTACATCGTGATGTCGGCGCTGCGCAGCACCTCGGCGGCATTGCGCTTTCCGGCCGGGCCTTCGACGACCCCGATGGATCCGCGTACGGTCAGCTCACGGCCGTCCAGGCGGATCGGGGTGCCGAGCACACCGAGGATGCGGCAGGCCAGCTCGTCGACCTCCGTCTCGGTGTCGGGGCCGGTGGTCAGGGCCACGAACTCGTCGCCGCCGAGCCGCGCGACCATCTCGCCGGGCGCGGTCGCACAGCTCTGCAGCCGGTCGGCCACCTCGACCAGCAGCCGGTCGCCCGACGCGTGGCCGAGGCTGTCGTTGATCGCCTTGAAGCCGTCCAGGTCGAGGTAGCACAGGCCGAAACGGCTGCCGTCGTCGGCGGACAACGCCTTCTCCAGACGCTCGAAGAACAGCGTCCGGTTGGGCAGGCCGGTGAGCGCGTCGTGCGTGGCCTCGTACCGCAGCCGCAGATTGAGCAGCCGGCGCTCGGTGGTGTCCTCCATCAGCGCCAGCTGATACTGCGGCCGGCCCTCGGCGTCACGCAGCAGTGACACCGTCAGATTGGTCCACAGCACGGTGCCGTCGTTGCGGTAGTACGGCTTCTCGACCCGGTAGTGCTCACGTTCGCCACGCACCAGCTCGTCGTAGTACTTCCACACGTGCGGCGAGTCCTCGGGGTGGACCCACTCGTTGACCTTGTGGCTGCGCACATGGTGGTCGAGACCGCCGAACATCCGGGTGAGGGTGTCGTTGACCTCCAGCACATTGCCGTCCAGGTCGGCGATGCCGATGCCGATGGCCGCGTCCTTGAACACGGCGCGGAAACGCGCCTCGGTCGTGTGCAGGGCGCGTTCGGCGTCGGAGCGGGCGGTGAGCGCCGAGCGCGCGATGGCCTCCTGCTCGGTGAGGGTGCGTTCACGCAGCGCCTGGGTGAAGCCGCCCGCGAGGGCGTGCTGTATCCGGGCGCAACGGGCCCTGCTGTCCTCGGTCGACAACGCGGTCACGCCGTTGCTTCCGCAATAGAGCACCAGATACGAGTCGACGACGCCGAGCGTGCTGCTCAGCGCGTCCGGGTCCGTGCAGTGCGCGGCGACGAGGGCGGCACCCACCTCGTTCGCGGGAGCCGCGTCGAAGGGCCGGGCGTGCAGGATGTCGCTGAGCCCGCGGGCCAGCGGCAGCAGGTGCTGTTCGAACTCCGCGCGCGTCAAGGAGGTGGCCGTCGAGGGGAAGATGGCCCTGCTCCAGATCGTGGCGAATCTCCGGAGCCGGCCCTCGGGACCGTCGGGCTCCGTGTCCGGTGTGCCGGACGACTGGGCGGGAATACTCACGCCTTGCGTCCCACTCCCGCGAAGCCCGAGAACGCGAATGGGTCCTCCTGCTCCGTCACCACCGGGCTGTCCGGGCGCCAGTGCGGCATCGACACGAGTCCGGGCTCGACCATCTCGTACCCCTCGAAGAAGCTCGCGATCTCGTCGCGAGACCGCATGACCAGGGGGTTGCGGATGCTCTTGTAGACCTCGACCGTGCCGCCCGCCTCCTCACGCGTGAGCGGAATGCCCTCGTACGAGGCGTGGGTGAGGACGATGAGGCTGCCAGGGGCGAGCGCTTCGCGCAGTTCGGCGACCGCCGTCTGCGGGTCGTCGGAGTCCTCGATGAAGTGGAGCACCGCGACGAGCAGCAGGGCCACCGGGCGGTCCAGGTCGAGCAGTCCGGAGACCTCCGGGCTCTTCACGATCTCCTGCGGGCGGCGCAGATCCGCAGCGGCGATCACCGCCCGGTCGTTTCCGTCGAGTACGGCCCGGCTGTGCGCGACCGCGACCGGGTCGTGATCGACGTACGCCACCCGGGCCCCGGGGTCGGCCGCCTGGGCGACTTCGTGAACATTGCCGAAGGTCGGTATTCCGGAGCCGATGTCCAGAAACTGATCGATGCCCTCGCTCACCGCGTAACGCACGGCTCTGCGCATAAAGGCGCGATTCGCCTGCATGATCTTGGGGAGCCCCGGCATGAACTCCATGGCCTTGCGCGCCGCTTCCCGGTCCACCTCGAAATTGTGCGATCCGCCCAGATAGAAGTCGTACATGCGGGACACGCTCGGCACCGAAATGTCTATGCCTCGCGGTGCCCAGGCGGGACGCTCCATCAATGTCTCCAACAAGTCGCCACGGCGATCCGGCCATGTTCATGGTCAGTGTTGACCAGAGGCTACTGATCGTCTGCCAAGAGAGCGAGCGGAAACGGAAATTAGCCGTCCGTTATTGGTCACACACCAGTGGCATGTGCAACCGGCCCGTCGCTGCGTGTGACATTCGACGTCGGACCCGCCCCGGTGAGACGTCGGGTGATAGCGGGGCGCCATGCACCGCTCACACCTTGGCCGTTGATGTATCCGGTGATGCGGCCGGTTTTCACATCCCGGAAAAAAAGGTCTGGACCGGACCGCGGCCGATGTCCGGCCACTTGAGTGGGCGGGGCCGATTGCGGGTGGAAAATCCCTTGGCGTGACGCCATTGGCAGCATTCTTTACCAATGAGGCAATGAACGGTCGCTCCAAGGGGCAGCCGCCTGCACAGGCCTACTCCACCGGCCGTGCGGCGGACATCTTGAACCGATGGGCCGTCATGCCGTGCTCTTCCGCGACGGTGTCTCCGAGTTCCGAATCCCTGCGGGACGAAAGCCCGGCGGGACGAGCAGGCTCCGCGCCGTCGGCCCGCCACCTTCCACCAGTCACGAGCAAGGGGTTCGGCCGGAGGCCGCGTCAACTTCGGTACGGAGCATCCCTGTTGCGACGCGCGCTCGCTTCGTCCCCGACCTCCAGCACGGACCGCGTCCCCACCTGGTTCAACTGGGCCTCATGATCTCCCCCGGCGCCAAACACCTGCCGCCCCATGTCCCCACCATCAGGCGAATCCGGCGCCACCGCCGCGTGTCCCGCGACCGGCCGGAACATGCTCCCGGTCGTGTACGGATCACTCATAGGACGGCTCACGGCAGCCGTCGCCCTTCTCTGGCTGCTGAGCACCCCGGCACCCGCGGTCGCGGACAGCTGCGCGTATGCCTCCATCGGTGAGAACGGCGGCAGTTCATCGGTCGCCACGTCGGGCGACGGTCACTGCCACGCGGGCCCGCTGCCCGAGCCGACGCCACCACCCACCCCACGACCGTCACCACCGCCTCCTCCACCGCCCCCTCCGCCACCGCCTCCGCCACCGCCTCCTCCGCCACCTCCCCCTCCGCCGCCCCCGCCGTCACCAGCACCGCCGCGGCCGGAGCCCGTGCCACCACCCCCTGCGCCGGCACCCACATCCACGCCCACCCCCTCGCCCTCCGTACGCCCCACACCCCCCGTGCCCCGGCCCGTGGCGCTGCCCACCTACCGCAAGCCACCGCGCAAGGTCGTGCGGCACGGCACCTCCGTGGTCACTTTCACCCTGCTGATCACGGCGCCCGCGGTGTTCGCCGTCGCCGTACTGCGTCCCCGCTCCCGCTGACCTCCGGAGGATCACAATGTCGGAATGGCTTGTTCTTGCCCTCGCCATGGTCGCGGCCAGCGCCGTCGTCCTGACCATCGCCGTGCTCAACAACCGCCGGATCGGGGAGGACGACGACCCGTCCGAGACCCCTGACGTCATCGAGTACATGACCATGATGATCGGCGTGGTCTACGCGATCGTGCTTGGCCTCGCCATCGCGGGCGTCTGGGAGGGCCGCGGCGCCGCCCAGGAGTACGTGCGTCAGGAGGCCCAGGCCCTGCACGAGGTGCACGTCCGCTCCGCCGTCTACCCGGCCGAGGTGCGCTCCCGCATCCGGGCCGACATCGATGCCTATGTCCACCATGTCGTCCACGACGAGTGGCGGGCGATGAGCGAGCACGGCACCCTCACCGCCGAGGGGACCCGCCTCCTGGGCCAGGTGCGTGCCGACGTCACCCAGTACCGGCCGAGGAACGACCACGAGGGGCAGGCATATCAGCCACTGGTCGACGAGGTGGCCGCGGCCGACGACGCACGCAGCGCGCGCGGACAGAGCGCCGGTGCAACCATGCCGGGCGTGGTCTGGTTCGGCCTGATCATCGGAGCCCTGGTGACCGTCGGGCTGATGTTCACGCTGCAGATCCGCAGAACCTTCCGCGAACTGCTGCTGGCCGGCCTCTTCAGTGTCCTGATCGCCTTTCTGCTCTTCCTGATCTGGGACTTCGACTCCCCCTTCGGGCGGGAGATCTCGGCCACCGCGGCGCCGTTCCTCGATCTGTTCCCACGCGCCGCGGGCGGATAGGGCCCGGTCGGCCCCGATCCGCCGGACAGCCCCTTTCGGGCCGTCAGAAGGCGGGCGGTGCGCCGCTCGGGCGAAGCCGGTGCCCCGAGCGGCGCACTCCGATCGCGAGCAATATGCACGACTCCTAGCGTTTGGCGCGTCGAGGTGCATTTCTGACGCTTTGTGGAAACCCGTTCCGCAAGTGCTCCTCGGGGACTCGGAGGAATCACCCATGCGCGTAATACGTGTCGCACCCGTCGCCCTGCTCGGCGCCGCCGCTATCGCCCTGACCGCTCCGGCCGCAACCGCATACGCCGCGACGTCGGGGGGCGGGGCCTCCGCGACCGGATTCACCGTCACTCCGTCGGTGATCGCGCCGGGAAGCCAGGTCGTCCTGGCCGCCCGGGGGTGCTCTACCACCGCAACCGCCGGCTCGGGCGTCTTCGACACCGTCACCATTCCCAGAGGTCGCTCCGTCGCGGCCACGGTCGACTGGGACGCGAAACCCGGCGCCTCCTACGAAGTGACGTTCATCTGCAACACGTCGCCCGGCTCCCCGGTGAAGTCCGGTCTCACAATCGCCGCGGCCTCGAAGCCGCCCACCACGGGTTCCACGGTGGCTCCGGCCGGTGTGCAGAGCGGGCTCGGTGGCGGCATCGGCACGATGAACACCACGAAGATCGCCGCCGGAACGGCGTTGGCGGTGGTCGTGGCCGCCGGCGCCGTCCATGTGGCACGCCGTCGTGGGGAGAGCCGCGCGCACTGAGAGCAGGGGCAGTGCCGACCGGACGAGAAGTCGCCCCGGGTCCTCCCTCAGGACCCGGGGCGACGGACGTATCGGGCCTGTGCCGGTGTCGTCCCGGTCAGGCTCCACCACGATTCTTCTTCCGGCGGCGTACGAGGAACACGCCTCCGCCGACGATCGCCGTGACGACCGGACCGGCACCGAGGTCCATCTCCGCGGGCACGGCCGCCACCGAGCCTCCCAGGCCGCCCGGCGCACCCGGGCCGTCCGACATGAAGAACCTGTTGGCCGCCGGGGCGGCGAGCCCGATGACGGCGACGGCGGTCGCCGCGACCACGAGAGCACGTGCAGCACGCATCGTCCGAACCTCCGGCGGGAAGCGCCCGGAGCCCTTCGCGCCCCGGGACGGATCGACGAGAACGCCTCCCATGACGAACCCTCACCAGAGGTTCGGTCCCCCGCATTTCGAGCGGGGCCGTCGGGGCGCCACCCGTTCGCCCCGCCCTGATCGCAGCCCGGCCGTCCCGCGCCTAGCGTTCCAATCGTCGCGACGAAGGGAGCATCATGGACCGGGACAGCTGGCGCGTCGAACGGACCAGGCACTCACCGTGGGGCGCCGTCGCCCTGGTGGTGCTCACCGGCCTGGCCCTGATCCGCAACGGTGCAGACATCTCACCGGGCGCCCCGGCACACGGCGACACCGGCAGGACTGACCTGTGCGTCGTCGCCTGCGGTGGCGGCTTCACGGACGACGACGGCCCTGACGGCAGCACCGTCGCCCTCGGCCGCCACCCGCTCAACGGCGCTGCGGCACCGTGATCCGGTAGCCGTCGTCGAGCAGTTCGGGCAGGTACCGCCGCAGCGCGGCCACGCTCTGCGAACGGTTGCCCCCGGCGTCGTGCGACAGCACGACGACGCCGGGAGCGGCCCCTTCCCGGACCCGGCGGACGATCGTGCCGACTCCGGGTTCGGTCCAGTCCAAGGTGTCGACGGTCCAGGCCATCGGTTCCATGCCCATGTCGGCAGCGATCTCGAAGGAGTTGCGGTTCCACGCTCCGTACGGCGCCCGGTACCAGAGCGGCGCGGCGCCGGTGATCCTCTCGATGACCTCGCTGGTGGGGCCGAGTTCGGCGCGGACACCGGCCCGGGAGAGTCTGGTGACCAGAGGGTGGTTCCAGGAGTGGTTTCCGATGGTGTGGCCGTCGTCGGCGATGGCCCGCACCAGGTCCTGGTTGTCGTTGGCCATTTCTCCGCAGAGGAAGAACATCGCGCGGACATCGTGTTCGCGCAGGGTCGCGAGGATGTGCGGGGTGTAGAGCGGGTCGGGCCCGTCGTCGAAGGTGAGCACCATGGCATGCCCGATCCCGGGCAGCTCCTCGAAGGGTCTTGTGCGGACCGGCGGCGCCGTCGGCCGGAAGCGGGGCGGGGTGCCCGCGGTCATGGGCTGGAGCCGGTAGGCGGTGGGCCCCGCCCGGAGGGTCGACGGCGGTCCGGCTGCCCCGGCCGTGGGCGGTGCGGTCGCCCTGACCGGTTCTCCGGCCGGATCCGCTGCAATCACGGGCACGGCTGCGGCCGCACCGAGTCCGGCGGCCAGTCGAAGCAGTGTCCTGCGCCCCGGCAGCCTCTGATCATGTTTCATGACCAACTGCTCGCACGGCGGCGGCCCGGCCCTTGCCATCGACACCGGCCGCGGAGGGTTTTGCACCCAATGGAGGGATCTCCGGCGATCCATCCGGCAGCTTCGGACGAGGCCGTGCCGCAGCCCGCTCCGAGGTCGGACCGGGCAGCGGATAGCCTCACTGCCGTGACAGAACCGCAGCCTCATATGTTCGAACGTGGCACAGACGGCCCGAAAGTGATCGTCGCAGGCCTCGATGGGTCCGATTCCTCCATGCGTGCCGCGGCATACGCTGCGGGGCTGGCCCGTCGCCAGGGCGCCATGCTCGCCCTCGTCTATGTCCAGCCCGTGCTGCCCGCGGGGGCCTCGCTCGGCGCGCCGGTCGCCGACGCGACGGGCGAGATCGCGGAGGGGCTGGTGAGCGAGATCCGGGAGGCGACGCGGCGGATGAAGGACATATGGGATGTGCGCTGGGAGTTCCACACCTTCCGCGGCGACCCGTACAACGGACTCGTGACCGCGGCGGACGAACTGAAGGCGGATGCCGTGGTCGTGGGCGCCTCGGAGTCGGCCGGGCACCGGTTCATCGGCTCGGTCGCGATCCGGCTGGTGAAGGCGGGCCGTTGGCCCGTCACGGTGGTCCCGTAAGCGCCGCGGAATCCTCCGCTCCGTCGGACGGCACGCCGTCTTCCGCACCGGCTCCGCCTGAGCCATCATGAGCGCCCGTCAGGGACAGCCGGCAGCGGAGAGGTGACTCATGGCAAGGCTCCGAGTGGGCGAGAGCGTGCTGCGCCGCAAGCCGATCGAGAAGATCGACGAGAAGGGGCCCGCGGGGGAAGTCGCCACTCAGCTCACCAGAACGCTCGGACTGTGGCAGCTCACCGCCATCGGTGTGGGCGGCATCATCGGCGCGGGCATCTTCACCCTCGCCGGCACGGTGGCGAACGGCACCGCCGGTCCCGCGGTGCTGCTCTCGTTCCTGATCGCGGGAGTGGCGAGCGCGGCGGCCGCCTTCAGCTACGCGGAGTTCGCGGGCCTGATCCCGAAGGCCGGCTCCGCGTACACCTACGGATACGCGGTGCTCGGCGAGCTGGTGGGCTGGTTCATCGGCTGGGACCTGCTGCTGGAGTACACGGCGATCGTGGCGGTGGTCGCGATCGGCATCTCCGGCTACTTCAGCTTCCTGCTCGGGGAGATGGGGCTCGAGGTACCGAAGTGGATGCTGGGCGCGCCCGGCACCGGCGACGGCCACCGGGTGGACCTGTTCGCCGCGCTGCTCTGTCTGCTCGTCGCGTACCTGCTGACCCTCGGGATCAAGAACGCGGCCCGCTTCGAGACGGTCGTGGTCGTCCTGAAGGTCCTGGTCGTCCTGCTGGTCATCGGCGTCGGCGTGTTCCACATCAACACCGCCAACTACAAGCCGTTCTTCCCGTTCGGGGTGAGCGGGGCCTTCACCGGTGCGGCCACGGTGTTCTTCGCGGTGTTCGGGTACGACGCCATGTCGACAGCCGCCGAGGAGTCGAAGGACGCCCAGCACCACATGCCGAAGGCGATCCTCTACTCCCTCGGGATCTCCATGGTGCTCTATGTGGCGGCGTGTCTGGTGCTGACGGGGATGCAGAGCTACAAGGACATCGACCCGGAGTCCGGATTCTCCACGGCCTTCAAGTCGGTGGGGCTCAACCGGCTCGCCGATGTGATCGCGGTGGGCGCGATCATCGGCATCCTCACGGTGATGTTCACCTTCATGCTCGGGGTGACCCGGGTGTGGTTCTCGATGAGCCGTGACGGGCTGCTGCCGAAGTGGTTCGCCAAGACCCACCCGACCCGCCACGTGCCGACCCGGGTGACCTGGATCGTCGGTGCCGGCGCGGCCTTGATCGCCGGGTTCCTGCCGATCGGCGAGGCCGCCGAGCTGACGAACATCGGCATTCTGCTGGCATTCGTCGTGGTGTGCATCGCGGTGATCGTGCTGCGTTACAAGCAGCCGGATCTGCCGCGCACCTTCCGCACCCCCGGCATGCCGTTCGTCCCGGCCCTCGGCGTGGTGTTCTCGATCTGGCTGATCACCTTCCTGCAGTGGCAGACCTGGGTGCGCTTCGTGGTCTGGTTCCTGATCGGACTGGTCATCTACTTCGGCTACTCGTACCGGAAGTCGGAGATGGCGAAGACTCCGGGAACAGGTACGGAGACGGGCTGACCGGGCGGCCGGGTGGTCGTGCCGCGGCTGCCCGGCACCCGCGCGCACCGGCCGCCGCCCGACCGTTCACCGCACCATTCGCCGCACTGTGCGACCGCTCGTCGCACGGAGCCGCCCACCGCCTGTTCCTGGGCGCCCCGATGCGTTCGTATACGCCAGTCGGCAGTGAAGCGGCAGGGACCTCGGCGAAAAGGGCATTCACGATGACCACCACGACGACCGATGAGCGGGCCCTCGCGGATCTCCAGCGGGAGCACGGGCCCACCCTCTTCCATTTCCTGCTCGGTCTGACCTTCGGCGACCGGCAGCGGGCCGAGGATCTGCTCCAGGAGACGCTGGTCCGGGCCTGGCAGCATCCGGAGGCCTTCGACGCCCCGTACGACTCGATGCGGCCGTGGCTCTTCACGGTCGCGCGGCGGCTGGCGATCGATGCGCGCCGGTCCAGGCAGGCCAGGCCGACCGAGGTCGGCGACGCCGTGCTGGAGACCACCGCGGCCGGTCAGGACACCGCCGAAGCCACGGTCTCGGCCCTCGATGTGCGCGATGCGGTACGCAACCTCGGTCCGGAGCACCGCGCGGTTCTCGTCCAGATGTACTTCCGCGGACTCACCGTGGACGAGACGGCCCGGGTGCTCGGCATCCCGGCGGGCACGGTCAAGTCCCGGTCCTACTACGCACTGCGCCAGCTCTCCCGCAACCTGCCCGGCTACTCCAGCAGGTTCTCCTCGCGCAGCAGGGCGAGCAGCGAGACGGCCTCCGCGACCTCCACGTAGTCGGCGGCGCAGCGGTCGCAGGACTGGGCGTGACGGGAGACCGCGCGGGTCTCCGAGGCCGTGAGCGCATCGAGTACGTAGGCGCCGAGCACATGCCGCACGTGCGGGCCCTCCCCGGGATCGGCGGTCATCGCATCCTCGTGTCGTGAACGGATCCGGTCCTGACGGATCCTGTCCTTCTGGCCACGCGGGGCGCACTCCCCCGGTTCAATGCTCCGTGAAGTGCGGTGCCGAAGAGAGAAAGAGGCGAGACGGGATGCACCCGGAGCGTCAGGATGGAACCAGTGGGGGCGGGCTGCTGGTCCCGATGGCCTGGATGTACGCGGAGTACATCGCTGATGAAATGCTGCGGACCGGCGATCTGATGGAGCCGTCCACACTGGAGTACCGCGCGGGGCGCGATGCCCTCGCGCTCACCGTCTTCCTCTCCGACGGCGCGGTGCCCGACGCACTGCCCGCGGCCCGGCTGGACGAGCTGCGCCTGCTGACGGCGTACGGGGCGGCGTGGTGCGGCTGGGTCCGTGAACGGCTCGACGCGCTCGACGCGGCCCCGGTGTCCGGTACGGCCGGCGCGGATCCCGATCTGGCGCTGGCCCGTGCGGCCTGGCGCTGGCTGGAGGAGACCGAACTGCTCGCGGCCGACCTCGACGCGATCGGTGCGCCGCCCTGGGAACCGGTGGGCGACGAGCCGGACGCGGAGGAGGCGGCCCAGGTGTGGACGCCGGCCTGGCAGCTGGGGCTGCCGCTCGGGCATCTGGCGATCCATCTCCACTGAGCGGTGCCCGGCCCGCCGGTCAGGAACCGTGCACCCCGGCACGGTACTTCGGCAGCCGCACCGTGATCTTCATCCCGGCGCCGATGCCCGTCTCGATGACGAGCCCGTAGTCGTCCCCGTACACCTGGCGCAGCCGTTCGTCGACGTTGAGCAGTCCGATTCCGGTGGAGTGGCCGCCCTCGCCGCGCAGGATGTGGCGCAGGCGTTCCGGGTCCATTCCGGTGCCGTCGTCCTCGATGACGACCTCGGCCTCGGAGCCTGCGTCGAAGGCGCTGATGGTGATGCGGGTCGGGCTCTCCCCCGTCCGGACGGAGCCGGCGTCCCGGGGAACCGGCACGGCTCCTTCGAGGCCGTGCTTGACGGCGTTCTCGACCAGTGGCTGGAGGCAGAGGAACGGCAGGGCGACGGGCAGTACCTCGGGTGCGATCTGGAGGGTGACCGCGAGCCGTTCGCCGAAGCGCGCCCGGACGAGAGCCAGGTACTGGTCGATGGAGTGGAGTTCGTCGGCGAGGGTGGTGAAGTCGCCGTGTCTGCGGAACGAGTAGCGGGTGAAGTCGGCGAATTCCAGGAGGAGTTCGCGGGCCCGTTCCGGGTCGGTGCGGACGAACGAGGCGATGGCGGCCAGTGAGTTGAAGATGAAGTGCGGGGAGATCTGGGCCCGCAGCGCTCTGATCTCGGCCTCGATGAGCTGGGTGCGGGAGCGGTCGAGCTCGGCGAGTTCCAGCTGTACGCAGACCCAGCGGGCCACCTCTCCGGCGGCTCTCGCCAGCACTGCGGACTCTCGTGGTGCGTAGGCGATCAGGGTGCCCAGTACCCGGTTGTCGACGGTGAGCGGCACGGCGACGGCCCAGCGCAGCGGGCAGTCGAGGTCGTCGCAGTCGCTGCGGAAGGCGGTGTCCCGGCCGCTGGCGAGGAGGCCCTGCACCTGGTCCATGACGTGGTGGCCGTGGTGTTCGCCCGCGCCGTCCCAGACGAGCACCCGGTCGCGGTCGGTGAGGCAGAGCGCGTCGGTGCCGAGCAGGGAGCGCAGCCTGCGGGCGGCTCTGCGGGCGCTCTCCTCGGTGAGCCCGGCGCGCAGCGGGGGCGCGGCGAGCGAGGCGGTGTGCAGCGTCTCGAAGGTGGCGTGCTCGACGGGGGTCCCGACGTCGCTGGGGCGGGCGGTGCGGGCGGTGCGGCGGCCGAGCAGGAAGCCCACGCCGAGCAGCAGGAGGGCGAGCAGGACGACTATCGCGTATCCGGCTCCGGTCATCGGTCTCTCCCCGAGGCCGGGAGGGCCCGCCGCCGGGCCCTCACAGCGCTTCCGGCAGGTGGAAGCGGGTCATGGCGGCGTTCGTACCGGTGGGTATGCGGCCGGGCGTGGCGAGGGACACCAGGATCATCGCGAGGAAGCCGACCGGCACCGACCAGACGGCGGGCCAGGCGAGCAGGGCGTGCGGCCAGCCCGGCGGGCGTACCGCGCCGCTGACCGTGATGGCGACGGACAGGAACGCGGAGCCGCCGCCGAGCAGCAGTCCGGCGATGGCGCCGGGCGGGGTGAGCCGCCGCCACCAGATGCCGAGGACCAGCAGCGGGCAGAAGGAGGAAGCGGAGACGGCGAACGCCATTCCCACGGAGTCGGCCACCGGCACCCGGCTGACCATCAGCGAACCGGCCAGCGGTACGCACATGGCGAGGACGGTCGCCAGCCGGAAGTGCCGGACCCCGCGCGAGGGGAGCACGTCCTGGGTGATGACTCCGGCGACGGCCATGGTGAGCCCGGAGGCGGTCGACAGGAACGCGGCGAAGGCGCCGCCCGCGATGAGAGCGCCGAGCAGATCCCCGCCGAGCCCGCCGATGACCCGGCCGGGCAGCAGCAGCACGGCGGCGTCCGCGTCCCCGCCGTGGATCAGCTCGGGGGCGTACAGCCTGCCCAGTGCGCCGTAGACCGGGGGCAGCAGGTAGAACACGCCGATGAGGGCGAGGACGGCGACCGTGGTGCGGCGGGCGTCGCGGCCGTTGGGGCTGGTGTAGAAGCGGACGACGACGTGCGGCAGGCCCATGGTGCCGAGGAAGGTCGCGACGATCAGCCCGTAGGTGGCGTACAGCGGATGGTCGGCACGGAAGACGGAGAGCCGCTCGTCGAAGGTGACCCGGGGCCGCCCGTCGCCCTGCCAGGTGAGCACCAGGAAAATCACGGGGACCAGGAGCGCGGTCAGTTTCAGCCAGTACTGGAAGACCTGCACGAAGGTGATGGAGCGCATGCCGCCGGCGGCGACGGCGATGACGACGACGGACGCCACAAGTACGTCGCCGAGCCAGCCGGGCGCCCCGGTGAGGATCTTGAGCGTCAGCCCCGCGCCCTGGAGCTGCGGTACGAGATAGAGCCAGCCCGCCGCGACCACGAAGACGCTGACCAGTCTGCGCGCCTGTCGTGATTCCAGCCGCCCCTCGGCGAAGTCGGGCAGCGTGTACGCCCCCGAGCGGCGCAGCGGTGCGGCGACGAAGACCAGCAGCACCAGATAGCCCGCGGTGTAGCCGACCGGATACCAGAGCATGTCCGGGCCGTGCACGAGCACCAGGCCCGCGATGCCGAGGAAGGAGGCGGCGGAGAGGTATTCGCCGCTGATGGCCGCGGCGTTGAGCCGGGGCCGTACGGTGCGCGAGGCGACGTAGAAGTCGGAGGTGGTGCGGGAGATGCGCAGTCCGAAACCGCCGACGAGGACGGTGGCGAGAACGACGGCGGCGACCGCCGCCACCGCGTACGTACGGCTCACTGTGCGGGGCGGCCTTCCACGAGCCGGGCGAAGTCGCGTTCGTTGCGCTCGGCCCGTCGCACGTACCACCAGGCGATCAGGGTGAGCGGCGGGTAGGCGGCGAATCCGAGGACCGCCCAGACGAGGGCGGCGCTGTGCAGGGCCTCGAAGACCAGCGGCAGTGTCCCGACGACCACGGCGAGGACGGTGAACGCGGTGAGTCCGGCCCGCAGTTGGCTGCGCATCAGCGAACGGACGTACGCGCCGCCGAGTGCGGTCTGCTCGTCGATCTCCGACTGGGTGCGGTAGCGCGGCAGCGGGCGCACCCGCCGGGGCTCCCCCGTCACCACTTCGCGCTGGGGCGTTGGCTCTGCGGACATGGGCCCGGAGTGTACGCAGCACCGGACCGCCGTGGGAAGGCCGGAGCCTGGTAGGCGCTGGTCAGCGGCCGGTCTGGCGCATCAGCAGATCACGCAGCGCGCGGGTGTGTCGGCGGCTCACGGCGAGCTCCGCGGTGCCGATGCGGACGCTCATGCTGCCCGCGTCGAGGCGGAGTTCGTCGATCCGGCCCAGGGCGACGAGGTGGCGTCGGTGGATGCGTACGAAGCCGCGGGTGCGCCAGCGCTCCTCCAGGGTGGTGAGGGGGACGCGGACGAGGTGGCTGCCGGTGGCGGTGTGCAGCCGGGCGTAGTCGCCCTGGGCCTCGGCGTAGGCGATGTCGTCGATCGGGATGAACCGGATGACTCCGCCGAGCTCCACCGGGATCTGGTCGCCCGCGGTGTCGAGCACGGGTGCGGAGCGGTCGCCGACCTGTTCGGCGACGCGGCGCACCGCTTCGGCCAGGCGCTCGCGGCGTACCGGTTTGAGGACGTAGTCGACGGCCTTCAGGTCGAAGGCCTGGACGGCGAAGCCCTCGTGCGCGGTGACGAAGACGATGAGCGGCGGCGCGGCGAAGCCGGCCAGCAGCTGGGCCACGTCGAGACCGGTGAGGCCCGCCATGTGGATGTCCAGGAACACGACGTCGATGGCGGCCGGGTCGTCCGGGCCCGCGTCGACCGCGCCGGCGATGCGGCGCAGCGCCTCGGTGGCCCCGGTGGCCCCTTCGGCGCGGCGGATCCGGGGATCGGCGCGCAGGAGGTAGAGGAGTTCCTCCAGGGCGGGTTCTTCGTCGTCGACGGCGAGTACGCGCAGCATGGGCCGGAGTGTAGAGCGCGCACGGGGGTGCGGGGCCGGGTGATTCACCGCTTCTTCGCGTACCGGCCGGCCGGCGCACCCCGGCGGATCATTTGAGCAGCCTGGAGAGGCGGCGGTCGGCCAGCGGCCTGCCGCCGGTCTGGCAGGTCGGGCAGTACTGGAGCGAGGAGTCGCTGAACGACACCTCGCGGATGGTGTCCCCGCAGACGGGGCAGGCCTCGCCGGTGCGTCCGTGGACCCGCATCCCGCTCTTCTTCTCGGCCTTGAGCTTTCCGGCCGCGAGTCCGCTGGAGCGCGCGACCGCATCGTGCAGCGTGGTGCGCATCGCCGTGTGGAGCCGGGTGATCTGGTCGTCGGTGAGGTTCGCGGTGAGCAGATACGGCGACATCTTCGCGACGTGCAGGATCTCGTCGCTGTAGGCGTTGCCGATGCCGGCGATCAGGGACTGGTCGCGCAGGGCACCCTTGATCCGGCGGCGCTCCCCGGCGAGCAGCACGGCGAACGCGTCGCGGTCGAAGGAGTCGTCGAGGGGGTCGGGGCCCAGGCGGGCGATGCCCGGCACCTCGGCCGGGTCGTGCACCAGGTACACGGCGAGGCGTTTGGTGGTGCCCGCCTCGGTGAGGTCGAAGCCGTCGCCGCCGGTGAGCACGGTACGCAGCGCCAGGGGCCCCTTGCCGGGGCGCGGCGGCACGGAGGGGAATTCGTCCTTCCAGCGCAGCCAGCCGGCTCGGGCGAGATGGGTGATCAGGTGCAGCGGGCCGGCCCCGATGTCCAGGAACTTGCCGTGCCGGGCGATGCCGGTGACCGTGGCGCCGTGCAGGGCGGTCGGCGGTGGGTCGTACGTCTTGAGGACGCTGACGTTGAGCGGCAGGACGCGGTCGATCTCCTTGCCGACCAGGTGGTCGTCGAGGAAGACCCGCAGGGCTTCGACTTCCGGCAGTTCGGGCATGGTTCCAGACTGCCAAAAGGCCCGGCGGGACGCCTGTCAGAGACCGTAGACCCGCTCGGCCGTGGTGGCGAGGACACGGGCACGCTCGTCCGCGGTGAGGGCGTCGGTGAGGCTGCGTGCCGCGTCGACGACCTCTTCGTACGTCGCCGCGAGCCGGCACACGGGCCAGTCCGAGCCGAACATCAGCCGGTCGGGGCCGAAGGCGTCGAGGACGGTGTCGGCGTACGGGCGCAGGTCGCGCACGGTCCAGGAGCGCGCATCGGCCTCGGTGACCAGGCCGGAGAGCTTGCAGACGGTGTTGGGGCGGGCGGCCAGGGCCCTGACGTCGTCGGCCCAGGGACGCAGTCCACCGGCGGCGACGGGTGGCTTGCCGGCGTGGTCGAGCACGAAGGTCAGCTCGGGCAGCAGGGCCGCGGCCTGGACGGTGGCGGGCAGTTGGCGGGCCTGGACGACGAGGTCGTAGACGAGCCCGGCGTCGGCGACGGCGCGCAGTCCGCGCCGGACATCGGGGCGCAGCAGCCAGGCGGGGTCGGGTTCGCCCTGGACCTGGTGGCGGATGCCGACGAGCCGGTCGCCGCCGGGGAGTTCACGCAGCGCGGCCAGCGTGTCGGCGACGTCGGGAGCCGTGAGGTCGCACCAGCCGACGACACCCGCGACGAGGTCGCTGTCCCGGGCGAGGGCCAGGAACTCGGGGGTTTCCTCCGCGACGGTGACGGTCTGGACGAGGACGGTGGCGTCCACCCCGACGGCGCGCGCCTCGGGCTCCAGGTCGGACAGGGTGAAGTCGCGCCGGAGCGGGGCGAGTTCGTCGCCGGTGATCCAGTCCTGGTCGCGCACCGACAGGTCCCACACGTGGTGGTGGGCGTCGACGATCCGTTCCTGACCGGTCATGTCACAGCTCCCAGGCGACCGGGAGTCCGGCCTCGGCGCCGTCGGCCGAGTAGTCGTGCGCCACGTCGAGCAGTTCGTCCATCCTGGCCTGCCAGGCGACGTTGACGGGAAGCTGCTCCAGCTCGGCGAGGAGTGCGGCGTAGTCCTCGCAGTCGATGACGTGGAAGAGGTCGGTGCCGCTGCGCCAGATCGTCCAGGACGTGGCGCCCGCTGCGCGGATCGCGGCGGTGAGCTCCGCCGGGACTTCGCGGTGTGTGGCCTCGTACTCCTCGATGCGGTCGGCACGGACCTTGGTGTGCAGGGCGATTCTCATGTCAGTGTCCGTTCTCGGTCAGCAGGCCCTCGGCGCGCAGCTCGTCCCAGAGCTCGTCCGGGATCTCGCGGCGGAGCAGTGCGGCGGCGTCGCGCACCTCGTCCGGGGAGCGGGTGCCCACGAGCACTCCGGCGACGGCCGGGTGGGCGAGCGGGTAGTGGAGGGCGGCGGCCCGCAGCGGCACGCCGTGGCCCTCCGTGACGGCCTTGATCCGCAGGGCCCGGTCCAGGAGGGAGAGGGGTGCGGCCGTGTAGTCGTACGTCGCGCCGGGGCGCGGGTCGGCGAGCAGCCCGGAGTTGAAGACCCCTCCGACGACGACGCTGCGGCCCCGGGCAGCCGCCTCGGGCAGCAGTTCGGTCAGTGCGGACTGGTCGAGGAGGGTGCAGCGCCCGGCGCAGAGCACCACGTCGACATCGGTGTCGCGCAGGAACCGGGTCAGCATCGCGGTCTGGTTCATCCCGGCGCCGATGGCTCCGACGACGCCCTGCGCGCGCAGCTTCTCCAGCTCCGGGTAGGCCTCGTGGAACGCGGTCTCCGCGTGGTCGTCCGGGTCGTGCAGATAGGCGATGTCGATGCGGTCGAGACCGAGCCGTTCCAGGCTGTCCTCGATGCTGCGGCGTACGCCGTCGGCGCTGAAGTCCCAGCGCCGACGGTGGGTGGCGGGTACGGCGAAGCCCTCGGAGAGTCCGTCGGGGCCGGCCCCGGAGCCGGCGGGCAGCGGGTCGAGCACCCGCCCCACCTTCGTGGACAGCGCGTACGAGTCGCGGGGCCGGCCGCGCAGGGCCTCGCCCAGCCGCCGTTCGGAGAGGCCGAGTCCGTAGTGCGGCGCGGTGTCGAAGTAGCGGACGCCCTCGTCCCAGGCGGCGTCCACGGCGGCGGCGGCCCGCGCCGGTTCGACGGCGGTGAAGAGATTGCCGATGGCGGCCGCCCCGAAGGACAGCTCGGTGACCTCGACCGCGCTGCTTCCCAGCCTGTTGCGCCGCATGCTTCCGCCGCCCTCCCCGATGATCGCTTCCTGCACACAGCGAATATTCATCGGATCACTTGGGCGCGTCAACACCTCAGGCGTCACCAACTACGGCACTTTCCTGGAAATCTGTCCGATCTATGGCCGATCGGGGCGTCGGCCGCTCAGTGAGCCGGCAGCAGCGCGAGCAGCTCCGCCACCTCTTCGTCGGCGCAGCGCGCCAGCCGCTCCAGATCGGGCAGCGCCTTGCCGTCGGCCACCAGCCCGACCCGCACCCGGCCGCCGTACGTGGACAGCGCGACGGCGAGGGCCTGGCCGCGGGCCAGCGGCGCCATCGGGTAGACCGCCCGCAGCGGGCAGCCGCCGAGCGAGAGCGCCGAGCGCGGCAGGGGCACGCTGGTGACCAGGACGTCGAAGAGCATCCTGGCCGCATTCCCGGCGAGCGGCGCGCCGAAGCGGTGGGCCAGCGACGGCAGTTGATCGGCGAGCACGGCGACCGCGCCGGCGCCGCGGAAGGGGCCCGCGGACTTGTTGCGGTCCATGGCGGCCCGGACGGCGCCCAGCCGCTTCCACGGATCGGGTTCGCCGACCGGGAGCCCGAGCAGATAGGCGGAGAGCCTGTTCCCGGTCGCCCCGGCCTGGCCCGGCCTGCGGCGGGAGACCGGAACCAGGGCGCGCGGGTCCTCGTCGGGCAGCGCTTCGCCCCGCTCCCGCATCCAGCGGCGCAGCGCTCCGGCGACGATCGCGAGCAGGACGTCGTTGGTCGTGCCGCCCGCGACGCGGCGGATCTGCTGGACGGCTTCGAGGTCCAGGTCCGCGGTGGCCAGCCGCCGGGTGCCGCTGGAGCTCGCGGTGAGTGCGGGCGCGCCGCGCGGATCGAGGCGGCTGGCCCGCACCATGGAGGCGCCGACGCCGAACGCCCGCCCGAGATCCTCGATCCGGCCGAGCGCGAGGCCCGCCACCTGGCGCGGGCCCGGCATCCATGAGCGGGGCGGGACGGTGCGCGCCCGGCGGACCGGCGCACCGCTGCGGGCGCGGCCGGCGGCGGCGATCTCGTCGAAGATCCCGGCCCCGATGGCGACCGCGCGCATCCCGTCGGCCAGTGCGTGGTGGAGTTTGACGAGCACCGCGAACGGACCCCCGTCGGCGCCGCCGATGACGTACATCTGCCAGGGCGGCAACCCCCGTTCGAGGGGCCGTTCCATCAGTTCACCGGCGAGCCGGGTGGCACCCGCCATGAATCCGCCGTCCTGGTCCCGCGACTCCGCCCCGGTCAGCCGCACCCGCCGGATGTGCCGGTGGACGTCGAAGTCCTTGTCCACGAACCAGGCCGCACCGCCGACGGGCAGCAGTACGTCCCTGACCCGCATCCGCAGCCGGGGAATGGCGGCGGCACGGGTGCCCAGCAGTTCGAGCACGGTCTCCGCGTCGGCGCCGCGCGTCGGGCCGGGGGCCGGGGAGAAGACGGCGAGCGCGCCGAGATGCATCGGGTGGGCATCGGATTCGAGGTGCCAGAAGGCGAGATCGAGGGGTGCCAGCAGCTCAGTTCCCAACGGGTCCTCATGTCATCGAAGACAAAGACTGACGGAGTCGCAGTCAATCGCTCGCGGTCGGTTACGGTCAAGTACAGACATGTTACGTTCTGTTACTGTCGGGTAGGTAAGCAAGTTTCTGTCACTCGTGTGCCGGGATGACAAATTCGCACCACACACACTTGCCACTGCCCCGGGATTCCACGCCCCACAGGTCCGCCAGCCGGTCCACCAGCATCAGCCCCCGCCCGGACACCCCGGCCTCCCCCGCGTCCCGGCGCCTGGGCAGCGCGCTGGAGCGGTCCTCGACATCGACCCGCAGGCGCCGCTCGGGTCCGGTGAGCACCCGGATCGTGACGATGGCCCCGCCGTCGGTGTGCATGAGCGCGTTGGTGATCAGCTCGTCGGCGGCCAGCTCGACCTCGTCGGCCCGTACCTTGGCACCCCAGGCCCGCACCGCCGCCCGGATCATGTGGCGCGCGGAGCTCAGCGCCTCCGGGTCGCTCTGTGCGACATGCTGCTGAAGCCGGCCGCCCGGCTGGGGTGCGTGAGCCGCCTTGCGGCGCAGCAGCAGGACCGCGACATCGTCCTCGCCACCTCGCTCGTCGACCTCCTCGCAGAGCCGGTCGGCCAGCCGCTGGAGGTCCTGCGGACCGCTGCGCACCATGGCCGTCAGCAGCTGTATGCCCTCGTCGAGGTCGGCGCCCGGCAGCTCCACGAGTCCGTCGGTGAACAGCACCAGGGTCTGGCCGGGGTCCAGCTCGACGGTGCTGACCGGGTATTCGAGCCGCCCGAACTCGGCCGAGAGCCCCAGCGGCAGCCCGCCCTCCGCGGGCAGCCTGCGGCAGTTGCCGTCGCTCTCCCGCACCAGCGGATCGACGTGGCCGGCCCGGACCAGCTGCACCACGCCGGTCGTCAGATCGACCTCGGCGTAGGTGCAGGTCGCGAAGCGGTCCGTGTCCAGTTCGTGCAGGAAGACGGAGGCCCGCGCCATCACCGTGGCCGGGCTGTGCCCCTCGGCCGCGTAGGCCCGCAGCACGATGCGCAGCTGCCCCATGACGGCCGCGGCGTGGGTGTCGTGGCCCTGTACGTCCCCGATGACGGCCCCGACCCGGCCGCCGGGCAGCGGAATGACGTCGTACCAGTCGCCCCCGATGTCCCGGCCCAGCCGGGCCGAGCGGTACCTGACGGCGATCTGCGCCCCCGGCACGTCCGGAATCCTGCGCGGCAGCATGGCCTGCTGGAGGCCCTCGGCGAGGTCGTGCTCCTGCTCGTAGAGCATGGCCCGCTGCAGGCTCTGCGCGATGGAGCTGCCGAGCGCGACCAGCAGATTGCGCTCGTCGCCGGTGAAGCCGTCCTTGTCGCTGTAGAGCAGGCCGAGCGCGCCGATGGGCCGGGCCTGGGCGATCAGCGGCAGATAGGCGGCCGAGGTGATGCCGAGGTGGCTGATGTGGGGCCACAGGATCGGGTACGAGGTGGCGAAGTCCGTGGCCGACTCGATGAAACGGGGCGTGAGCGTGCGTACGACCTCACTCATCGGGTACTGCTCGTCCGTCCGGGTGTACCGGGTGCCGGGCACGAACGAGCCCTCCGGGCCGTCGGCCACCAGATGGATGCGTCCGGCCTCTATCAGCCCCATGACCAGGCTGGTCGCCCCGAGATGTGCCAGGCCCTGGGAGTTCTTCAGCACCTCGATGACGTCCCCGACGGTGCGGGCGTGGGCCAGTGCGGCCGTGGTGCCGTCCACCAGACTGGTGCGGCGGCGGCGCTCGTGGTCCAGCTCGCGGCGAGCGGTGGAGTCGGCCAGTTCCTGGGTCGCGTCGCGGACGATGCCGATGATGCGGTGCGGGCGGCCGGTCCCGTCCCGCCGGATGAAGCCCTGGGTGTGGGTCCAGCGGAGGCCGCCGTCGTGCCGTCTGATCCTGAAGTACGCCCCGTAATTGCTCTGCCCGCTCTTGAGCGCCTCCGCGACCATGGCATCGAGCCGTACGCCCTCGTCCGGCGGCACCCGCCGCCCGAGCGACTCCGGCCGGTTGTCGTACTCGTCCGCCCGAAGGTCGAACACGTCGAGCGCGGGCCGGTCCATGTGCATGAGGCCGCTGTCGAGGTCCCAGTCGAAGCTGCCCATACGGTTCAGGGCGAGGCTGAGATCCGGGTGGGCGGGCCAGTCGTCCGGGAGTGACAGGGCACCCGCTACCCGATCATCCATGTGGGTCACTCTGCCATCATTTGTCCGATTCTTCGAGCGAGCCTCGCGCGGTCGGGCGAATCCTCCCTCTCGCCACCCGAGTGCACTTCGCGCCACTGCGGGCGCCGGACGACGGGACCGGACGTCTCGTAGGGCGAACCGCCCCGAGGCCACGATCCGGCAACGGATACCGTGTCCCATGGAGCACGGTAAGCCCAGCCTTACCTTTACCCTGAGATGCACTGCCCGCATCCGCCCGTTCTAAGGACCAGCACCTGATGACCCGCCCCGTCCGCGTCGCCATAGTCGGAGCCGGCCCCGCCGGCATCTACGCAGCGGACGCGCTGCTGAAATCCGAGGCCGCCCAGGAACCGGGTGTTTCGATCGACCTGTTCGAGCGGATGCCCGCCCCCTTCGGCCTCATCCGTTACGGAGTGGCCCCGGACCACCCGCGGATCAAGGGCATCGTCCAGGCACTCCACCAGGTTCTCGACAAGCCGCAGCTGCGGCTGTTCGGCAACGTCGACTACCCCAACGACATCGACCTGGACGATCTGCGGTCCTTCTACGACGCCGTGATCTTCTCCACCGGCGCCGACGCGGACCGCGCGCTCGACATCCCCGGCAGCGAGCTCGACGGCTCCCAAGGTGCCGCGGACTTCGTCTCCTGGTACGACGGCCACCCCGATGTGGCCCGCACCTGGCCGCTGGAGGCGGAGAAGGTCGCCGTGCTCGGCGTGGGCAATGTGGCCCTGGACGTGGCGCGCATCCTCGCCAAGACGGCGGACGAGCTGCTGCCGACCGAGATCCCGGCCAACGTCTACGAGGGCCTCAAGGCCAACAAGGCCCTGGAGGTGCACGTCTTCGGGCGCCGCGGTCCCGCGCAGGCCAAGTTCAGCCCGATGGAGCTGCGGGAGCTGGACCACTCGCCGAACATCGAGGTCATCGTCAACCCCGAGGACATCGAGTACGACGCGGGTTCGATCGAGACCCGGCGCGGCAACAAGCAGGCCAACATGGTCGCCTCCACGCTGGAGAACTGGGCCATCCGCGATGTCGGCGACCGGCCGCACAAGCTGTTCCTGCACTTCTTCGAGTCCCCGGTGGAGATCCTCGGCGAGGACGGGCGGGTCGTCGGCCTGCGCACCGAGCGCACCGAGCTGGACGGCACCGGAAACGTCAAGGGCACCGGAAACTTCACCGACTGGGACGTGCGGAGCGTCTACCGCGCGGTCGGCTACTACTCGCAGGAGCTCCCGAAGCTCCCGTTCGACGTGGTCTCCGGCACGGTCCCGCACGCCGCGGGACGCGTCGTCGACGGCGAGGACCCGATGCCCTCGGTGTACGTCACGGGCTGGATCAAGCGCGGCCCGATCGGCCTGATCGGCCACACCAAGGGCGACGCCAACGAGACCGTGGCCTGCCTGCTGGAGGACCGGGCCGCAGGACGGCTGCCCGCCCCGGTCCGGCCCGAGCCGGAGGCCGTCACCGCCTTCCTGGAGAAGCGCGGCGTCCGCTACACCACCCGCGAGGGCTGGTACCGCCTGGACGCGCACGAGAAGGCCCTGGGCGCGGAGCAGGGGCGCGAGCGGATCAAGGTCGTGGAGCGCGAGGGCATGCTGGACGCCTCCGAGCCCCGTTCCTGACCGTACGGTGCGCCCTTCCGCCCGGCCGCGGCTGCGGCCGGGCGGAAGGGCTGCTCCGTCCGTCCCGGTGGAGCCGCCCGGTCCGCGGCCCCCGGCGTCTCAGCGGCCCTGGAGCGCCTTGACGTTGTCCCCGAAGGTCCACCCCTTCGAGCCGTCCCAGTTGAGCGACCAGGTCATCAGGCCCTTGAGCGCGTTGCCGTAGTGGTTCCAGGCCTGCGACACCTGACCCGTCGACATGTGACCGCCACCCGCGCCCGGCTGGGCCGGCAGTCCCGGAACCTGCTTGTCGTACGGCACCTTGATCGTGGTGCCCTGGACGACGAGCCCCTTGTCCAGACAGTCCGTCTGGGCGGTGAATCCCTCGACCGTGCCCGCGGAGTACGAGTCGCCGGCGCACCCGTACATGCTGCCGTTGTAGTACTGCATGTTCAGCCACCACAGACGCCCGTTGTCCGCGTACTTCTTCACAATGGGCAGGTACGCGCCCCAGATCGAGCCGTAGGTGATGCTCCCGCCGGTGACGTAGGCGGTCTCCGGCGCCATCGTCAGTCCGAAGTTCGAGGGCATCTGCGCGAGTACGCCGTCGATGATGCGGATGAGGTTGGCCTGCGAGGCCGACAGCTGATTGATGTTCCCGCTGCCGGTCAGACCGGTCTCGATGTCGATGTCGATGCCGTCGAAGTTGTACTTCTTGAGGATCGGCACCACGGTCTCGACGAACCGGTCGGCGACCGCGCCGGAGCTGAGGTCGATACCGGCGGCCGCGCCCCCGATGGACATCAGGGTGGTGAGCCCGGACTCCTTCGCCCGGCACATATCGGCCGGGGTCGGGACCTTCACGGTCGAGTCCATCCCGTCCTCCCACAGGACGGTGCCGTCCGAGAGGATGACCGGGAAGGCCGCGTTGATCACGTTGTAGCCGTGCTGCGCGATGCGGCTGTCGGTGACCGGGATCCAACCGAGCGGCGGGTGCACACCGTTCGACGCGCCGTCCCAGTTCTCCCAGTACCCCTGGAGCACCTTTCCGGCGGGCTTCGACTTGACCGCGCAGGTCTCGTCCTGCGCGGCGCTCGGCGTTGCGCCCACCAGCATCTGTACGACACATGCCGCCGCGAGGCCGACCCCCAGCAGGCGCGATGTCCGACCGAACATGCTCACTTCCCTTCCTGTCGCGGCCGGGCGCCACCGGGGCGGTGCGGATGCCCGAGGCGGCCCGGCGCAGGGCGAGTTGGCGCGTGAATGGCATGACCCTGACAATCTGGGCGGAATGCGGTCTCGCATTTCACGGCTCGCCACACGCTAGGGAGGCCCGAACCTTCCGTCAATAGGTCTGGACCAAAGGGAGCTGCCGGGCCGCGAACCCTGGACCGGCACCGGACCGGTGCGACAGGGGGCCGAAAGCGTTTTCCGGGGGGCCGGTTGTCGTTGCACAAAGGCTTAGCTTAGGCTTGCCTAACTCCTTGCGATCTGCATAGGGGCCGCCCGTCGTATTCCGTACGACGATCACTTCGGCGTGCCCTCCCCCAGCCGCAGGGTCCTGTCGCTCCATCCGCCAAACATGAGGAACATCCATGTCCCGGTTCACCCGTGCGCGTCGCCGGACGCTCGCCGCAACTGCCGCCGCCGCAGCCCTCGTTCTCGCCCTCGGCGGCTGCTCGTCGAGCGACGACGGCAAGGAGACCTCCGGCGCATCCGGGAAGAGCGGCGGAGCGTTCCCCGTCTCCATCAAGAGCGCGCTCGGCACCGCGGAGATCAAGGAGCAGCCCGAACGGGTCGTCACCCTCGGCCAGGGCTCGGCCGAGACCGCCATCGCGCTCGGCCACACCCCGGTGGGCATCGAGAAGTACGAGTGGGGAAGCGACAAGACGGGCTATCTGCCCTGGATCCACGAGGCGGTGAAGAAGTCCGGCGACAAGCTGCCGACCCAGTTCACGGGCGGTGAGGACATCGACTTCGAGGCCATCACCGAGCTGGAGCCGGATGTCATCCTGGCGCCGTGGTCCGGGATCACGCAGAAGGATTACGACATCCTCAAGGACATCGCCCCCACCGTCGCCTACCCCGATCTGGCGTGGAGCACGGACTGGGACCAGCAGATCGACATCATCGGCAAGGCGCTGGGACAGACGGACGAGGCGAAGGGCCTCGTCTCGAAGATCGAGAAGCAGCTGTCCGACGCGGCGGCGACCCGGCCGGACTACAAGAAGTACAAGTTCTCGTACATCTACAACACCGGCCCCGGCACCCTCGGCGTGTTCAAGCCCGAGGAGCAGCGCGTCAAGATGCTCACCTCGCTCGGTCTCACCGTCGACCCGGTGGTGAACTCCTTCAAGGAGACCAAGGGCACCGACTCGGCGCTCATCGGCCTGGAGAACGCCGAGAAGCTGAAGGACAGCGATCTGCTCTTCACCTTCTACATGGATGACAAGTCCCGCAAGGAGATCGAGGCCCAGCCGCTGTACGCGGCGATGCCCGCGGTCAAGAGCGGCGCCATGGTGTACAGCAACGACAACTCCTTCGTCACGGCCTCCTCCATCATCAACCCGCTCACCGTGCCGTGGGCGATCGACCGATACCTGCCGCTGATCGACAAGGCCATCAAGGCCGCCGACAACGGCTGAGGCCGGCCACCACCCACATGGCCACCACCACGCACGCACCGCCGAGCGGTGCCGGCACCTCACGGGCCGGCACCGCTCGGCGGGTGTCCTCCCTCGTCATCGCACTCGTCGTTCTCGTACTCGCCGTGTTCGCGAGCATCATGTTCGGCAGCCGGACCACCTCGTTCGGCGATGTGCTGCACGTGCTGTCCGGCACCGCCGATCCGAATGTCACCACCATCGTCGAGAGCCGCTATCCGCGGACCGCGCTCGGTGTGCTCGCCGGTCTCTGCCTGGCCGTCGCGGGCACTCTCATGCAGGGCGTGACCCGCAATCCGCTGGCCGATCCCGGCCTTCTCGGGATCAACGCGGGCGCCTCCGCGAGCATCGTCGCCGCGACGGCGTTCCTCGGGGCGACGGGCAGCACGGAGACCATGTGGTGGGCGCTGCCCGGTGCCCTGATCGCCGGCCTGCTCGTCCATGCGATCGGCTCGGCGGGTTCGGGCAGCGGGCTGGTGCGGCTGGTGCTCGCCGGTGCGGTGCTCTCCGCGGTGCTGATGGCATTCATCCAGGCGGTGACCCTGAGCCGCCCGAAGGTGTTCGACAGCTACCGGTACTGGGTCGTCGGCGCGCTCGGCGGACGGGACTTCGACGTCTTCTGGTCGGTCCTGCCGTTCGCCGTGGCCGGTCTGGTGCTGGCCGCGGTGCTCGGCCCCGGCCTCAACACGCTCGCCCTCGGTGACTCGACCGCGGCGTCCCTGGGGGCCCGTCCGGCGCTGGTGCGGGCGGGCGGGCTGCTCTCGGCCACGCTGCTGAGCGCGGCGGCCACGGCGGCGGTCGGCCCGATCGCCTTTGTCGGACTGGCCGTTCCGCATGTGGTGCGGGCGCTGGTCGGGGTCGACTTCCGGGTGCAGATCCTCTTCTCGGCGCTGGTCGGCCCGGCGCTGCTGCTCCTGGCGGATGTCGTGGGGCGGGTGGTGATGCGCCCGCAGGAGCTGATGGTCGGTGTCGTGACCGCGTTCATCGGGGCACCCGCACTGCTCATTGCCGTACGCAGGATGAGGGGCAACTCATGACGTCGCATCAAACCGCGATCCGCACCGCCTCGCCGAGGAAGGTCCTCACGGCCGGCGGGAGGGTGGCCCTGCCGGTCCGGCGGGTGTCCGTGCTGACGGCGCTCGTCCTGTTCCTGCTGCTGGTGGCGGGGGCCGTCGCCACGCTGTCGCTCGGGCGGCTGGGCATTCCGCTCTCCGAACTCGCCGGGGCGGTGACCGGCGGGGCCGAGGGCAAGAACGCGTTCGTCATGGAACGGCTGCGAGGGCCGCGTCTGGTGGTCGCCGTGGGTACCGGCGGTGCGCTCGGACTCTCCGGGGCGCTGTTCCAGTCCGTCACCCGCAATCCGCTCGGCAGCCCCGACGTGATCGGGCTGGCGTCCGGTGCCGGGGCGGGCGCGGCGATCGCCGCGCTGCTGTTCCCGGACACCGTGCCGGTGGCGCTCGGAGCGCTGCTCGGCGCCGTCCTCGCCATGGTGCTGGTCCATGTGTCGACCGGGACCGGATTCCGCAACCCGGCCCGGCTCGTCATCGCCGGCATCGGGGTCGCCGCGATCGGCACCGCGATCACCCAGTACGTCGTCTACGCCATGGAGCGGGACCGGGCCGCCGTGCTCACCGCCTATGTCAACGGCAGCCTGTCGGCACGGTCCTGGGACGACGCCACCACGATCTGGCTGGTGCTGCTGGTCGTTGCCCCGCTCACGGCACTGATCGCGCGGCGGCTGGACATCGGGGAGATGGGCGACGACATCGCGGGCGCGCTCGGATCGGAGCCCCGGAACACGAAGACCCTCGCGGTGGTCCTCGCGATCGTGCTCTCCGCCGGTGCCGTCAGTGTCGCCGGACCCATCGCGTTCATCTCGCTCACGGCTCCGCAGATCGCCAAGCGGATCACCCGGGTATCCGGCCCGCACCTGGTGCTGTCGGCGCTGACCGGCTCGTTGCTGCTGGTGCTCGCGGATCTCTGCGCCCAGCAACTGCCGCTCTTCGACAACCTGCCCGTCGGCATCTACACGATGGCCGTCGGGGGCGTGTACCTCGGATATCTGCTGATACGGGAGTGGCGCCGGGGAGCTCTGTGAGATCCGGCTCCGTACGCTACTCGCCGCTGACGTAGCTGTACGGCGCCACGGACACGCCCTCGGCGACGCGTCCGGGGATGATCTCCATGCCGGGCATGCTCCATCGGTGCCGGACCCCGCACCGTCCACCCTCCCCGCAACCCCTTCTTGAACACGTTCAAGAAGCGTCGTAGAGTCACCACCGAACACACTTGAACACGTTCAAGTCGAGGGGGTCGTGATGTCGGTGCTGGTCGGTCTGATCGTGATGCTGGGCATGCTGGTGGTGGTCCCGGTGGGGCTGCGGCTGGCCGGTGCCCCCGAGCTGGACCGGATACGCCGTCTCTGGCCGCTCTTCGCCGTGCCCGGCGCCGTCGCCCTCTGGCTGCCGCGCGGCGGCCCGGCCACCACCCTGGCGGCCTGTTACGCGCTCGGGGCCTTACTCCTCGCCCTGAACGCACCGCTGCGGCTGCTCCGCAACCACCGGACGCCCGGGACGCCCACGGTGACACCCGGCGAGATCGCGCTGCTGACCGCCCTGGTCACACCCTCCGTCGCCGCCACGGCCCTGGTCGCCGAACGCTCGGGGCACCCGCTCTTCGGCTTCGGGCTCGGCATCCTCGCACTGACCGTGCCGCACTTCCACTTCGCCGGATTCGCCGCCGCGCTGGTCTCGGGGCTCGTCTGCCGGATCGCCGACAGCCCGGCGGGGAGGTTCGCCGCGCTGAGCGTGCCGCTGGGCACCCTGCTCGTCCTGATCGGCTACTTCATCGGGGACTGGGCCGAACTGGCCGGCGCGGTCGTGCTGACCTCGGGAATGTGGACCGTCGCCCTGCTCACCTGGCGATCGATCCGCGACCGGAACCGGGACGGGATCACCCGGCTGCTGCTCGCCGTCTCGTCGGGCGTGCTCGCGGTCACCATGGTGCTCGCGCTGAGCTGGGCACTCGGCGAAGCAACCGGGCTCCCCCACCCCACACTGACCTGGATGGCCGCCACCCACGGCCTCGGCAACGCACTGGGCTTCGCGCTCTGCTCGCTGCTCGCCTGGCGAAGGCTCCAGAACCGCACCGACCACGAAGGCAGGACGGCATGACCGCACTCACCTACCCCGAGGTCGGAGCCACCCGGCTGGGCCCGCTCCCCGACGGATACCACCACCTCCACCACCGGACCCGGGTCGGCCACGGCCGGGCCGACTTCGAAGCGGCGGGCGCCGCCGTCACCCGCTGGCGCATGCACCGCGTCTCCGGGGCCGGGGTCCACGCGTCGGCGGACCGCGCCGAGGCCGGGGTCACCGTCCGGGTGTCGCTCGGCGCCGGACCGTTCCGGTTCACCGCTCCCTGCCGCGTCGTCTGGGCGGCGTACGAGAAGGACCGCGTCGGATTCGCCTACGGGACACTGGCCGAGCACCCCGAGTGCGGTGAGGAGTCCTTCGTGGTGGAGTCGGCGGACGACGGGACGGTGTGGTTCACCGTCATGGCGTTCAGCCGCCCGGCCGCCTGGTACACCCGGCTCGCGGGCCCGCTCGTACCGCTGACCCAGCGGTGGTACGCCCGCCGGCTCGGATCCACCCTGCGCCGGATCGTCGCCGAGGGCCGCGCCGAGCGGGGCTGAAGGGCTCAGCGGAGCCGGCGGGCCGATACTGGAAGCGATGGAGTGGTTCACCGCAGACGGGTACTGGCTCAGCCGGCTGGTCTTCCAGCGGGCTCTCGCCGCTGTCTATCTGGTCGCCTTTCTCACCGCCGCGCTCCAGTTCAGGGCGCTGATCGGCGAACGCGGCATGCTGCCCGTACCCGATTTCCTGCGGCGTACGGACTGGCGCAGTGCGCCCGGCCTCTTCCGGCTCCACTACAGCGACCGCTTCTTCGCCCTCGTCTCCTGGACCGGCTGCGCGATCGCCGTCGCCCTGCTCGCGGGGGCGGACTCGTACCTGCCGCTCTGGGCCGCGATGGTGCTCTGGGCGCTGCCCTGGGTGCTCTATCTGTCGATCGTCCAGGTCGGCCAGACCTGGTACGGTTTCGGCTGGGAATCACTGCTGCTGGAGACCGGATTCCTCGCCGTCTTCCTCGGCAACGCGCACACGGCGCCGCCGGTCCTGGTGCTGTGGCTGCTGCGCTGGGTGCTGTTCCGGGTCGAGTTCGGTGCCGGGCTGATCAAGATCCGCGGCGACGAGTGCTGGCGCAAGCTGACGTGTCTGTACTTCCACCACGAGACCCAGCCGATGCCGGGGCCGCTGAGCTGGTTCTTCCACCGGCTGCCCAGGCCAGTCCACCGGGCCGAGGTGGCGGCCAACCACGTCACCCAACTCCTGGTACCGGTGCTCCTCCTCACCCCGCAGCCGGTGGCGAGCGCGGCCGCGGGGCTGATGATCGTCACCCAGCTGTGGCTGGTCGTGTCGGGGAACTTCGCCTGGCTGAACTGGCTGACGATCACCCTCGCCCTGTCCGCCGTCGACTGGTCCCTGTTCGCCGCGCCGCCCGCGCAGTCCGCGCCGCCGCTCTGGTACGAGATCGTCGTCATGGCGGTGACCGCGCTGGTCCTCTTCCTCAGCTACCGCCCGGCGCGCAATCTGATCTCCCGGCGCCAGGTGATGAACCGCTCGTTCGACCCGCTGCATCTGGTCAACACCTACGGCGCGTTCGGCAGCATCAGCCGGGTCCGGCTGGAGGTGGTGGTCGAGGGCACGGACGAGGAGGTGCTCCACGACGGCACCGTCTGGCGGGAGTACGGCTTCCGCGGCAAGCCGGGCGATCCGCGCCGGATGCCCCGCCAGTTCGCCCCGTACCATCTGCGGCTGGACTGGCTGATGTGGTTCGCGGCGCTCTCCCCCGCGTACGCCCGCCCCTGGTTCGGTCCCTTCGTGGAGCGGCTGCTGGAGAACGACCGGGACACCCTGCGGCTGCTGCGTCACAACCCCTTCCCCGACGCCCCGCCCGCGCACGTCCGCGCCAGGGTGTACCACTACCGGTACACGACCTGGCGCGAACTGCGGGCCACCGGACGCTGGTGGCACCGGACCTATGTGCGGGACTTCATGCCCCCCGTCTCACTCGGTCCGTCCTGGCTCAGCCCGACCAGGCGATCTTGAACACCCAGGCGTGCTTCCCGGTCCCGCGGGCCGCCGCCGGTACGTCGATCACCAGCGAGCCGCCCCGGACGCGCCAGTTGAGCGGCCGGTCATGACCGAGCAGGGTGATCCGGTCACCGCTGCGGACCGGCACCGGTGCCTCGACGGTGAGGGCCGCGCCCGGCCGCGCCAGGGAGTGGATGTAGAACGCCCGGTTCGGCCGCAGGGTGAACCGCAGATCCTCACCGAGCTGCGGCATCCGTGACCAGTACGTGGTGTCGTAGATCGCCTCCCCGTTCGTCTTCAGCCACTCCCCCGTCTCGCGCAGCCTGCGCTGCATGATGTCGGGGATCGTGCCGTCCGCCCTGGGCCCGATGTCCAGCAGGAAGTTGCCGTTCTTGGAGACGATGTCGACGAGCGAGTGCACGACCTCCTCGGCCGTCATGTACTTCTCGTCCGGCGTCTGGGCGTTGTAGCCGTAGCTGTACGGGTCGAGGCCGCGGCTGGACTCCCACTTGGCGGTGACGATCTGGTCGTACGTCGTGTACTCGGGCGTGGTGAAGTCGTACGGGCCGATCCCGGAGCGGTTGTTGACGGTGACCTCGATCGGGCGGGCCCGGTTCTTGGCGTGGTTGAAGTACTCGGCCAGCACCCGGTGGCTGTCGTTGTCGCCGCCGATGTCGCACCAGAGGATCTCGGGGTCGTAGCCGTGGATCAGCTCCAGCATCTGCGGGCCCTGGAACTCGGTGACGTAGTCCTTGCCGGCCGTGTGCCCGGTGTACGGGACGGGCTCCAGGGTGTACGGATTGCGCGGGGCGTGGCCCATCCACGGGTGGTCGGGGTTGAACCATTCGGGCATCGAGAAGTACAGCCCGGGGTGGAGTTCGGGGGTGTAGCGGCGCGAGGCCTCGAAGAGCTCCTTGACCAGGTCGCGGCCGGGGCCCATCTTCACCGAGTTGCGGTCCGAGAGCTTGGTGTCCCAGAGCGCGAAGCCCTCGTGGTGCTTGGAGGTGAGGACGTGGTACTGGGCGCCGGCGTCCCGGAACAGCTCCACCCAGGAACGCGGGTTGAAACGTTCGGCGCGGAACATCGGGATGAAGTCGTCGTAGGCGAAGGACGCGCCATAGGTGTCGCGGTGGTGGGCGTAGGCGGGGTTGTCGGGGTCCTGCATCTGGTTCCAGTACCACTCCGCGTACTGCGTGCCGACCGGCGCCCAGGCCGGCACGGAGTAGACCCCCCAGTGGATGAAGATCCCGAACTTCGCCTGCTGGAACCAGTACGGCGCCTGGTGGGTGGAGAGGGAGGCGTCCGTCGGTGCGTAGTCGGGGACGCCGAGGGTGAGCGAGCGCCGGACCGTGGCCGCCGCCGCTCCGCGTCCGCGCGCGACAACGTTGCCTTCCTGGGTGGTGCCGGGTGCGGTGCCGGGTCTGCTGCGGATACCGATGCGGACGCGGGCCTGCTCGCCGGGGGCGAGGCGGGATACGCGGGCGGGAGCGACGGTACGGGCTCCGGGCACGTCCACGGAGAGGGTGAGGCCGTCGGCGGCGAGGATGCCGACCGTACCCGCGTTGACGACGGTGGCCTCGACGCTCTGGGCGCCGGAGTCCAGCAGCGAGGTGGTGGAGTGGGCATCGCGCAGCGCCAACGCCCTTCCCTGGGCCGCTGGTTGGAGCGAGAGGGCGAAGATGTGCAGGGAGGACTTGTTCGCCTCGGCGGGCTGGGTGGTGGGCAGGGTGAGCGCGACGGCTTCCCTGGCCGGGTCGAGCGCGATCTCGCTGACGGCGATGGACACCTGGTGCGGGTCCTTGGCACCGTCGGCGGTGTAGCGGTACGCGGCGGTGAGGGCGCCGCTGCCGCCGTACCAGTCGGGCCCGCCGAGCAGGGGGGTCGTCGTGGTGCCGTCGGCGTAGTGGACCGTGGCCCTGCCGGACGCGGCGCCGTAGCTGCACGAGGTGAGGAAGAGGCCGGAGAGATAGCGGCCGGGCGGCAGGTCGATGCGCTGGCCGAGGGCGACGACGTTGTTCCCGGCACCCGCCGCGGAGCCGGGGAAGAGGAAGGCGGTGCCGCCGATCTCCCGGTCCCCTGCGGGGAGTTCCTCACCCGGGAAGGTGTAGCCGGAACCGTCGAAGTCGCCGCCACGGGCGTCGGCGGTGTCGATGCCGTCGTTGTCGAACCACTTGTCGAGAGGCACGGGCACGGCGGCGGGAACGGTGCCCCACCCGCCGTCATCGGTGCCGGCTCCGGTGCGCGGGGCGGCCGCGGGGTGCGGGGCCGCATCGGCGGTGGCGGGAGTGAGCAGGGCGGCGCCGACTGCCGCCCCTGCCGTCATTCCGAGTACATGGCGTCTGGGAAGTTCGGTCATGACATCCGATGATTGGAGTGCGACTCGAACCTGTCAATGCAATCTTCCAGACAGAACGAAACACGTTCCCCAGACTCATCCGATGACTGGGCGAAGCCGCGATGAGGGCCGCCCCTCAGAGCCTGTCGGGCGACCTTCGATCGGAGAGCGGACGCGGCATGGTGCGTGCGATTCCAAAGCGCCGGGATGGCCTCGTAGCGGGCGCCTCGTGGAGGGTGTCGGCCAGCTCGGTGGCCGGGGTGCGGTCGGTGACGACGAAGAGCGACGCGACATGGTCGTGCCCGGCGAACACGCCGGGGCCGACGACGCCGTTGCCGCCCGGCCCCGCACCCGGTGCCAGGCGCAGGGTGTCGATGGCGAGGAGGGTGCCGTCGGGCCGGGCGATGTGCAGATCGGTGGCGAGGACCCGGTAGTCGTGACGCTCGCCGCGGGCGAGCCGCCCGGCGGTCAGGGTCTCGCCGACGACCACGGTGGCGCCGGGTGCGACCGTGAACTCGGTGCGCTGGTGGAACCGCGAGTCCTTGAACGGGATCAGCGGGTCCGGCAGATACTCCACGTAGGCGCCCTCGTCCGCCGTGAGGTGCACGCGCCGGCTCGCGTAGTCGTGCTCCATGCGGAAGACCTTGGTGGCCGCCTGCCTCCACACCGCTTTTCCGTGGGGCACCTTCGCGGCCAACGCGGCGGCGGCGTTGCTCCTCGGCTTCCTCTCCGAGGCGGTGACCGACGGGGATCTGGGGCCCCGGGTCCAGCTGCTGCTCGCCACCGGCTTCTGCGGTGCGCTGTCGACCTGGTCGACGTTCTCGTACGAGCTGCTGACCCTCACCTCGGCCCGCCGGCTGGCCATGGCGGCCGGATATCTGGTGCTCACCGTCAGTGCGGGCGTCGGTCTTTCGTTCGCCGGGGCGGCCGTGGCGCATGCGGTCCTGCGAACGGCGCACGCCCCGACCGGCGGAGCTCCGGCCCGCGCGATGCGGGCCGGAGCTCGGGTATTGGTGCCGGGGTGCGAGGCGGAGTCAGTCGATGCTCGGCAGGATGTGCGGCTCGGCGAGGTCGTCCTCGTAGCCGGCCAGCCGGATCGGTGCGGACCTGGCCCAGACCTCGATGTTCCGGAGCTTCTCGGGCCTGCGGGCCCGGTCTCCGTGCCGTTCGGCCGGTCGCTTCTCGTGCTTCGTCAGTTCCGGTGTCGTCACCGCGCACTCCTTTGTGTCACGTAGCCCCGGGCGTCGCCGATGCTCCGGCCTCATTACCGGGAATCAGCCACCCGTGTGGGGCAGGGGCAAGAACAGTTCGGTCGCGGTGGCGCCGGGTACGGGGCGGGACGGCGACTTGGTTGACAAGCCTGTCCCGGGACGGTCGAGGAAGGTTTGTGGACTCCTCGATTACGTCCGTTCACATCAGGGTAACCAAATGAGCGCTTCCGCGCTCGATGGAACGTGTGCTCTAGGTCACTTTCAGCCACCACATACGGAAAAGACCCGACCAGGATCGACTCCCGGCCGGGTCCACGGCGGCTCACCCACGCCGCCTCACCGGACGACTACCAGTTGGCCGGCGCGTAGTCCTTGAGGAAGCAGCCGTACAGATCCTCGCCGTCCTCGCCGCGCACGATCGGGTCGTAGACGCGGGCGGCGCCGTCGACCAGGTCGAGCGGGGCGTGGAAACCCTCCTCGGCGAGGCGGATCTTGTCGGGGTGCGGGCGCTCGTCGGTGATCCAGCCGGTGTCGACGGCGGTCATCAGGATGCCGTCCTTCTCGAACATCTCCTGGGCGCTGGTCCGGGTGAGCATGTTCAGGGCGGCCTTGGCCATGTTCGTGTGCGGGTGGCCCGCGCCCTTGTAACCGCGGCTGAACACGCCCTCCATCGCGGAGACGTTGACCACGTAGGCGCGCTTGGCGGCCGTCGCCGCCATGGCCGGACGGAGCCGGCTGATCAGGATGAACGGGGCGGTGGAGTTGCAGAGCTGGACTTCCAGCAGCTCCATCGGCTCGACCTCCTCGACCGTCTGGATCCAGCTGTTGGTGTCGTGCAGGTCGGGCACCAGTCCGCCCGCGTCGATCGCCGTCCCGGCGGCGATCCGCTCCAGGGAGGCGGAGCCGGTGACCAGGGCGAGGTCGGTGACGTCCTGCGCGCTCAGGCCTTCCTTGCGGGCGGCAGGCAGGGCCGCGACCCGGTCGACGGTGCCGCTGCCGAAGGTGCCGATGACCTCGGCGGAGGGCAGCTCGCCCGCCGGGAGCGGCGCGGACTCGGCGTTGACCAGCTCGCTGTACGCGTGCGCGGAGCGGCGCACCGTCTGGGCCGCGTTGTTGATCAGGATGTCCAGCGGGCCCTCGGCGGCGACCGAGTCGGCGAGGGCGACGACCTGGGCGGGGTCGCGCAGGTCGATGCCGACGATCTTCAGCCGGTGGATCCACTCGCCGCTGTCCGGCATCGCCTTGAAGCGGCGGATCGCGTCGTTGGGGAAGCGGGTGGTGATGGTGGTGTGGGCCCCGTCGCGCAGCAGCCGCAGCGCGATGTACATGCCGATCTTCGCCCGGCCGCCGGTCAGGAGCGCGCGCCGGCCGGTGAGGTCGGTCCGTGCGTCGCGGCGCGAGTGGTTCTCCTTCGCGCACTGCTGGCAGAGCTGGTGGTAGAACGCGTCCACCTCCACGTACCTGGTCTTGCAGATGTAGCAGGACCGGGGCCGCTGGAGCACGCCCGCGATCTCGGCACGGGCGGACGACGAGGGCAGGACACCCTGGGTCTCGTCGTCGATCCGCTCGGCCGAGCCGGTCGCGGTGGCTTCGGTGACCGCCTTGTCGTGCGCGGTCTTGGCGGCGCGGCGTTCCTGGCGGCGGCGCTGCTTCACCGTCCGGTAGATCCCGGCCGTGGCACGGCGCACGACGATGGCGTCGGGGTGGTCGACGTCGATGGTGTCGAGTTCGTCGAGCACGCTCAGGCAGACGGCCAGCCGCTCCGGGTCGATACCGGGACCGAACTCCTCAGTACCGGGAGCCAGCTCCGGGCTGTCCTCTGTCACCGTCATTGCCGTTCCTCTGTCATCCGTCTCTCGTGGCGCCGACCGCCGTACCTGCTCCTGCCGGGCCGAACGCCCCGATCAAGTCTGCCATGCAACGGATGCTGCTCCGTTCGCGTGACTTCACGGCCGTCCGGCGCGGTTCCCGGGCGCGGGTGGTGGACGACCGCGCCGCCCGTGCCCCGCCGCCCCCTTCACGGGTCGGTCACATATGCTTCGCTGCCATACGGCCGGGGTCGGGCCGTGCCGTGCGTACAAGGGGGTGCAGAGTGGCCGGGCTCCCCGCGGGTGGTTCTCCGGCTCAACCGGTGCGCTCGGACGCCTTTCCCGCGCAGCAGGTGCCTCCCCCGCTCGGCAACGGTTCGGTGTGGGACGTCGACGCCGTGATCCTGCTCGTCGAGGACGACGCCGGTGATGCGCTCCTCGTCGAGGAAATGCTCGCGGACAGCGAGCTGGACTCCGCTCTGACCTGGTGCAAGACGCTGACTGAGGCACGCCGGTTCCTGGCCGGGAGCCGGACCCCGTGCTGCGTACTGCTCGATCTGCATCTGCCCGATGTGTTCGGTCTCGACGCCGTCACCCAGATCGTCGAGTCGGCGCCGGACACGGCCATCGTGGTGCTGACCGGCCGGGCCGAGGCCGATACGGGCCTGTCGGCCGTGGCGACCGGGGCCCAGGACTATCTCGTCAAGGGGCGGCTCGATCCGGAGGCGCTGGGCCGCTCGGTCCGGTACGCCCTCCAGCGCAAGCAGGTCGAACGGGCCTCGGCGGCGCTGCGTGCCAACCGGCTGATGGCGCAGGAGAACGCCCGCCTCGAACGCGGTCTGCTGCCCGTGCCCCTGCTGCTCGACGACTCCTTCGAAGCGGTGGCGCGGTACGAGCCGGGCCGGGCGCACGCCCTGCTCAGCGGGGACTTCTACGACGTGGTGCAGACGTCCGACGGGACGGTGCACGCGGTGATCGGCGATGTGTCGGGGCACGGGGCGGCGGAGGCGGCGCTGGGGGTCTGTCTGCGGGTGGCGTGGCGTACGGCGGTGCTGTGCGCGACCGGTCAGCTCGAACAGGTCCGGCTGCTGGAGGAGATCCTGGTCGCCGAGCGCTCCGACCCGCATGTCTTCGCCACCGTCACCTCGCTCGCCTTCGCCCCGGACCGGCGCCGGGTGCGGGTGGTGCGGGCCGGACACCCCGGACTGCTGCTGCGCGGCGGTGCCCGGGTGAGCTGGGAGGAGCCCGAGCCCGGGATGGCGCTGGGTCTGATGCCGGGGACGGGGACGGGGCGGTGGAGCGCCTCGGAGCTGTCGCTGCCCGAGGACGGCAGGGTCGTCCTGTTCACCGACGGTCTCTTCGAGGGGCGGTCGGGCCCGGGTTCCCGGCTGGGCGAGGAGGGGCTGCTCGCCATGGCCCGTCGGCACGGGGCGCTGGCGGCCCGTGACTTCGTCGACACCCTGGTCGACGAGGCCGCGGACGCGGCGTCCCCGTACGGCGGTCTGGCGGACGACGTCGCCGTGCTCCACCTGGGCTGGGGACGGAGCGGCGCGCGATGAGCCGCCGCGACGTGGCGCCGAACACCCGGCGCGGCCCGGCCGCGCGCCTGTCGGTCCAGCACTGGGTGCATCTGATCCTTGCCTTCTTCGTGCTGATCGTCTGCGCCGGATCGATCGTCGGCGGCCTCGTGCTGTCCCGGATATCCGACCGCACCACCGAGCTGGTGGACCGTATCCAGCCCGCCCGCTCGTCGTCCTTCCAACTGCAGAACGCCTTGCTGGACCAGGAGACCGGGGTGCGCGGTTTCGCGCTCACCGGTGATGCGACCTTCCTGCACCCCTACGAGCAGGGGATGCGGGACGAGAGCCTCCGGTTGGCCCGGGTGCGGGCGCTCGTCGGGGACGAACAGCCCTTCGCCGACGATCTCGACCGGATCGCCGAAGCCGCACGGGAATGGCGGGGCCAGCACGCCGAGCCGCTGGTCGCCGCGGTCCGCCGGGACGGCCCGGCCTCCGAGTCCTCGGTCCCGATCCGGCAGAGCAAGGACGAATTCGACACGCTGCGGCGGCTGTACACCACCCAGCAGGCCCATCTCGACGTGGCGCGCGACCGGGCCCGTGCCGATCTGAGCACCGCCCGCATCACCCGGGACCGGGTGTTCATCGCGCTGGTCGCGGGTTTTCTGCTGGCCGTGGTCTCGCTGAGTCTGCTGCTGCACCGGATGGTGGGGCGGCCGCTGAACCGGCTGACCGCCGCCTCCGACACGGTCCGTTCGGGGGCGTTCCGCAACCGGATCGAGGTCGGCGGCCCCTCGGACGTGCGCGCGGTGGCGGCGGCCGTCGAGGACATGCGCCGCCGTATCGTCGAGGAGCTCGCCGATTCCCAGGAACGCGAGAAACTGCTGGCGGAGCAGGCCCAGGAGCTGCGCCGCTCCAACGCGGAGCTGGAGCAGTTCGCCTATGTCGCCTCGCACGATCTGCAGGAGCCGCTGCGCAAGGTCGCCTCGTTCTGCCGGCTCCTGGAGAAGCGGACCGCTCCATCGCTCGACGACCGGGCCCGGCAGTACATCGACTACGCGGTGGACGGCGCGGACCGGATGCAGGTGCTGATCGACGATCTGCTCGCCTTCTCCCGCGTGGGACGGGTGCACGACAAGTGGAAACCGGTCGGCCTCGACCGGACCCTCGACCGCGCGCTGGCCGATCTCGCACTGGTCGTCGAGGAGTCCGGTGCCGCGGTCGTACGGGAGAGCCCGCTGCCCGAGGTGACCGGGGACGCCACGGCGCTCTCCATGGTCTGGCAGAACCTGATCGGCAACGCGGTGAAGTTCCGGCGGCCGGACGTACCGTGCCGGATCACCGTCGGCTGCGTACAGCAGGGCGAGGACTGGCACTTCCTGGTGGCGGACAACGGCATCGGCATCCCGCCGGAGTCCGCACAGAAGGTGTTCGTCATCTTCCAGCGTCTGCACGGCAGGGACGAGTACGAGGGAACGGGCATCGGCCTGGCCCTGTGCCGGAAGATCGTGGAGCTCCACGGGGGCCGGATCTGGCTGGAAGAGGAGGCCTCCGAAGGCACCCGCGTCCGTTTCACGCTGCCGATCGCCCCCGAAGCGCCCGCGCGCGCCGTGGCGGAACCACTCGTCACGGACACCGCGGCCGGGCGGACCGGCCATGGCTGAGATCTGCCGGGTTCTTCCCGGAGTGGGACCGTTCGTCGCGGGTAGGCGGACGTCGAGAAGCTGTCACCGAACACCCCTGCGTCGCCCTGGCTGGAGCACATGAACGAACAGGTCACCTCGCGACCGGCCGGCTGCCCCTGCCCGGACCGGTCCACGGAGGTTCTGCACAGCGCCGAGGTGTTCGACGGCGAGCCCGGCTGCATCGCGCAGGCACGGGCGTTGGCCGACCGCTTCCTGGTCCGGCTGGCCGCCGAATGGCTCGCGGTCTTCGGTGAGCGCACCCGCAGCGATCTGCTGCTGGCGGTGAGCGAGCTGGTCACCAACGCAGACCGCTACAGCCAGGGCCCGTATCTGCTGGAGCTGGAGGGCACCGCGGAGCGCGTCAGCGTCACGGTGTACGACTCCAGCACCGCCCTGCCGCTGTTCTACTCGCCCGATCCGACGCGCCCCGGCGGCCATGGCATGGAGATCGTGGTGGCGCTGTGCGACCGGCTGACCGCCGAGCGCGTGCCGGTGGGCAAGCGCATCCGGGCCGAGTTCGAACTGAGCAGTTGAGCTGTGGGGCGGGCGGGACGCCGCCCGCCCCACGACCACCGTCAGCCCAGTGCGGGCGGGGCGTCCGCGGCGGAGGTGCCCCAGTCCGACGGCTCGCTGCCGACCGTGAAGGAGAGCGAACGGGCCGAACGGATGTCGTCGGTGGTCAGGTAGGTGCGCGACCGCGCCGTGCCGTCGAGGCGGGCCGACTGGATGTACCGGTCGGTGGCCGAGGTACAAGGGTTCGGACACGAACGCCGCGGTCCGCCCCGGGGCGGACGGGACGGGCCGCGGCGGTGTCACGGGTCAGGCCGCGGGACACCCCGCCACGACCGGCTGCGACGCATCGCGGACGAGTGCGTCCTGCGCCGCCCGGATCCGTTCGACGTCGGGCTTCACGATCCGGCGGTCGTAGGTGAGGAGCCCGTTCAACTCCCCCTCGACGTCCGAGATCTGGGTGTAGACGGCGCCGTTGCTTCCCTTGCAGGCAAGCTTTCGCACGTCGTCGAGCCTGGCCAGGTAGTCGTCGGTGTAGGTGGCCGGGTCGACCGCGATGTACGACTGCTGTACGGCCCAGGCGTGCCCGGGTACGGCCAGCCCCAGCCCTCCGTACTCACCGCTGACCAGGGCGCGTTGCCCGTCGGGCCGCGGCAGCGCGGGGCTCGGGTAGCCGTGCGCGTCGGCGATGTCGCCGTTGCCGCCGTCCACCGCGCCGCAGCAGTTGAGCCCGCTCATGTTGTTCACCAGCCGGGTCGGGTCCCAGGACTTGGCCTGGTCCGCGATGCGGGCCTGGTCGTACTGGCCCCAGCCCTCGTTGAAGGTGACCCACATGACGACGGACGGGTGATTGGAGTGTTCGTCGATCATCTCCTTCATCTCGCGCTCGTACTCGGCGCGGGCGGCGGTGGAGGGGGCGACGGTGTTCATCGCGGGCATGTCCTGCCAGACCAGCAGGCCCAGCCTGTCCGCCCAGTAGAACCAGCGGTCGGGCTCGACCTTGATGTGCTTGCGGACGGAGTTGAAGCCCATCGCCTTGTGCATCCGCAGGTCGTACGCGAGGGCTTCGTCCGTGGGTGCGGTGTGCAGCCCGTCGGGCCAGAATCCCTGGTCGAGGGTGGCCATCAGGAAGACCGGCTTGCCGTTGAGGACGGTGCGCGGGGTGCCGTTCACCTTCTCGACGGCGATCGACCGCATCCCGAAGTAGCTCCCGACCCGGTCCGATCCGACGCCGACCTCCAGCCGGTAGAGATGCGGATCGTCCGCGGACCACAGATGCGGGTCCGGCACGGGCAGCTCCAGCGCGGCACCGGTGCGTCCGCCGACACGTCCGACCTTGCGCTTTCCGTCGTACGCGATCGCCGTGACGGGCACCCCGTCCCGTACCCCGCGCACCTCGACGGTGACCTTCTCGCCCCGGGCATCGGGGGTGATCCTCAGCGAGTCGGCGTGGTCGGCGGCGACCGGCTCCATCCACACCGTCTGCCAGATACCGGACGACGGGGTGTACCAGATACCGCTCGGATCGAGGCGCTGCTTGCCCATCGGCGGGTTCTCGCCGTTCGCGGAATCGGTCGGGTCGTGGACCCCGACGATGAGTTCCTGGGTCCGGCCGGGCTTCAGCGCATCGGTGATGTCGGCGCTGAACTTGTCGTAGCCACCCTTGTGTTCGGCCACCCGCCTGCCGTTGACGTACACCTCGGACTGCCAGTCGACGGCCCCGAAGTTCAGCTGGAGCCGCTTGCCGGAACCGACCTTCCAGCCCTTGGGCACGGTGAAGGTGCGGCGGTACCACATCCGGTCCTCGTGCCGCTCGATCCCGGAGAGCTGCGACTCGACCGGATACGGGACGAGGATCTTCTCGCCGAGCTTCCTGCCGACCGGGGGCCGCTCCCCCGCCTTCGCCGCGGCGAACTCCCAGGAGCCGTTGAGGTTCTGCCAGTTGTCCCGGGTCAGCTGGGGCCGCGGGTACTCGGGCAGCGCGTTGTGCGGCCCGACCTCGTCGGCCCACTCGGTACGGAGCTGGTACGTGGAGCGGTTCGGCCCACTGGACCAGAAGGCCCCGACGGCCTTCCCGTCCTCCCCGGCCAGCGCCCCCGCGCCGTCGTACCGGACATCGGCGAGCCCCTTGGCGTCCCCGGCCTTGTTGCCGACCACGGGTTCCTTGAGGGCGACGGTGAGGCTTCGCGGGTCGGCGGGATCGGCCTCGACTGCGCCGAGCGGCCACTCGGCGCCCCCGATGACGGCGTCGAGGTGGTTCGCCAGCCCGGCGGGCAGGGGGGCGAGCTTCTGCGCGAAGTCCAGCTTGAGCGTGCGGCCGTCGGCGAGGACGGTGGCGGCGATGGCCCCGTCGTACGCGAAGCCGTCAGGCAGCCGGAAGGCGGACTGCGGCACCGGAACCTTGCTGCCGCCGGGTTCGGTCCACTTCAGGTGGAGGTTGGAGCCTCCCTCGTGCTCGAAGGACTCCACCTTGACGTCGTACGCCTTGCCCGCGGTCAACTCGACCGGCTGCGAGGTCTGTTCCTTCTCCCAGTCGTCGACCCAGTGGTCGATGACCGGCTTCCCGTCGATCCAGAGCCGGAAGCCGTTGTCCCCGATCATCGAGAAGAGATGGGCGCCGGCCCTCTCCGGCACGATCTTTCCGGTCCACCGGATGCTGGCGTCGTCGCTCCGGCCGGTGGCCGACGCCAGCCGCGGCTCCAGCGTAGGGAAGTCGATGTCCGGGTCGAATCCGGTCGCCTTGAGCTGCCCGAAGTCGAAGGCGCCGGGGGCGGACTGGGTGTAGTACTCGCCCTTCAGACCATGCACTTCGCCGGAGCCGGCGGGATCGGGGGCGGCCGCCGCGGTGGGCACGGCGGTCGGACCGGCGGCGCCGAGAGCTGTGGCGAGAAGCAGTACCAGGTTCTTTCTGATGCGCACGGATCCTCCTAGCTGAGGAAGGGTGGCGGCTCGTTGCGACAGGATGTACAACGTTGGAAGGAACGGCAGTTGGCATGACAGCACGACACCCGAGCCGGTGTCCAGGTGCATGACAAACCAAGGGGGGTGCAAGCCTGGTGCCTGGAGGGCGGGGGTGTGTCAGGCGCTCTCGAAGACGCAGTCACCGCACAGGCCGCCGGCCGGTGCCCGGTAGTACAGACAGCAGCTGCGCCGACGGAACGCCGCGTCGTGCGGGGCGCCGGTGTTCCGGAGGTCGGGGTGGTCGAAGAGTTCGGCGGACAGTGCGCGGGCCCGCGCGGCCACGTCGGGGCGGCGGTGCGTACGTGCCCAGGCGAGGAGTTGGCGCAGGGCTCCTGCCAGTGCGGACCCCGCGTTGCCCCACAGCAGCCGGTCGGACAGCGGGCCGTCCCGGTGGATCGCCTCGGCAAGGGGCACGAGGTGGCCGTACTGGACGACTTCCCGGATCCGGCAGGCGGTGCCGGGCAGCGATTCGGCACCGTCGAGCCACAGATCGTCGGGGGCCGGGTGCTGCGGGTCCCAGTGGAGGGCGCCGGGCGCAAGGCCGGGAAAGCGGCCGGTCAGCGCTGCCGGTCCGAGTGCGACCGACCAGAGACGGGAGGCCAGTCCCAAGTGCGCGACGGAGGCGGCCACTCTGCGCTCGGAGGTGCCCAACCGGGCGGCGACGGTGTCGATACGGGCCGTGAGCGGGGCCGACTCCCCCGCGTACAACCGCGCCAGCGGGCGGTGCGCCCCGTCGGGCGGCGCGGTGGTGCGCAGCGCGAAGAATCCGCCCACCGAGGCCGTAGCGGACTCGTCCATCGCATGTGCTCCTTCCCGGCATTCCGGCCGCCGGCCCCGACTGCGCGGGCACTCCGGCATACCACGGCCCGCGGTCCACCGTAACCCCACGGGGTGAGAGCTCTTGAGTCCTCCCGAGGGAGGACTACCGTCCGGAGGAGGACACTGGGACCACGGCCGTACTACCAAAGCAGTACGCCGAATCGCCGCCTCAAGGACGACGACGCAGCCGCGTCGAAGGGACATCGTGGTGTACATGAGTTCCCTTGCGCTGTCCGTGCTGCTGTCACTGGTCTCCGCGGTCGCGTACGCGGCCGGGGCGATCGTCCAGGAGCGCGTGGCGACGACCGGCGACGGCAGCTCGCTCGCACCGCTGCGCAACCGTGTCTGGTGGGCCGCCGTGGCGCTGAACAGCGGGGGCGCGGTGCTCCATGTCGTGGCGTTGGCCTTCGGTCCGCTCAGTCTCGTCCAGCCGCTCGGCGCGCTGACCATCGTCTTCGCCCTGCCGATGGCGGCGCTCTTCGTGCGCCGGCGGGCGGGGGCCACCGCATGGCGGGGCGCGATCATGGCCACCGTCGGTCTGGCGGGTCTGCTGGCGCTCACGGGGAACGCCGAGTCCCACTCCCTGAACGGCTCGGATCAGCTGGTGGTCGCCGGTGTGGCGCTCGGTGCGGTCGCGCTGCTCGCCCTGATCTCCACGGGCGTGCGCCGGCCGGTGGTACGGAGCGTGATCCTGGCCGGGGCGGCGGGCATCGCGTTCGGCATCGCCTCGGTGTTCGTGAAGACGGTGGCGGTGGGGTGGGCCTCCGGCGCGATGGCGGCAGAGCTTCCGGCGATGCTGGCGATCGCCGGTTTCGCGGCCGCCGGGCTGCTGCTCTCCCAGGCCGCGTACCGGGGTGCCGGACTGACCGCGCCGCTGGCGACGGTGACCGTGGTGAACCCGGTGATAGCCGCGATCGTCGGCATCACGATGTTCGGCGAACAGTTCCGGCACGGCACGGCCGGGACGATGCTCGCGCTGGCATGCGCGGTGGTCGCCGCAGGCGGTCTGATACTGCTCACGACGGAGCGCCTGGGCGCGGAGCACCGCGCCGCGCAGGCAACGGGCAGCGGGCTTCCGGGTGCTCCGGTGGGCGGGACGGACGCCGAGGGCAAGGAGAGCGAGGGCGCGGAACCCGGTGCCGAGGGGGCCGCGGAGCCTGCTCGGGCACCCGGGGTCGCCGGGCTTCCCGGCCCCGTCCCGTCGGTGCCCGCCGCCTCGGCGGCCACCCCCTCGGTGCCCGCCTCTTCGGCACCCGCGGCCTCGATGCTTGCCGGGGCCGTCGAAGCGGTCCCGGGAACATCCTCCGCGGCGCGTCCGCTGCCCGTGCTCATGCCGCTGGACCGCCTGGGCCGGGTGGCATTCGGGCCGGGTCCGTCGTCCTCCAGCGGCACGGAGCGGCGGGGCCGCCCGTCCGCGGGGTCCGCCGATCCCGATGACGCGGCCGAACGCCAGGGAGCGGTTCAGACGCTGACGCCGCCCGCCCTGAGGTAGGCCAGCGGGTCGACGTCCGATCCGTAGCCGGGGCCGGTACGGATCTCGAAGTGCAGGTGCGGGCCCGTGACGTTCCCGGTGGCGCCCGAGCGCGCGATCCGCTGGCCCGCGGAGACATGCCGGCCCTCACGCACGTGCAGGGCGGACAGATGCGCGTACTGGCTGTACTTGCCGTCGCTGTGCCGGATGACGACCTGGTAGCCGTACGCCCCGCCCCAGCCCGCCGAGACGACCGTGCCAGAGGCCACCGCCCTGATCGACGTGCCGGTCGGGACGGGGAAGTCGACCCCGGTGTGATAGCCGCTGGCCCAGGAACCGGCCTGCTGGTACGGGGTGCCGATGCCGGCCGCCACGGGTGCGACGAGACCGGAGTGCTTCTCCGTCCGCTCCGTCGGCCGGTGGCTCTCGGTCTTCTTGGGGTGAGGCTTCGGCTTCGGCTTCGGCTTTGCGGTGTCGTGGTGGGGCTTCGCCGCCTGGTGTTGCGCCGCGGCCGGTCGCTGCTTCGGTTCGGCGGCCTTCCGGGGCTTCGGTTCGGCCTTCGGCTTCGCCTGCGCGGGCGTGCCCGTGCGGGGCGCCGTCCTCGGCGTCCGGGCCGTGTCCAGGCTCAGGCGCTGCCCGGGAAGGATGAGGTCGGGGTCGTCCCCCACGACCTCGCGGTTCTGTGCGTAGAGGTGCTGCCAGCCGCCCCGGAGGCGCTCGGTCGCCGCGATCGCGGAGAGCGAGTCGCCGCGTGCCACGGTGTACGACTCACGCTTGCCGGGCACGGTGGTCGGGGTGGCGGGGGTGGACGTCCGCTTCGTCGTCGGCTTCCCGGAGGCGGTCCTGCCGGAGGCGGTCTTGCCGGAGGCGGTCTTGCCGGAGCCGGCTTTGCCAGGGGCCTGCACGTGGCCGGTCCGCTGCGACTGCGGGGCGATGTCGGCGGCGCCCCCGCCACTGGTCAGCCCCGCCTTCGTCGAGCAGCCCGGCCACGCGCCCGGCCCCTGCGCGTCGAGCACCTTCTCCGCGATGGAGATCTGCTCGTCCCTGGTGGCCAGGTCGGCGCGCGGGGCGTAGACCGTGCCTCCGTAGGCCGCCCAGGTCGACCGGGTGAACTGCAGCCCGCCGAAGTAGCCGTTGCCGCTGTTGATGTGCCAGTTGCCGGTGGACTCGCAGGCGGCGACCTTCTCCCAGACATCCGCCGACGCGGCGCCCGCCGAGGCCGCTGCGATGAGCGGGAGCGCGATGCCCGCACCGCCCGCGGTGACCGTGAGCGAGGCACGGTTGATCCGGCTGGGCTGATATCTGCGGTGCCGTCCGTTCGCGGCCATGACTTGGCTCCCCCACTGGCAGTAGGACACGTCGCAAGCGCCCAACTTATGTGCAGGCAAAGGCCGATGACAAGAGAACGGCCGGGGCCCACCCGTACCGGCCGGCCCGGCGGCCCCGCCCCGCCCGATGTCCGGCGGTCACGGTACGGGCGCGCCCGTCCGGGTGGCGGAGCGGCGCCGGGCCGCCGCGTCCACGAGAGCGGTCATGACCCGGATGTCGTCGCCCATTTCGGGGTGCCACTGGACCCCCAGCACCAGGCTCTCGTGGTCGGTGAGTTCCACGGCCTCCACGGTGCCGTCGGACGCGTGCGCGCTTGCCGTGAGGCCGGAGCCCAGGCGGTCCACGGCCTGGTGGTGGTAGGTGGGCACGACGCTCGGCCCGGCGACGGCCGCCGCGTACACCGTGCCCGGAACGGGAGTGACGGTGTGTTCGCCGAAGACGCCGGTGCCTCCGGTGTGCCCGTCCAAGTGCTGGTGCAGGGTGCCGCCGAGAGCGACGTTGAGCAGTTGCATGCCCCGGCAGATGCCCAGCAGCGGGACGTGCCGGTCGATCGCCGCCTCGATCAGGGCGAGTTCCCACGCGTCGCGGGCGCGTGCGGGTGCACCGGTGCGGGGGTCGGGCGACTCGCCGTAGCGTGCCGGTTCGACGTCGGCGCCGCCCGCGATCACCACACCGTCCAGCGCCGCCACGGCCTCCCGGGCCGCGTCGGCGGTGTCGTCGGGCGGCAGCATCACCGCCAGGCCGCCGGCCGCCCGCACCAGGCGCGGGTAGGAGGCGGGCAACAGGGCGGCCGGCAATTCCCACACACCCCACCGGGCCGGTTCCTGGTAGGTGCTGATGCCGATGACGGGCCGGGTCATGGCCCCCTCCTCCGGTTCGTTCGCTGCTCGGTCGTGGTGCGGCCCCTGTCGCGTACGGGTGCGGCAGGGGCGGGTGTATGTACAACGCCCGTACGTCGCGGTCCCGTTCAGTCCCGCGACAGTTCGGCCTCGGCCGCCGCCAGGGCGGCGAACTCCTCCTCCGGGGCGCTCGCGACGAGGCGGTGACGGCTGTAGAAGGCGAAGTAGGCCAGCGCCACCACGTACACGCCGAGAGCGATGAACGCCGCGTCGCGGTCCACCAGGAAGGTCGCCACCAGTGCCGAGCATGCCAGCACGAATGCCACGGACGAGGTGAGCGCGCCGCCGGGCGTGCGGTAGGGACGTTCGAGGTGCGGTTCGCGGCGGCGCAGCACGATGTGGGAGAGCGCCATCAGCGCGTAGCTGATGGTGGCGCCGAAGACGGCGACATTCAGCATCCGGCCGCCGTTGCCGATCCAGGCGGCCAGCGTGAAGCCGATCGCGCCGGGAATCAGCAGGCCGAGGTAGGGGGACTTGCGGCGGTTGGTCAGCGAGAGGAAGCGCGGCAGGTAGCCGGCCCGGGAGAGTGCGAACAGCTGACGGGATCCGGCGAAGATCAGTGAGAAGAACGAGGCCACCAGACCTGCCAGGCCCGCGTAGTTGACGAAGCGGCTCAGGCCGGTGGGACCACCCTTGCCCTCCAGTGCGACCACGAGGGGGTTGCCCGCTTCCTGGATGGCCTTCGCGCCCTGGGCGCCGGTGGCGGAGAGGAAGGTGAGCACCGCCAGCCCCACCAGCACGGTCAGCGAAATGGCGAGCGCCCTCGGCATCGACCTGACCGGGTCCTTGGCCTCCTCGGCTGCGAGCGGCACGCCTTCGACACCCAGGAAGAACCACATGCCGAAGGGGAAGGCGGCCCAGATGCCGAGCAGCCCGAAGGGCAGCCAGGACGAGGAGCCGAACGCGCCGGTGTCCACCGGGATGTCGTCGAGACGGGCCGCGTCGAAGTCGGTGAACGCGCCGATGGCGAAGACGAGCAGAGCGGCCACGGCGACGGCGGTCACGATCAGGCTGAACCGCAGCGCCTCGCCGACGCCCCAGAGGTGGATGCCGATGAAGACGGCGAAGCAGGCGAGGTATACGGGCCAGCCGGAGGTGAGCCCGAACAGGCCGAGGGACTCGACGTAGTCACCGATGAACAGCGAGATGGCGGCGGGGGCGAGGATGTACTCGATGAGGATGGCCGTACCGGTCAGGAAGCCGCCCCAGGTGCCGAGGGCACGGCGCGCGAAGCCGTAGCCGCCGCCGGCGGTGGGCAGGATGGCGGAGAGTTCCGCCAGCGCGAAGACCAGGCACGCGTACATCAGCCCCATCAGCACGGTGGCCGCGGCGAGTCCTCCGAAGCCGCCTTTGGACAGGCCGATGTTCCAGCCGGAGTAGTCGCCGGACACGACGTACGCGACGCCGAGTCCGGTCAACAGGAGCCAGCCCGCGCTGCCCCGGCGCAGGGTGCGACGGTGCAGGTACTCGTCCGTACCGGTGACCGCGCCGGCCGTGCCGCCGGGTGGGCTGGTGGGGGTGTCGGTTCCCTGGGCCATGGGGCGCTCCAGATGTGGGTCGACGGCGCTGCGTCGAGGCGTGGGAGGCGAAGCGGGCCTTTATCAAAGGTTCACCGGCACACCTTTGTGGAACGCCAAGGGAAACACAAGAGGCACGCGTCAAACAGTGGTTATGGATGTGCGCCGCGCTCGTGACGGGTACGCCGGGCACCTCGTCGAAGCCGATTCGCCGCCACCGAGCGGTCCCTCTTCCCAAGCAATGGTCCCCTGCCATACCTTATGGATCTCGGTGCACCCAAGGAGGAATCCCGTGGCAGACCGCACACCCCCGCTCGCCGTCGAGGAGCTGCGCTCACTCGTCGCGAGCGGGTCCATCGACACCGTCGTCCTGGCCTTTCCCGATATGCAGGGCCGGCTCCAGGGCAAGCGGTTCGCCGCCGGGTTCTTCCTCGACGAGGTTCTGGAGCACGGTACCGAGGGCTGCAACTATCTGCTGGCCGTGGACACCGACATGAACACCGTCGACGGCTACGCCATGTCCTCCTGGGAGCGCGGCTACGGCGACTTCGCCATGCTCCCGGACCTCGCCACCCTGCGCCTGCTGCCCTGGCACGAGGGCACCGCGCTGCTCGTCGCGGATCTCGCCTGGAACGACGGCAGCCCGGTCGTCGCCGCACCGCGCCAGGTCCTGCGCCGGCAGCTGGACCGGCTGGCCGGCCTCGGCTACCGGGCCCAGGTGGGCACGGAGCTGGAGTTCATCGTCTTCAAGGACAGTTACGAAGAGGCCTGGGACCGCGACTACCGCGGACTGACCCCGGCCAATCAGTACAACATCGACTACTCCATCCTCGGCACCGGCCGCGTCGAGCCGCTGCTGCGCCGGATCCGCAACGAGATGCAGGCGGCCGGGCTGACCGTCGAGTCGGCCAAGGGTGAGTGCAATCTCGGCCAGCACGAGATCGCGTTCCGCTACGACGAGGCGCTGATCACCTGCGACCAGCACGCCGTCTACAAGACGGGCGCCAAGGAGATCGCCGCGCAGGAGGGCGTCTCGCTCACCTTCATGGCCAAGTACGACGAGCGCGAAGGCAACTCCTGTCACATCCACCTCTCGCTCACCGACGACAACGGTGACAACGCGATGGCGGGTGACGGCCCGGACGGCATGTCGGACCTGATGCGGCACTTCCTCGCCGGACAGCTCGCCGCCCTGCGCGACTTCTCCCTGCTGTACGCGCCGAACATCAACTCCTACAAGCGGTTCCAGCCCGGCTCCTTCGCACCGACCGCCGTCGCCTGGGGGCACGACAACCGCACCTGCTCGCTGCGCGTGGTCGGCCACGGCCGCTCCCGGCGCTTCGAGAACCGGCTGCCCGGCGGCGACGTCAATCCGTATCTCGCCACTGCCGGACTGGTCGCCGCGGGGCTGTACGGCGTGGAGCACGAGCTCGCTCTGCCCGAGGCCTGCACGGGCAACGCCTATGCCTCCGAGTACGAGCAGGTGCCGACCACCCTGCGCGAGGCCGCCGACCTGTGGGAGGCGAGCCCCATCGCCAAGGAGGCGTTCGGCGAGGAGGTCGTCGCGCACTATCTCAACATGGCGCGTGTCGAACTCGCCGCCTACGACGCCGCCGTGACCGACTGGGAGCTGCGACGCTCCTTCGAGCGCCTGTGACCTCCGCCCCGTCCCTCACTCCCGATCGAGGCCCGTACGTGTCCCACCAGCCCGCACCGCACAGCCTGGACGTCCTGAACCCGGCCACCGCCGAGATCATCGCCACCGTCCCTGCCGCCACCGCCGCCGACGTCGACGCGGCCGTCGCCCGCGCCGCCACCGCCCAGCGCGTCTGGGCCGCGGCGGCACCCGCCGACCGCGCCCGGCTGCTCCGCCGGTTCGCCGCCGTCGTCGACGAACACATCGAGGAACTGGCCCTGTCGGAGGTCCGCGAGGCCGGTCACACCATCGGCAACGCCCGCTGGGAGGCGGGCAATGTGCGCGACCTCCTCGACTACTGCGCGGGCGGTGTCGAACGCCTGCTGGGCCGCCAGATCCCGGTTGCCGGCGGCATCGACTTCACCGTCCTGGAACCACTCGGCGTCATCGGTGTCATCGCCCCCTGGAACTTCCCGATGCCGATCGCCGCCTGGGGCGCGGCTCCGGCGCTCGCCGCCGGCAACGCCGTCCTGCTCAAGCCCGCCGAGACCACACCGCTGACCGCGCTGCGCCTGGCGGAACTGGCCCTGGAGGCCGGGCTGCCCGGCGGACTGTTCCAGGTGCTGCCGGGCGAGGGGCCGGTGGCCGGCAGTGCCCTGGTGGAGCACCCCGGCGTGGCCAAGATCGTCTTCACCGGCTCCACCCGGACCGGCAAGCACATCATGACCCGCTGCGCCGAACGCGTGAAGCGCCTCACCCTGGAACTCGGCGGCAAGAGCCCGAACGTGGTCTTCGCCGACGCCGATCTGGAGGCCGCGGCGGCCGCTGCCCCGATGTCCTTCCTGGACAACGCCGGTCAGGACTGCTGCGCCCGGACCCGCATCCTGGTCGAGCGCCCGGCCTACGACCGCTTCCTCGACCTGCTGGCACCGGCCGTCGCCGCCGTGGTGGTCGGCGACCCGTCGGACGAGAAGTCCCAGATGGGTCCGCTGATCTCGGCCGTCCAGCGGGAGCGCGTGAGCTCGTTCGTGGACGACCTGCCCGACGGCGTACGGACGATCCTCGGCTCGGCGCCGGACGGCCCGGGGTTCTGGTACCCGCCGACCGTCCTCGCCGGGGTGTCGCCGGACGCCCCGGTGGCCGTCGACGAGGTCTTCGGCCCGGTCGCCGTGGTGCTGCCCTTCGACGACGAGGCGGACGCCGTACGGCTGGCGAACGCGACCGACTACGGTCTGGCCGGATCGATCTGGACGCGTGACGTGGCCCGTGCCCTGCGGGTCGGCCAGGGCCTGCGGGCCGGAAACCTCTCGGTCAACTCGCACTCCAGCGTCCGCTACGCCACACCCTTCGGCGGCTACAAACAGTCCGGACTGGGCCGCGAACTCGGCCCCGACGCACTCGCCGCCTTCACCGAAACCAAGAACGTCTTCATCAGCACGGAGGCCTGAGCACCATGACCGACACCACCGCTGTCTGCCGCCGCCTGGTCGGCCGCACCGCCGTAGTCACCGGAGCCGGAAGCGGCATCGGACTGGCCACCGTCCGGCGCCTGGCCGCCGAGGGCGCGCACGTCGTCTGCGCCGATGTGGACGAGGCGAGCGGCAAGGCCGCCGCCGAGGAGGTCGACGGCCTCTTCGTACGTACCGACGTCACGGACGCCGAACAGGTGGAGGCCTTGTTCAGGACCGCGTTCGACACGTACGGCTCGGTCGACATCGCCTTCAACAACGCGGGGATCTCGCCGCCCGAGGACGACTCCATCCTGGAGACCGGCCTCGACGCCTGGCGCCGGGTGCAGGAGGTCAACCTCACCTCCGTCTACCTGTGCTGCAAGGCCGCCATCCCGTACATGCGCCGCCAGGGCAAGGGCTCCATCATCAACACGGCCTCCTTCGTGGCCCGGATGGGCGCCGCCACCTCGCAGATCTCCTACACCGCGTCCAAGGGCGGCGTGCTGGCCATGTCGCGCGAGCTGGGTGTGCAGTTCGCACGGGAGGGCATCCGGGTCAACGCGCTGTGCCCGGGACCGGTCAACACCCCGCTGCTCCAGGAGCTGTTCGCCAAGGATCCGGAGCGGGCCGCGCGCAGGCTGGTGCACATCCCGGTCGGCCGGTTCGCCGAGCCCACCGAGATGGCCGCCGCCGTGGCCTTCCTGGCCAGCGACGACTCCTCCTTCGTCAACGCCACCGACTTCCTGGTGGACGGCGGGCTCACCGGCGCCTACGTCACACCGCTCTAGACCGTGTGCGGACGTGGGGGGGGGGGGGGGGGGGGCCCACCCCCCCCCCCCCACACCCCCCCCCCCCCCCCCCTCCTCCCCCCCCCCCCCCCCCTCCCTCCCCCCCCCCCCCCCCCCCCCCCCCCCCCCCCCCCCCCCCCCCCCCCCCCCC
>NZ_JBHVWT010000015.1:101675-118431 GCF_042882135.1 Streptomyces sp. NPDC058240
GACGTGGGGCGGGGTGCCCGGCCGCCCCACCCCACGTCCACGACGACCGCCCACACCTCAGGAGTGTGCTCAGCGTGCCCGTACTCCGTCCCGCACCCCGGCCCACCCGGCGCTCCGCCGCCCGGCTCGCCGTCACCGCACTCGCGCTGGCTGGCTCCCGCGAAGCGGCCGGTGTTCGCCGCCGGCGACTCCGACACGGATGTGTCGATGCCCCGCGACGCGACCGGGGGAAGCGCAGCACGGAGGTGTGGTCGAAGACCTCGAGGAGATCCAACCACCGTGTGTCCAGGGCGACATGACGGTCATCGGGACACGGAAGCCGAGGCTGATGGGCACGCCGCCGAGGAATTCGCCCTCGGTTCCGGCGGGCGGCGAGGGCGGTGGCACATGGTCGAAGAAGCCGTCGTTCTCGTCGTAGTTGAGGAAGAGCACCGTGGAGTCGAAGACGTCCTCGTCGGCCGCGAGCGCCCGGTACACCAGGTCGACGAAGTGCGCTCCGTCGCCGGGCGGGGCGTAGGGGTGCTCGGAGAGGGCCTGGTTCGCGACGACCCAGGAAACCTGCGGCAGGGTCCCGGCCACCACGTCCGCCCTGATGGCGGCGGCGATGTCATCGGGCGTGGAGCCGCTCACCTTCTTCACCGATGCCATCCCGAGGTCGTGCAACGGGTCACCGGCCGGGGCGTCCTCGAACTTCCGGAAGTAGGCGAGGCCGTTGTCGCCGTAGTTGTCGTCGGCGTTCGAGGGTTACGCGAATGCTTGCCGATCCATCAGTGATGCGTGCAGACCCAAAGGTGCCATAGGGGATGTTTGCGGGATGAGAGTCATCGGCCGCCCTCCGGGGTCACCCCTGTGCCCCACGGAGTGTCCGGTCGAGCAGTACCGCCCGCAGCCGCTCGGCGAACGCTTCGGGGTCCTCGGCGCAACCGGTGTGGCCACCGGGGAACTCCACGAGCCTGCCACCCGCTTCGTCCGCCAGCCGGGCGCCCGGAATCGCCGTGAGCAGGGTGCGGGAGTCCTGTCCGACACCGATGACCAGCTGCTCCGCGCCGCGGCACAGGGCCGCCAGGTCCGGTACGTAGCCGCTGAACGAACACAGCACATGCTCCAGGAACACCGGAAGGTTGGCCCGCATCCGCCGGAACGCCTCGGCCTCCCGCGCGGACGGTTCGGGCGCCGCCCGGCGCTCTCCCCCGGCCGGTGGCCCCGCATCCGGGTCCGTCAGGCCCTCGGTCATCGTGGCCAGTGCCGCGGCCACGCCGTCCCGGCGGAAGGATTCGCGCACCGCGGCGAAGAGCTTCCGCCCCTGATCCGGATCCGGCATCAGTGCCACCAACGGTGGTTCGTGCGCGACCACTTGGTGCAACCGTTCGGGGTGGCGGGCGAGCAGGTCCAGGGCGACGATCGCGCTCGAACTGGAGCCGAAGACGGCCACCGGTCCGCCGTCCGGCGACAGCAGCTCGATCAGCCGGTGGGCGTCCTCGCTCTGCACCGCCACCTTCTGGTCCGCCGCCGCGCCGTCGAGCAGGCTGCGCGAGTAGCCGCGCGGGTCGAAGGCCGCGACGGTCCAGCTGTCGGCCAGCCGCTCCGCCATCCGATCGTAGAGCCCCGCGTCGGCGCTCCCGCCCGGCATCATCAGCAGCAGCGGGCCTTGGCCGCGCACCTCGTAGTACAGCGTCGCCCCGGGCACCTTCAGATGTCCGGTGCGCTCCGGCACCGTGCGGTCAGCCATGATCGGTCTCCCTCTCGCCCGTAGCGGACGGCCAGTGCTCCAACAGGAAGTGCAGGGCCTCGACGGACCGCTCCCAGGACGTCTGCACGTCACGGGGCGCGCCGAATCCTCCGCTCGCCTCCAGGGCGCAGTAGCCGTGGAAGGTGCTGCGCAACAGCCGTACCGCGTCCGTGAGATCGGGCTCGGCCAGGCCATAGGCCCGCAGCATCGCGCCCGTGGTCTCGATGGTGCGGTGGTACGCGGACGACTGGGCGACGACGTCGGGGTCGACCCGCATCTGCGTCGCCTCGTACCGTCCGGGCCGCTCCAGCGCGAAGGCCCGGTAGGCGTCGGCGAACGCGACCAGGGCGTCCCTCCCGGCCCGGCCCGCGACGGCGGCGGCGATCCGGTCGATGAACTCCCCGGCGGCCAGCAGCGCGACCCGGGTCCGCAGGTCGTGCAGATTCCTGACGTGCGAATACAGGCTGGCGTCCTTGACCCCGAAGCCGCGGGCCAGCGCGGAGATCGTGACCTTGTCGAAGCCGATGGAGTCGGCCAGATCGGCCGCCGCCTCCACCACGCGTTCGGTCGTGAGACCCGCGCGAACCATCCGCCACCTCCGTCGAAGCACACCTAGAACCTCTAGGCATTTTCCTAATATACACAGGATCGTCCATCCGGGCGATGCCGAACAGGCCGTTCCCGCACCCCGTATCCATACTGAAGATCCCGTCATTGCTGAAGATCCAGGCATCCCCGAAACAGATTGCAGAGCACACAGATGAGCGGCACTGCACAGATCGGCGTCACAGGGCTCGCGGTCATGGGCCGCAACCTCGCGCGCAACTTCGCCCGCAACGGATTCACGGTCGCGGTGCACAACCGGACCACCGCCAAGACGGACGCCCTGGTCGAGGAGTTCGGCGACGAGGGCTCCTTCGTCCCCGCGCGCACACCGGAGGAATTCGTCGCGGCGCTGGAACGTCCGCGCAGACTCGTCATCATGGTGAAGGCGGGTGATCCCACCGATGCCGTGATCCAGGAGTTCGCCCCGCTCCTCGAAGAGGGCGATGTCATCATCGACGGCGGCAACGCGCACTTCGAGGACACCCGCCGGCGGGAGAAGGAGCTGCGCGGGCGCGGGATCCACTTCGTCGGCGTCGGCATCTCGGGCGGCGAGGAAGGCGCGCTGAACGGGCCGAGCATCATGCCGGGCGGATCGGCCGAGTCGTACGAATCGCTGGGGCCGCTGCTGGAGAAGATCGCCGCCAAGGCGAAGGACGGCACCCCGTGCACCACGCATATCGGTCCCGACGGGGCCGGGCACTTCGTGAAGATGGTCCACAACGGCATCGAGTACGCGGACATGCAGCTGATCGCGGAGGCGTACGACCTGCTGCGTGCCGTGGCGGGCTACTCCCCCGCGAAGATCGCCGAGACGTTCCGCAGCTGGAACACCGGCCGCCTCGACTCGTATCTGATCGAGATCACGGCGGAGGTCCTCGCCCACACCGACGCGGCCACCGGAAAACCCTTCGTCGACATCGTGCAGGACCGGGCCGAGCAGAAGGGCACGGGTCGCTGGACGGTGCAGATCGCGCTGGATCTGGGGGTGCCCGTCTCGGGTATCGCGGAGGCCGTCTTCGCCCGTTCGCTGTCCGGGCACGCGGATCTCCGCGAGGCCGCGCGGGACCTGACCGGTCCGTCGGCGTCCCCGCTCGGCGAGGAGGCTGCCGCGGCCTTCGCCGACCGGGTGGAGCAGGCACTGTACGCGTCCAAGATCGTTTCGTACACCCAGGGATTCCACCAGATCCGGGCGGGCAGCGAGGCGTACGACTGGAACATCGACCTCGGCGCGGTGGCGTCGATCTGGCGGGCCGGGTGCATCATCCGGGCCGCGTTCCTGGACCGGATCCGGGCCGCCTACGACGCCCGTCCGGACCTGCCGAGCCTGCTGTCCGACCAGCAGTTCGCCGAGGAGATCGGCGCGGCTCAGGACGACTGGCGAGCGGTGGTCACCGAGGCGGTGCGGCAGGGGGTGCCCACACCGGGATTCGCCGCCGCGCTCGCGTACTACGACGGCTTGCGCGCCGACCGGCTGCCCGCGGCGCTCACCCAGGGCCAACGCGACTTCTTCGGCGCGCACACCTACCGCCGCACCGACCGCGAGGGCTCCTTCCACACCCTCTGGGGCGGCGACCGGTCGGAGGTCGTCGCGGGCTGACACGAGGAGGCCGGTGCGGGCCACCCCGCCGGGGCCGGTGCGCTCGCCCGTCCTCGGCGGGCCGGGCGTGGTGGGACCGGCGTGGTCGCCCGTCCGGTTGACCCGGGGTGCGACAGCGCCCTGTCTGTGCGTAAGTAGCAGCAAGCCCCTTCTTGTTGCCCCGCCGCGAGCCTGTCGCCGCAGCCCGCCATTGCCGCCCCAGGGAGCCCACGCATGCCCGACGCCACCCCGGAACCCGTCGCAGCCGGGCCGGACACCTCCCCGGAGCCGGTCGCGGTCCAGCCCGTCGTCGCGCCGCTGACCAGCGCCGCACTGATCCTGGTCGCCACGATCGAGCCCGGTGGCGAGCCCGCCGTACGCGAGGTGCTGCCGGATCTGGCGGCCTTCGCCCGCTCCATCGGATTCCGGTACCCCGAGGCCGGCCTGGTCTGTGTGACCGGCATCGGTTCCGGGGCCTGGGACCGGCTGTTCGCCGGGCCGCGGCCCGCCCAGCTCCACCCGTTCCAGGAATTGCACGGTGCCCGGCACCACGCTCCCGCCACCCCGGGGGATCTGCTGTTCCACATCCGGGCCGAGCGGATGGACGTGTGTTTCGCATGGGCGACCCGCCTGCGCGACCGGCTCGGCAGTGCGGTGACGATCGTCGACGAGACGCAGGGGTTCCGCTACTTCGACCACCGGGATCTGCTCGGCTTCGTCGACGGCACGGAGAACCCCGTGGGGGCGGACGCGCAGTCGGCGGCCCTGGTCGGCGCCGAGGACCCCGCTTTCGCGGGCGGCAGTTACGTCATCGTCCAGAAGTATCTGCACGACCTCGCGTCCTGGAACGAACTGAGCACCGAGGAGCAGGAGCGGGTCATCGGCCGCACCAAGCTCGACGACATCGAGTTCGCCGACGACGTCAAGCCCGCCGACTCGCACATCGCCCTCAACACGATCACCGACCCGGACGGCACGGAGCGCGACATCCTGCGCGCCAACATGCCGTTCGGCAGCTTCGGGCAGGGCGAGTTCGGCACGTACTTCATCGGTTACGCCGCCGATCCGGAGGTGACCGAGCAGATGCTCCGCAACATGTTCCTCGGCAGTCCGCCCGCCGCGCACGACCGCATTCTCGATTTCTCGACCGCGGTCACCGGCACGCTCTTCTACGCCCCCAGCGCCGACTTCCTCGACGCCCCGCCGCCGTCGCCCCCATCGGCCGGGACCGACGCCCTGCCGGAGCCCGCGTCCGCGCCGGTGACGGCGAAGGCCCCGGCCCCGGCCCGTCCGGCCGACGGTTCGCTGCACATCGGCAGCCTGCAAGAAAGCGCCCAGTGATGAACAATCTCCACCGCGAACTCGCCCCTGTCACGGAAGCCGCCTGGGACCAGATCGAAGAAGAGGCCCGGCGCACCTTCAGCCGCCATGTGGCGGGACGCCGGGTCGTCGATGTCACCGACCCGGACGGCCCCGGACTGGCGGCCATCGGCGACGGTCATCTGCGCGACATCGATCCGCCCGCCCCGGACGTCATCGCCCGCGCCCGCACATCGGTGCCGGTCATCGAGTGGCGGGTGCCGTTCACGGTGACCCGGTCGGCCGTGGACGATGTCGAGCGCGGCTCGGACGACAGCGACTGGCAGCCCGTCAAGGACGCCGCCCGCACCTGTGCGTTCGCGGAGGACATGGCGATCATCGACGGGTACGCCTCGGCCGGGATCACCGGGCTCCGGGACGGCTCCTCGCACTCGCCGCTGACACTGCCCGCGGATGCCCGCGACTACCCGACCACCGTCAGCCAGGCACTCACCCGGCTGCGGCTGGCCGGCGTCGACGGCCCGTACCGGCTGCTGCTCGGCGCCGACGCCTTCACCGAGGCCACCGAGACCTCCGACCACGGATACCCGGTGGCCACCCATCTGGCCCGGCTGCTCGACGACCAGATCCTGTGGGCACCCGCCGTCAGGGGCGGTGTGCTGCTGTCCACCCGTGGCGGCGACTTCGAGCTGTGCCTCGGCCAGGACCTCTCCATCGGTTATCAGGACCACGACGCGACCAGCATCCGGCTCTACTTCCATCAGGCCTTCACCTTCCGGATGCTGACGCCCGAGGCCGTGGTCCCGATCATCGCCTGAGAGCCTGTCGGGTGACCTCGGACCGGATAGCGGACGCGGTCTGGTGCGTGCGGTTCCAAGGCGGAGGAGGGAGTCGACGCGGAGCGTTGGCGACCGACGACAACGCGGGAAGCGTGCGTGCCAGGGCGTGGCCGCCCGGTCGGAGGTCACCCGACAGGCTCTGAGGCGTTCGAGTCCTTACCGCCGGTGCCCGGTCGCCCTGACGTTCCAGGTCAGGGTGTCGGTGGCCAGGGCGCGGACGGCGGGGTCACGGATGGCGTCCGTACGGTCGACGGCCTCGGCGGTCACCTTGTGCCCACGACCGTCCGCACGGACTCCGAGCGATACGGGGGTGACGGAGGTACGTCCCCGGGCAAAGACCCTCTCGACGCCGTCCACGTACCAGCGCAGATCCGTCCTGGCGAGGCCGGTGGCAGCGCCCGGCCGATGGGTGCGGGTCCCGGCACCGGCGGCATCGAGGTCCGCCAGGCTCACGGCGATGCGCCGGCCCGGCCCGACGGCGGTGCCGGTGTCGACGGCGCTGCTCAGTGCATTGCCCGCGCGGTAGAACCCGGCGATCATCGCCTCGCGCCCCGGCAGGTTGAACTCGGTGTTGCTCAGCTCCCGCATGATCGATGACTCGGTGGGACGGTAGAGCCCGAGCGGGTAGTAGGCGCTGCCCTCGTACGCACCGACCGTGCCGCCCGCCGGATCGGTCCGGCCGAGCCAGCGGTACCACTTGGCCCGCTTCTCGGTGAGCTGCGCGGGTGTGTAGGTGGTGGAGTTGATCCCGCCCGGCTCGCCGCCGGTCCAGGTCCCGTACTCGGCGTAGGTGTACTCGTCGTCCAGCAGGCCCACCGAGTGCCCTATCTCATGAGCGGCGATCAGGCTGGACGAGGGGTGGTCGGATGAGAGGGTGGAGACTCCGTTGAAGGGGCGGCCCTCCGCCTGGAGTCCGGAGTAGCCCGCGCCCCCGTACTTGGTGGAGTTGGCGATGACGACCACGAGGTCGGCGGCCGGGGCCTTGGCGGCGTACGCGGCCACCTTGTCGATGTCGGTGCAGATCAGCCGCTCGATGTCGGAGCACCAGAAGTAGCTGCCGAGCGCGGTGTCCTTGACGGTGTCCGCGCCGGGATCGCCGCTGATGCCGGACTCGTTGGAGACCGCGTCGACGGTCCACACGTTGAACAGGCCCTGGTAGCTCTTGTAGGGCTCCAGAGCGGTGATGTCGGCCCACTTGGCGGTGGCGTCCGCGTGGAAGTCGGCCTGCTGGCCTGCCGTGTAGCCGTCTCCGATGATCACGACGTCCAGGCGGTCGTCGGACGGGCCGGTCACCGCCTGTTCTCCCACCGTGCCGTCGACGGCGGCCTCGGCCGCGCTCAGCGAAGCGGCCGTTCTGCCCTTCCGGACGGGGGCAGCGGCCGGGACCTCGACGGTCCTGCCCGAGCCGCCGGGATCGGGGAAGTACTCGGCCGCGATGCGACGGCCGCCGTCGGAGCCGGTGGGGGCGGCCGACGCCGGTGCGGTGGCAGCGGTCGCCGCCAGGAGGCCGGCGAGAGCGAGCCCCGCCGTGACTCCTGCCGTTCGGCGCGTGCGGAGGTGTATGCGCATGGACAACTCCTTCAGGTCCGGGGGACTTCGCCGGGAAGTCCCAGGGCACGACCATCACGTAACTCATGAGTTAAGTCGAGTTAATGCGATGCTTAACCTAGAGGTGCGCGGACCGTCGAACAAGGCCCGGAAACGTGGTGGTTGAGGTTCGTATCCGGGCATTTACGATGCATGGACCGCATTTCGTGGCGGGGCGAAACAGAAGGGGCGGCGCGATGAACGCGAGGCGCACAGCGGGACGGAACGCGGGGCCGGACGAGGATCCCGGCGCCGTCGGCCGTCGCGTCCAACAGCTGCGCACCGAACGCGGTCTGACACAACGACAGCTGGCGGAACCCGCCTACACCCCCGCCTACATCTCCACGCTGGAGGCGGGCCGGGTACGCCCGTCGGAGGCGGCCGTACGCCACCTCGCGGACCGGCTCGGCGTCACGTACGAGGAACTGGCCACCGGACGCCCCGCCCACCTCGCGACCGCTCTGCGGCTGAAACTCGTCGAGGCCCAGCGGACACTGGCCACCGGTGCCGCCGAGGACGCCGCCGCCGCCTACACCCGGCTGCTCGCCGAGGCCGGCCGGCACGGGCTCGACGACGAACGCGCCACGGCCACGCTCGGCCTCGGCCACTGCGCGCTGGAGACGGGCGATCTGCCCACGGCCCGCGAGCACTTCGTGGCCGCGGAGCAACTCCTCGCCGATACTCCGCTCCCCCGGCGCGCCCCGGCCGTCCGGGGCAGGGCGGTCGCCCACCTGCTGGCCGGCGAACTCCGGTACGCCTGCTACCTGCTGGAGAGCGCCATCGACGAGCTCAACACCTCGGGCCTCCAGGATCCCGGCGCGCTCCTGCTGCTGTACACGGCCGCCATCGCCCCATACATGGACATGGGCGCCCACGCCCGCGCCGCCCAGGCGGGCGAGCTGGCGCTGGCCCTGGCACCGCAGGTGTCCGATCCGGAACTGGTCGCCGGACTGCACCGCAACGTCGCCCGTACGCTCATCGCGGCGGGCCGTACCGCGGAGGCGGACGCCTCACTCGCCAAGGCGGCCGAGATCTACCAGCAGCTCCAGATCCGTACGGAGCTGGCGCACTGCCACTGGATGCGCGGCTATGTACACGCGCAGGACGGCGATCTGTCCGGCGCCGAGACCGAACTGCGCGCCGCCCGCGACATGCTGGTATCGAAGCGGGCCTCCCTGTACACGGCCCAGGTCGAGGTGGAGCTCGCCGATGTGCTGCGTCGGCGCGGCAAGGCCGACCAGGCCAGGGAGCTGTTGCACAGGCTCCTCGGCGAACTGCATCCGGACCGGGGCTCGGTCCATGCGGGCGGCGCGCACCGGCTGCTCGGCCTGATCCACGAGGACCAGGGCGATCCGGAGTCCGCCGAGGAGCACTACGTCACCGCGCTGGCCCTGCTGGAACGGGCGGGCGCCGCCGGCGATCTCGCGGACATCTGCCGGCTGCTCGGCGATCTGCTGCGGCGCACGGGCCGGACCGAGGCGGCCATGGACGCCTACCGGACCGGGCTCGGCCACCGGGCCTCCCCCGGCACCACCACACTGGGACCGTCCCCGGTCCGTCCGCCCACCGCCTGATCCCGGCCCGCCGGGAATCGGTCAACGGCTCATCGGGACCGGGCGAGAAACGCCTCGACGGTCCGGGCGAACCGGCAGGGGTCGTCGAGCCAGGGGAAATGACCGGCGCCCAACTGGACGGCCGGTTCACCCGCGGGAAACAACTCCGCGATGCCGGTGGCGACACGGGGAAGCGGGCCGCCGTCCAGCTCGCCCGCCAGGACCAGGACCGGAACGTCCCGTCCGGCCAGTGCGACGCGGGCCGCGTCGAGGTCGAAGGCGCCCGGGGCCGCGTAGCCCGCCGCGGCCTCCTCGTTGGTCTGCCCCGCCTCGGACGCGGCGTGTTCCTGAGCGCCCGCATCCCAACGACCGTAGAAGAAGGGGGCACTGGCATCGAAGTCGGCGTCGGTTGCAGCGCCCGTCCAGACCCGGTCAAAGGCTTCGCGAGCGGCCGGGCCCACCACGCCACGCGCGCCGTCCTCGAACGGCTGCTCGCGGCCACCGGAACCACGTTTCATCAGTCGTTGGCGCTGAACGCCGTCGCGGGCAACGGTGGGGCGATCGAGCGCGGCCGGCTCGTCGACCGCATGACCGACGCGCTGAAGATCGATGCGGCCGTCGTCGAGGCGACCCTGGCCGAACTGACCGCCGCAGAGCTGCTGGCGGAGGTCGACGGCACCATTCCCCGGATCGGCCTCACGACCGCGGGCCGGGACCGTCAGCAGGCGAACGGGGCCGAGGTCGCCGACCTCACGACCCGGCTGTACGCGGACCTGCCGGCCGAGGACCTGGAAGCGGCGGGTCGCGTGCTCATCGAGGTCACCGCGCGGGCGAACGCCGTCCTGGCAGGGGCCTGAGGCCTACCCACCCGGGGACACCGGTCATCAGGCCCGCCGGGGTGACGGCTGCGGTTCCGGCACCGGGTCGGGGCGCGGGGCAGGCGGCTGCGGGATCGGATCCGGCGACGGGCCGGGCGGAACGGGGCCGGGCGGCGGAGGCGGCGGCTCCGGCAGCGGCGACGGCGGTCCGGGCATCGGCCCGGGGGTGGGCGCCGGCGGCACCGGGTCGGGGTACGGATTCGTCATCGAAGGCCTCCGAACGGTTCGGGGTGGATCTCCTTCCACCGTCTCCCGGAGCGGCTGCCCGCGCCTGGTGAGTCCATACGCGCGGGTTCCGGATGATCGCCCGGATTCCGGGAGCCGTGTCGAGGTCAGCACGCGGCGACAGCCGCGGCGGCGAGACCCGGCCGGGGGCTGGAGAGCACCGGGATGCGGGTGACCGTACGGGTGACCGCGTCGGCCATGGACGCCTGCGCCAGCACGATCACATCGCTGTCCGTGACCGCGTCGGCCGCGGTCGCGACGAGGTCCAGATAGCCGTCGCGGTCACCGGCCTCGAAGCGCGCCCAGGCGCCGTCCACCACGACGGTCCGTACGTCGACGGGCCGGTCCCCCGCCTCTTCGGCGAGCAGCGCGAGGGTCGGCGCCAGAGTGCCGGTGATCGACGCGAGGACGACCACGCGGTCCTGTGCCGCGGCGGTGGCCGCCATCGGGCGGTCGACGCGCAGCACGGGAACACCGAGCGTCGCCGACTGCGACTCGGCGACGGCGCCGATCGTCGAGCAGGTGCAGAGAACGGCGCGGGCACCGTCCGCGACGGCGCCCGCGAGCAGGTCCCGGATCTCGCCCGACACCGCTTCGGGGCCCGATTCCCTGGCCTTGGCGAGCAGGTCCTCGTGCACGAGATGGCGCAGGGCGAGCCCGGGATGGTCGGCGTCCCGGAGCGCGTCGAAGACCGGTACGTGGGCCGGGGAGGTGTGCAGCAGGGCGAGTGTCATCGCCAAACGGTACAGTCCCCGGCCGAGGTGGGTCAGTACAGCTCGGGGTGGGCCTCGAGCTGCGTCTTCGCCTGTTCCACCAGTTCGGCCGGGGCCTCGGGAGCCCGGTCGTGGTGCCGCGTCGCCCACTTCGCGGCGTACGGGCAGAGCGGGACGACGGGGACACTCTCGCGTCCCGCCATGGCGTAGAACTCCTGGACGAGGGCGCCGGCGATGCCCCTGCCCTCGTGGCCGGGTTCGACGACGGTGTGCACGGCGACGAACGCGGCGGGGTCACCGTCCATCACGAAGTACGCGACGACCCCGACCGCCTTGCCGTTCTCGTACGCGAGCAGATTGCCGCTCGCGCGGTCGTCGCGGATGTCGGGTTCGATCCGCTCGGTCCGTTCTGCCATGACGGGTGCTCCCTCGCTGGTCGGACCGGTTCAGCGCGCCGCGGGAACGGCGTGCGGGCTCCGTTCGGTGGCGGTGCCGGGCACGGGTGCGGAGGCATCGGCGCCGAGCGCGACGATACGGTTGCCGGCGTCGACGTGCACGATGCGCGGGACCAGGCCGCGTGCCTCGGCGTCGTCGACCTGGGCGTAACTGATCAGGATGACCAGGTCACCGGGGTGGACGAGGTGGGCGGCGGCGCCGTTGATGCCGATGACACCGGAGCCGCGCTCGCCCTCGATGACGTACGTCTCCAGACGGGCGCCGTTGTCGATGTCGACGATGTGCACCAGCTCGCCGGGCAGCAGATCCGCCGCTTCCATCAGCTCGGCGTCGACGGTGACGGAACCGACGTAGTGCAGGTCGGCCTGGGTCACCGTGGCACGGTGGATCTTTGACTTGAACATTGTACGCATCATCGAGGTACTCCTGGATCTAGGCTCCCTGCCTGCATTTTTGCAGGTCAAGGGCACTTTCCTTACCGTACAACGAGTCGCATGTTCAGGCAGCATTCCTCAGGTTCTTCTGGACTCATGCTGGCCACTTGCTGACTCTTCTGACGTACTGTCAGGCGACTGCAGGAGGGCTTCGCCCGCTCTCCCCGACCCACCGCGGTCTGAGGGGCCGAGGCAGCACGGCTGCGTAGCAGCGGATCGCCGGTTAGCAAAACCGGCGATTCTCATGACCATGGCCACAGCTCGTCCGGTGACTCTTGGCGGTGGCACGGGGCGGGCGTCAAGGACGTTTGGAATTCGCCCAGAGCAGAGGGCGAGCCGATGCCGCGATCAGGCTCAGGCCAGCCTCAAGGAGCCATCTTGCCCGTGGAACCGCAGTCGCACCCCGACGAGACCCGCACCGATATCAACTCGTCGCGCAGGCGCCGTAGCGTCGACCCCGTCCTTTCCTCGGCGGGGCGGGCGGTGGCGGGATCACGGTGTGCAGTGCCTGCTCGACGCGGGGCCTGTAGGTGCAGTGGTCGGCCGCGGTGGACAGGCGGCCGAGGTAGGCGGTTGCGACGGTCAGGGCCTGGTCACGGCGCGAACAACGAGTGGCGCAGCAGATGCTGTGCCACCCGTGTTCGTCGGTCGAAGGCAAGGGGAGGGGCTACGCAGCGTTTCAGAAGGACCGTACGGGCTCGGTCTTGGGCGCCGCAGACTTTCCGCTGTGCTGCCAGTCCCGTGGTCAGGAAGCCGTGTCTTCGGGATTCTCCGGGAGGTGGCCATGGCTGCGGTACACCAACTCGTCGGGGCGCCGGATGACCCTGGCCAGCCGCCATGCGACGTCGTACGACATGAGTCCGCGCTCCCGGGCTCGCAGATAGAGGGCGAACAGACTGGTCAGCGGATCGAGTAACCAGCGCAGGACGGAGGTCTTCACCGGTCCTCTCCCTTCCCGGTGACTAGCCGGTGTTCGGGATCGGAGGTTCCGGCTCCAGGCGAGGAAGCCATGGATGCCAGGCCATGGTGGGTCGACGGCCAGGGAAATACATCGGCCCATCCCATCTGCTCGAAGAGCGTTCGGGCCATGGCTGTGAACCGGGCCTGCTGCCCCGACTCCTCGCCCAGCTTTTCCCAGACGTACAGGATGGTGTGCGCGAGACGTTCGGCCGTGGTGCGATCCCCGCCCGGCGCTTCCGTCAATGGGAGGATCGTTTCTCGGAACGACGCCCAGTCGAGGGCTGACGGATCGTCCAGATCTCGCTCCAGCCACCACAGGCGGGCGGTGTCGTGGTCGGCGCACACGGAGCGTGCCAAGTCCTCTCGGCGCAGCCGCTCCTGCGCGAGCTGGAGCATCACTTCGCGCAGGGCGTCCTGATGTTCCTGGGCCCGCCCGGCATCCTGCTGCGGAAGCAGAAGAGTGAGGCGTGCCTTCATCCAAAGGCCAGGGCTGCTGTCGGGGGTCTGCCATCGGAGGACCGCCAAGGTGAGCTCTTGCTGGGCGCATTCGAGTTCTTCGGGCGAATACTTCCCGACGATGTCGCGTCCGAGTCCGTCCAGGGCCAGGCGCGATGCCGCTCGTAAGGTGACCGCAGTGTGGGTCCCGGCCCAGGGTGAACTTTCCCCGTGATGCTGGACACTCGTTGTCACCAGGAGGCGATGTGCAACACGGTGATCTCGTGAGCCAGGGCATCGTCGGCGGCCCGGCGGGCGGCGCGGGCCCGCTCGCCGGCCAACCAGGCGTAGAAAGAGGACCGGGCCACCTTCGGCAGCCGGCACAACAGAGCGACTCCGCGGGTGGTCTTCTCCGCCTCGATGAACGCGTACACCTCGCTCATCGATCGCTCTCCTTCGCGAAGAAGGCCGCCGCTTCTCGCAGCACCTCGATCGTCTCGGCCTGCTCACGGTTCTGCCGCCGCAGCCGACGCAGCTCTTCCCGCTCCGCGCTCGTCAGTTCGCCCGGCGCCCTCTGCCCGCGGTCGATCGTGTCCTGCCTGACCCAGTTCCACAGTCCCTCGGCGCCGACCCCGATCTCCCGGGCCACCTCGGTGACGGTCTTGCCGGAGGACCGGACCAGCGCGACCGCGTCGCGCTGGAACTCCTCCGTATACCGCCTACTGCGGTTGCTCTTGCTTCCCACCTGGCACTACTTCCTCTGGAACCTCACGTCCCAGTCTCCAGGTGCCCAACATCAAGGGGAACCTTCAGTTGGGGCTTGGTTGGGGTTTCCGGGCAGTTGAGGATTCGTCCGGTAGCGGCTTGTGGCGAGGGTGGCCGGGCGGTCACTGGCCGTGGACGAGCCTTGCTTGCTCCCCTCAGGTGTCAACTCAGCGTCCCGCTACCGCTGTCGGCTTCGCGAGCGTGCAGCCCGTGGCCGACAGGTTGAGCTTGTTGCCCGTCGTGAAGCAGGCGGGGATGCCGTAGGTCTCCTGGGCGTATCCGGTTCCCTGGCGGATGGTGACGGCTCCCTGCTCGTCTACCTCGCAGGGGTTGTCAAGGGTGCAGCTTTCGCCGTTCTCGTTGGTAGTGTTGTTGATCGCCGTGACCTGCCCGGTCGTCGTGTCGATGACCGGGGAACCCGAGGTGCCCCCGATGACCTGGCATTCCGGGGTGTAGCGGACGGCGTCCTTCCATGTCCACTGGTCCTCCTTCAGGCGGTACGCGAATCCGTCGACGGAGCAGGAGTAGACCCGCTTCCAGTAGCCGGAGACCACGTCGATCGCGTGCCCCTGCACCGGGTGGGTCGCGGACAGAGTCAGCGGCGCGATTCCCGTGGACTGCTGTATCTGGGCGTAGGTCTTGGTCAGTTGGTAGAGCGTGACGTCCGTGTCGGTCATCGTCGCGTAGACGACTTTGTTCGCCTTGAGTGTTCCGGCGGCGCCGGCCGAGGCGTTGAGCAGCGTGAAGCTGCGGGTGGAGGACTGGTTGGTGATGACCTGACCTGCGCTCGGAAGGCCGGTTTCGAGGCAGTGGCCGTTCGTCATGACCAGTCCTGGGTCCGTCGCCTGCGAGTTCGGCATGCGGATCAGGGAGCCTGAGCAGTTGCTGAGCGCCACGGTGCCGGCGAAGGAGGAGGCTGTCACCGAGGCGGGCGTACTGTCAGGGTGCACGGCGGCCGTCGTGGCAGTGGGGGTCGCCCCGCTCACGCGGTTGGGTGCTGCGGCTGCCGTGCCCGTGGTGCCAATCAAGGCGGCGGCACCGAGGGCAACGGCGGTGAGGGTGGCGAGGAGAGGCTTGCGCATGGTGATGGTCGGTCCTCTCGGTTCGGTCCGGGAGCTCGGTGACCCCTGGACGGTGAAGGGTGACCGTATTGTCGGCGTACAGCCAAGTTCTCCGCTACCCCGCAGCTCCGTCCTGGCTCTTTTCGCTCCCTTGGCGGCCACCGCACCGGGACTGTCTTCCTTGGTCATGGGCACACAAAGGCCGACCGTCCCGGCGCCTCGAGTTGGCCCCGGTGCCCTAGCGGCAATACCGGTGATTTAGGTCTTTTTCCGGGAGGTCGGGGCTGGTTTGGTGGGTCCGACGAGGGTGATGACTGGGGTGTCCAGCCTGGGCTGGTTGTTGTGTTCGGTGCGTTTGAGGGCCCAGTTGGACATCTTGCGTTCGATGACACGGGGATTGGAGCGTAACCGCCTTGGCTCCAGGAGCCGTTGACCGATTTCAAGCAGAGTCTGCGCGAGGGCCCGCGTGAGTCGGGAGGGGGAAAAACCCGCCTGGGCGGTGACCTGGCGGCGGACGACGCGCACGGCGCGCGTGAAAGAGATCCGGTCCGGATCGTGTCCCTGCTGTCGTGCGGCTCCGTGCATGAGGTCCCGCACGGCGTGGTGAACGAGGAGGAACGCGAAGATCTCCTGCTCGGCCCCGGCCGGGTGCCGGGAGCGCAAGACCAGCCGTGGCCCGCCCAGGTGGGTCTTGATCTCGTCCAGCGTGGTCTCGATCTCCCAGCGTTCGGCGTAGAGCGCGGAAAGTTCCACCGCCGGCGCAGTGTCCGGGTCGAGGAGGGGGGTGACCAGCCGGCAGACGGTGCCGTCCTTCCCGCGTGGGCCAAGGGTGTACTCGATGACGCGGACCCGGGCCGGGTCGGCCCGCCGGTTCCTGTCACGGGCGGCGACGATCTCCGACAGGCAGGAACCATCGGGCAGCGACGCCACCACAGGCAGCACCGCGTTGCTCCTGACCCGCCAGAGCAGGTCGGCGCCGGCTGCCGCGGCGGCCCGCCGACGGCCATGGAGGCGATCGTGGACGACATGGCCGATGTGGACGCGGCGCTCGTGGACCTCGCGGCCATGGGTGAGCTGCTCAATGAGGACATGGTCCGGGCCGGTCTGCCGGGAACCCCGATGAGCGCCCGGCTGGTTGTCATCAACCGCTTCGCCAAGGCCATCGAGGGCCCGGCCGATGACTTGGAGGCGGCTTCAGGGCGCTTCGTCGAGCGGATGAACATCACCGCCGATGTCCTGAGCGCGTTCCTTCAGCGGGCGCGGGACACCCCTCGCGACGAGTGGCCGGACGAGGTGGACGAACTGCTCGGCCAGGTCATCGGGACGGCCCGGGATGTCCGGGAGTCGGCGGACAGCGTGCAGGAGGTCGAGCCCTTGATCAAGATGCTCGGCATGACCAGTCGGCAGCTGCGCAGGCCGAGCCGGAAGATCGGCGCTTCCCTCCGGGCCATGTTCACGAGTCTTGCCATGTTCGAGACGTGGGAGAGCACGGCCCGTGAGCTGAAGCAGAACTGAGCGACGCGGGGCCGTGCGGACGGCCCCGGACCACAGATGTGGTTCCCGGCCGTCCCCCACCAGAAAAGCCCTCTCAATCCCCCCGGAAAGCAGGGCGCCGCGTC